>JBHHVZ010000005.1:0-58887 GCA_046756245.1 Parvularculaceae bacterium
GCGTCAAACCGTTCATGATTGGATCCCGTGGGAATCGACAGACTTGCAACGCCGGCGACGCCGAACGGAAAATTTCCCTGGTCGATGAATTTCTTTTTCGCGAAGAGCTTAATATCGCCGATCTTCAGCGTCGAGCCTTGCGGAAATACGGAGATTGGCGTCAGGAACGCCGGATTCATTTCGGCGTCCACGCTCGAATCGCTGAACGGAATATTGAGGCGCAGCGTTAAATTATCGTCGAGCCCGATAAAAGCGTCGAAATCGTAAAAGCGGCGCTTGACGTTCAGATCAACGACGCGGGCTCCGAACTCCATCTGGCCGGCGAAATCGTCTTCTTCGATCGTCGCGACATCCCTGAATGTCACGCCAACGCGCGCGGCGCCTGGCGGCAAGACGAAGGACGGCTGCGTAAAGGCGGGTTGCAGCAGCGGCGGGATGAATGTCTGGATCTGATCCTGCAGCGAGTGGCGCTGCACGTCTGTGTAGGACTCTTCCGTTCCCATATCCAGATAGGCGTTTTCAATCGATGCCGGATTAAGGTCGGGCGGGTCGGAAACGAACGCATTGCCGACTTTTGCGACGACCGGCGCCTTTGAATTTCCGGCGGACTGCTCCACCAGATAAAACACAAGATGCGCGCGTTCTTCGTCGGTAAGCCCCAGATTGGGCATTTGCGAGCCCGGTTTGACCGCCGCGGGGTCTTTCAGCCAGGTAAAAATCCACTCGGCGTTGTAGCGGTCTCCGACGCCGTCGAGCGCCGGACCGAAATCGCCGCCCTGGCCGCCGATCGCGTGGCAGCTATTGCAGCCTTTTTCCTTGAAAAGATCGGCGCCCGGCCCTTCTGACTGGCCGAGCGCTGCGCCTGCGGAGAGAAACAACAGACCTGACAGACCTATCGTTAATGGAAGATTACGGTGTTGAGTGCGGGATATTTTCTGCATGGCGCGCCCCGTTTATTTTTCCCTGCCGAAGCATTTGATAGGGGCGCCTTACGACTGAAATAGTGACGGATGAACGCGCCAATTCGTCACGCATTAGACCGTATACAGAATGCAATAATGTCGCACCTCATCTCTGTTTCCCTTGAAATCAAACGACTATTTCAAAGGTCGGCCGAATGCGGCGCCTTCTAAAGCGTCAAGCAATCGTCTCAACACTTTTTCGTGACTGGTTGTGAGGTATCGTGATCGATGCTGAAACAAAGAGATTTCCAATATTGGCTGCGGCAATGCGCGCACTTGTTCGCAATGCATTCGATGTTAGACGGGCCGCTATCGACTTGTTCAATCAGGATTTAAGGATGTGGAGACCGTCATGCGAAAGTTAGTGCTGGGCCTGCTGCTAAGCGTTCTTTCCACAAGCGCAATTGCAGCCGACGTCGTCGTCGACATGTGGACGCTTGATCCGTCTACGCAGGAAAGAAACAGCTTCAACCCGGGCGTGGTGATGATCGACAAGGGCGACACGATCGTCTGGAAGGCTCAGCAACCGGGCCATAACGTCGAATTCCTGCCGGGCGCCGTTCCGGAAGGCGTCGATAAATTCCGCTCAGGGTTCGACAAAGAAATCCGCTACACGTTCGATACGCCCGGCGTCTATGCCTACAAATGCATGCCGCATTACGGTCTGGGCATGATCGGATTTGTGGTCGTCGGCGCCGACGCGTCGAATCTCGAGGCAGTGAAGGCGTTCAAATTCCAGGGAATGTCGGCGGGCCGGGCAAAGGAACTGCTGGCGCATCTCGATGGAATGATGGCGGAAAGGTTTGCAGCGAAAGAATAGAGGCGCGCTCGATGCGCTAGAGCATGTTCTCCGAAATGCGAGTCGGAGAACATGCTCTAGGTTTTTGTTTTGTCGCGCATTTTATCCGAAAACCGGTTCCCACTTTTCGGAATGCGCTCTAGAAATCTCTTTTCCAGTTCGCTGAAACCGTCTGTTCTCCGTCCTGCTTCATCTCGGTCTCGACTGCGATCGAATTCGTTATTTCATACTGGATGCGAAAGGATCCGTTCTGGCTTTGCGCATCCTGGCTGGCCGAGACAAACAGTCCGCTTGCGACATATTTTCCAACGGTAAGCGATCCGCCGCCGGATTCCGGGTCGACGTCGAAATTGAGGAGGTCGAGCCGGAGCGCCTGACGCACCGAGCCGACCATGCCGCCGCCGAGCGGCCCGACCCCGCCGAGCGCGGCGAGAGCTTGCGCAGCCTGGAGCGATTCGAGCGCGGTAAGCTCCTGAGCCGGCTTTCCGAACAGCACCAGCGCCATCACGTCTTCGGCGGGCAGGGCGGGGCTCGACTGCAGGGCGATCTTCGGCGCCGACGCGCGTCCTGAGACGACAATAATCGCTGTCACGCCGTCGGCGGTTTTATGTTCGGCGCGCGCAGAGATAAGCGGATCGTTGACGACGAGTTCGTCGAAGACGAGCCCGCCTTCGGTCAAATTAAAGCGCCGGCCGGAAAAGTCGAACCAGCCGCGGCGCAACGACATCGAACCGACAATGACCGGGTTTTCCGCATCACCGATTGCGCGCGTGTCGACGCTCCACTCGCTTTCAAGTCCGCGCCCGCGCACGAAAATGCGGTCGTCTGCGGTGATTCGTACGTCAAAGGTCAAAGGCGGTTTCGGCGTATCGAGAACAGCCGGCTCCCCCGCCCCGTCGCCGACGATGACGACGTCAATAGAAGCAAGCCCGGTGTCCTTTGGCGCGACAATCTCGGCGTCGAGCGAATGAACGGTAAGCTCTCCGGCGGCGGCGATGGCGTCGAGCGGTCCGCTGAGCTTCACCGTTCCCGATGTGGTCGCCGCACTCACCGGTCCGGCCGACACGGTCGCCTTGTCGAACGTCGCCTCGGCCGAAATCGTCGGCTTTCCGTCGAGGGTTACGGCGCCGTCGATCTTGATCGTGTCTTTGTCCATTTGTCCGGCCCCGCGTCCGCCTATATTGAATGCGATGACGGTTGCGCCGTCTTTGCGTTCCGCGCGCGCGTCTGCATGAATTCCTGCGAGGCTGAGGCCTGAGCGCAGCTCAGTGTAAGCGGCGTCGCTGACGGCGGCGCGTCCGGCGAGGCTGGGCGCATCGAGGGTTCCACCAAGCTCGAGCGTCGCCTCGAGCACGCCTTCAAGGCTTTGCAGGCTGGCGGGCAGATAGGCGGCGACGACTTCGAGCGCGCCAGAATAATGCGCCCGGCCTTCGAGCGGACCGTCGATATTAATCGACAGACGGTCCGCGCGGTTTAACAAGACGGGAAGCGTGATGTCGAATGCAAGCGCCTTGTCTTCCCGGTCAATGCTGGAAAACCGCAATCGCCGTCCGTTCCAATCCATGGCGCCGCCGATCTGGGCGTCTTCCATGCGGGTGAGAAGCGATTTGGCCTCGAAAACGCCGCGCGCCGGCGCCGCGCGATCCGTGTCGAGATCGAGACTGAAAGAGATCAACCCGGCCGCGCCGGGAATTGGCGCGCCGGATACATTCGCGTCGGCGCGCCAGCGCCCAGACGAGAACGCGCCGTCAAGCGCGATCGCGCCTGTCTCGCCCCATTGCGCGCGAAGCCGGTTTATGGCGACCGCCTCGCCCAGCGTAATCGTGGCCGGCGCGACAAGCTTCGCGTGGTTTTCGCCGATGACCGCCTCGAATGCGTTGAGGTTGATAACTGGTTCTTCTTTGATATTCGCAACGGCCGACAACGAAAGGTCGCGCACCAAGGGCGCGCCGGGCGCTGACAGGGCGCCGATGTCGGCGGAAATATCAAGCCGGTCAGCCGGCCCGCTTGCGCGCGCGATAAGCGAAGAAACGGCGGTTTCGTTAACCGCAAAGTCATGCGCATTGACGACGAAGTTGCTGCCGGCGCCGCTGCGGGCGAGCGTTCCGTTAACGGTGAATGCGCCCGCAAGCGTTACGCCCGGCAACGGTGCGGCGTGTTCCGCGCCTTTGTAATCGAGATTGAGCGTCAGCATTTCCAACCCCGGGTCAAAGGCGCCGGCGCCGGACAGCGCAAATCCTTCTCCGGCGAAGCGCATCCGCGGGAAAGCGATGCGCCCGGATGCGGCCGAACGCAGGGCGAGGTCGAACCGGCCCGAGCCGTCGACGGCGCGGCCCGAAACCTCGCCGGTCGGCAGCGACGGCAGGCCGGCGAGGGCGACCTCAACGGTCGCCGCCGGGACGAGATGGTCGCCAATCCTGGCGCTCGGCGCGTCGATATCGGCCTTGACCGTCAGCCGGTCAAGCGGACCCGACAAGTCGATCTGAGCGAGCACGGCCTCTTGCGTCTTCGCCGACGGCGCGAGCGCTGCAATAAGCGCAGGCGGCGCAGTTGCAGCGCCCTGGAGATCAAGCGTTTCATAACGCCGGTCATAAGTCACATCACCCGCGAAGATTTTTGCGTCGCCAAATGAAAGACCGAACGAGTCAAGTGCGATCGCTTGTTTTCCTTCAACGCGCAAGGCGCCGGCAAGCGCTGCGCCTTCTTGAAGGATCGTCGGCGCGTCATCGCGCGCCTGCAAAACCGCATTGAGCGCGCCCGTCAGGCTTTGCCGCATATCGGTGCGTCCGTCACTGATTGATAATTGGCCGCGATCTCCGGCGAGCTTCATTTCAAGCCTGTAATCGCGCCTTAGACGGACGATATCGGCGGTCAGCGTCGCACTGGTCCCCAGATAGGTCAGAAGATCGGGCCGGTAAGGTTCCAAAAATTGCGCATCGAACGTAACCGACAAGCGATTGAGCGCGCGACGCGCAATCGTCCAGTCGATGACGCCGGAGATTTCGCCAATCGCGCCGACAAACCGCGTAATTTCAATCGTCGCGCCGCCGGGCTTTTGCGCAAGGCGCGCGTCAATGCGCGCCTCCTCTCCGAGTTCATCGTCAAGACCGTCAAGCGCCCGGCCGGGGTAAAGCGCGGCGTTGAGCGTCGCCTGCTTCGCCTCGAGCATATTGCTCGCCAAGCGGGCTTCAAGCCGGCCATAGTCGCCGGCGTCAAGGCTGAGGTTCACTCGGCAATCGGAAAGCGGCGAGTCGGCGACGGCCTCAAGGCGAATCGGCGCGTCGGATCCGATGAGGGCGGCGATCAGGCCGTCCGCCGAGGACTCAACCCTAATGTTCGTATAGAGCCGATCGTTTTCGGGATCGGACCGAATGGCGGCGTAAACGTTGTCATGCCCGCCATTGGTTTTCGCGCGCAAGACAGCGTCGAAACTCCCCCCGCCCATGGACAGACGCCCCGACCCGTTCAAACGATGAGGCCGCCCGGCGATGGCCTCTCCCACAGAGAAGTTTTCGATCTGCAAATCGCTGATGCGAATATTCGGCAGATCGTCGGGCAGGGCGACAAGGCGGGGCGGGCCAGTATCGGGTTCGTTTTGAGGCGGGGGTGCTATCAGCGCTGCGTTGCGCGCGAGCGCCCGATCGATGTCGAGACGGCCGCGCAAGAGAAGGAACGGGCGCCACGCAAGCTCTATGCGTTCAACCGTCAGCCACGGCGCGCCGTCTTCCGACAGCACGATGTCCTCGAGCACGAGCCGGCGCGGCAGGGCGCCCGATAAGGCGCCGATGTCGGTCTCGCCGCCGAACATATCGGCGAGTTCAGCCTCGATCAGTTCGGAGAGAAACGCGCGTCCCGGCGGCGTATACAGCATTCCCGCCGCGCCGAGGAAAACGGCGCCGGCGAATGCAGCGAGCGTAATCAACATTATGCGAAGAGCGCGCACCATCAGAAAGCCTGCCCCAGCGAAATGAATATCTGGAAATCCGTGTCGGTCGGTCGCTTGTCGAGCGGGAAGGCGACGTCGAGACGAATCGGGCCGACCGTCGTCAGATAGCGCACGCCGCCGCCGACGCCGACGAAATAATCGCCCGTAACATCGGGCAAGCGTTTCGAAGAGACAGAGCCTGCATCGACGAAACCGGCGAGTTGCACATTCTTTAGCGTACGCACGCGCCCCTCGAACGCACCCTCGACGACGGAAAGCCCGCCGGTCGGGTCGTTCTCGGCGTCAAGCGGGCCAGCCTCCTGAAAGCTGAATCCGCGCACGGAACCCCCGCCGCCCGCATAAAATCGCTTGTTGAGCGGCAGGTTCGTAAGCGACGTGTTAAAAGTCGCGCCCAGCCGCGTGCGAAACGCCGCCGTCAACCGGTCGCCCGGCCCGAACAGGACGCGTGTGCGCGCCGTCGCCTCGGCCTGCGTGAAGCTGTCAGTGCCCGTGTAGGGGCGCATGGTCAACGCCGCGCGCACGCCTTTTTTCGGATCGAGCAGGTCATCCTCGCTGTTCCACAAAAGCGACGCGGGCGTTGAAACGAAATAAGTGCGCTCTTCGGCGCCGTCGGCGCGCACATTCGACGTTTCAAGCGCAACGCCGGCCCGCGCCTCCAGTCTGTCGTCGATGAGCTTCTTGGCGAGACCGCCAGACAGTCCGTATGAGCGTGCGTTGAACGCGTCCGTCGTTTCGTTCGAGAATCTGGCTTGTGCGTATCCTGATCCTGAAAAACGCGGCAGAGGCTTGTTAAAATTGAGCGTTGCAGACTGTTCGAGTCCGGAGCCAATGAACTCAAGTCGAATACGTTCGCCTCGGTGAAATACATTGCGGTTTTCGAAAAACAATCGCCCGCCGGGGCCGTCCGTGGTTGAAAAGGAAAGACCGCCGCCAATCGTGCGGTTTTTCCGTTCTGTGACTTTGACGACGACCGGGGCTGCGCCGTTTTCATCCGGCGCGCCGGCGGCGACGTCAATCGTTGAGAAAAGGCCAGTCGCCGCAAGACGGGAGCGGAATGCGATGAGTTTCGACCGTTCGTAAAATTCGCCTTGCGTCCAGGTGATGAGTTTTTCGAGATGTTCAGGATCCGTGCGCTTTAATCCCGTGACTGAAAGGGGACCGAAGCGGGCGTGCGGCCCGCTTTCGAACACGAATACGGCCGTTGCGGTTCCCGCTTCGAGATCGGCTTCGGCCCGGCGCGAGACGATCCGGGCGGCCGGATAGGCGCGCTCCCAGAGAACATTTAAAAAGACGCGCTGAAGATCGCGAAGGGCCGCGCCGGTTGCGTCGCCGTCGGGATTGACGCCGGCGTCCTCGAGGCTTTGCGGGCGTTTGTCTTCGGCGTTTTCCAGGGGGGCGTCGGCGTAGACGATCCGGTATTCCGTGATCTTGAATTTGGGGCCGGGCATGATTTCAAAAATGATGCGCCAGTCTTTCTTTCCGGCCGACTCTTCAAGGCGAAAATCGGCCGCGCCGGCGTAATAGCCGGCCGCTTGCATCGCTTCTTCAAAGGTGCGCGCGTCGCGCCGCGCCGCTAGCTTGAGCGCCGCCGCCGTCGGCAAGGGACGGGCCGTCGATTTCAGATCGGAGACGAGTTCGAGCTTTTCTTTCAAGCCCTTCGGCGCGCCTTCAAATGCAACCGAATAGCTTGGCCCGTCGGCGCGCGCGCCCGGCGCGGCGATAAGCGCCGAGGCGAACCATAATCCGGTCAATAAGACACAGCGCTGAACGTTCACTCCTCGCCCGTTCCTACAATCTGCCTCGCGCCGCCTGAGAGCGGCGTTCGCCTGCCAGTTCAGCGCTTTACCAGAGTTTGTTAACCATTAGCTGAACCGCTACTGGTTCGATTCCGACATTTGCCTTCCGTTGCATCGAATCCGGGAGCAAAGGTCGGAATCAAAAGCTCCTCTAGCGCGTTAACGCCTGAAACTGGCCAATTCAGGCGCGTTGCGCTAAAGCGCCGGACAGGCATGTAAGCGGTTTTTGAGGTATTTTAATGGCGCACCCCTTAAGCGGCGCGAATTTGCAGACCCTGGCGGCGGCTGCGGGGCGTTCGGGGCTGCCGACGAAACCGCTGGCGGCGACCGGCGCGGCGCTGGCGGCGTTGGCGCGCTGGCCGTTTTCGACCGCCGAGCGGCTGACGATTGAAAGCCGCCTTGTCGCGCTCGAGGAGATGCCGGCGCCCGTTTTCATTCTGGGCCATTGGCGCTCGGGGACGACGCATCTTTACAACATCATGACGAAGAGCGGCGCATGGGGTTTCGTGACGCCGGTCGCCGCCGGACTGCCCTGGGACCTGTTCGGTCTCGCGCGCGTTTTTAATACGCTGCTGGAACGCGCGCTCCCCGAACGCCGCTATATCGACAACATCCCGGTCAACCCCGACAGCCCGCAGGAAGACGAGATCGCCATCGCCAACATGACCGATCTTTCCTTCTATCACGGCGTCTATTTTCCGCATGCGTTTTCGGATCATCTGCGCCGCGGGCTTTTCTTCGACGGGTGTTCGGAGCGCGAAGTTCAGCAGTGGAAGGATCGGTTCGGTTATCTTCTGCGAAAGCTTTATCTTCATCAGGGCGAATTGCCGCTGATGATCAAAAACCCCGTTTACACGGGCCGTCTTGCGATGCTGCGCGAGATGTTTCCGGACGCGAAGTTCGTCCATATTCACCGCAACCCGTATGATGTATTCGTCTCGATGCGGAATTTCTATACGAAGCTTCTGAAGGAGTTTGCGTTGCAGAATTACGACCATGTGGACATTGATGAAACGATTCTGTCGGTCTATGACCGCATGATGCGCGCCTACGAGCAAGACTCCAAAGGCCTCGGCGAAGATGTCCTCGTCGAGCTGCGCTATGACGATCTCGACGCCGAGCCGATGGCGGCCGTGGAGCGCGTTTATTCTGCGTTATCTCTCCCCGGATTCGACGCCGCCCGGCCGAAATTCGAAGCCTATCTTGCATCCGTCAAAAGCTTTGAGAAAAATAAGTTCGCTTATAGCGATGAGGCCGCCGCCAAAGTCGAGAGCCGGTGGGGTCATTTCATCGAAAAATGGGGCTATGCGCGGCCGGGAAATGATTAGGGCGAGGGGAAGGTTCATGGGCGAACGGCGGAGGTGCGGAAAAATCGCCTGGCGCGTTGCATTCGCCGCGGCGGCGCTGGTTATCGCGGGCTGCGCCAAGAAAGTTGACGAGCAGTCGGTCTACGCTCCGGGGCAATGCAAGCGCGTCGCCTTGCGGGATGCGGAAAGCGGCGCGCTCGTCAGCGGCGCCGAAGACCTCGCCTATGATGCCCGCAACGACCGGGTATTCATTTCCGCCTATGACCGCCGTGCGGCGGAAAAAGCCGCGAAGAAAAAAGCCCTGTCGATTCCGGAGGGCGGCGTCTATGAAATCAGCATCGCCGCATTGCTCGCGGCGGGCGATGGAGCGCTTGAAGTTCGCTCGCTGCTTCGGCGCGGCGACGTATCCGGCGGGTTGCGCCCGCACGGCGCCGCTTATGACGCCAGTGCGGGAGAGCTTGTCTTCATCAATCGCAGCTATCGGCGAATCAACGGCAAATGGGAAATGACGCCTCGTCTGCAGCGCGTCGGCGGCGACGGCGAACCCTATGTGGGCGAGCCGGCCCTGACATCATGCGCAGCCAACGACGTTCTGGTTATCGAAGACCACGTGCTGCTCACCGACGATCACGGCGCCTGCGACTGGCGGGCGGGCCTCGAAGATATGTTTGCATTAAAGCGGGGCGGCGTCTCGGAGCTTGATCGCGGCCGGCTCGTTGACGGCGTCGCCTACGCCAACGGCATCGTCGAAACCCTCGGCGGCGATATCTTCGTCGCCGCCACGCGCGCAAACGCGTTGATGGCCTTAAAACAAGAAAACGGCGCCATTGCGCGCGAAGGAAAGATCGATCTGCCGGGCGGCCCCGACAATCTTACGCTGGGCGTTGACGGAAATGTAATCGCTGCGGTGCATCCCTCGCTTATGCGCATTGGTCTTCAACGCAAGCTGGGGCTGGGGCGGGCGCCGTCGCGCATCGTTAAAGTCGATCCGGACAGGGGCGACTGGCGCCTGCTGTTCGACGACCCTTCCGGCAAGCTGTTTTCCGCCGCCACAGTCGCAGTCGAAACGCAGGATGCGCTGATCATGGGTTCGGTCGTCGATGCGGGCCTGCTGGTTTGCAGGAGGTCCGGGTGAGCGACATTACTTTGGTCACCGGCGGCGCGGGATTCGCCGGGCGCCATCTTGTCAGCGCGCTGCGCGCGCGCGGCGAGCGCGTGCGGATCTTCGATCTCGCGGCGCCGGCGGAAGAAAGCGACATTCAGGGCTCGGTCACCGACGCTGAAGCGGTCGGGAAAGCCATGAATGACGTCCGTTCGGTGTTTCACCTGGCCGGCAACGCGCAGCTCTGGTCGCGGAAAGCGCGTGATTTCGACCGGGTCAATCGCGGCGGGACTGAAATTGTCGCCGAAGCGGCGCTCAAGGCCGGGGTTGAACGGTTCGTATACTGCTCAAGCCTGACGACTCTGGTGGGAAAGAACACGCCGATCGGCGAGTCGATGGCCGACGAGTCCATAATGCTTCAAGCAGATGACATGCTCGGAGCCTATCCGCGCTCGAAACGTATGGGCGAACAGGCGGTGGAGGCGGCGGCGCTCAAAGGACTGAACGCGGTCATCGCCCTGCCGACCGAACCGCTGGGGCCGGGCGATGCGGATCTGACGCCGCCAACCCGGATGATCCTCGATTTTCTCAATGGCGACACGCCCGCCTATATCGACTGCATTCTCAATTTCGTGCCGGTTAAAAGCCTTGCGGAAGGTCTGATCGCCTCGCGCGACAGAGGACGCATGCACGGGCGCTATCTTCTGGGCGGGGAGAATGTGCCGATGCGCCGCCTCCTTGAAACGCTTGAGCGGTTGAGCGGGCGGCCGATGCCGAAAAAGCGTATGCCCTACGCCGTTGCGTTCGCCGCAGGCGTTATCGACACAGGTCTTGTCGCACGGTTGACGGGCGAACAGCCCAAGGCGCCGCTCACCGGCGTGCGGCTCGCCGGCCGGCAGGTGTCCTTCACCAGCGAAAAAGCCGCCCGCGAACTCGGCTGGCGCGCCGCGCCGTTCGAAGATGCGCTAGCGGCGGCGATCGAATGGCTTCGCGACCGCGGCATGCTTAAAGCGCGATCCTAATAGTTGCGGCCTTTCCAGCGCCCGCTGCGCCCGCGCATACGCCTCAAGGCCGACGTGACCGTCATCAGCGTATAAAGAAACGCGGCGGCCGGCAGGAACACGGTCTTCCACGCCGCCTGACCGTAAAGCGCGGCGGTCGGGCGATAGGTCAGCGCCATCAAAGCCCAGGCGGCGAATCCCAACCCGCTCGCAGCGGCGCTTTCATGCAACGGCCGCGCAAGCGCCATGACCGGGCCGGCGAGAAAGACAAGCGTCATCCCGAGAACAGTTCCGGCGAGCAGCAGCCATGAATTGTTCAGTTGCGCGAACGCCGTGCGCGCGACCATGTTCCAAATTTCGCCTAAGCCGCGATTGTCACGCAGACTGACGGCTTCGCCTTTGGCCAATCCGATCCAGATCCGCCGGGGTGGCGGATCGTTTTTCAATCGGGCGGCGAGCGCGCAGTCGTCAATCAGTTTGTCGCGGATCGGTTCGACTCCGCCGATTGCGACCAGCGCGTTGCGGCGGACAAGCATGCAGCCGCCGGCCGCCGCCGCGACGCGGCTCTCAGAGTCGTTGGCGCGCGGAAACGGGTAAAGCATCTGAAAGAAATAGACAAAGGCGGGAATGAGAAGTCCGCCCCACAGCCCGCGCGCGTCGAGCCGGGCCATCAGCGATGCAAGCGCAAGGTCTTCTGCTTCCGCTTTGGCGACAAGCCGGCGCAGCGTATCGGGCGCGTGGACGATGTCGGCGTCGGTCAAGAGCACGTAGCGCGCGTCCGGAACAAGTTCCTTTGCATGCTCGAGCCCATTATGAACCGCCCACAATTTGCCGGTCCAGTTAGGCTCGAGCGCCGGCGCACGCCGGATTGTGAAACAGCGGGCGCCGCCCGATGCTGCGGCTTCAGCGCGCGCGACGGTGTCGTCCTCGGAATGGTCATCGACCAGCACGACCGAAAAGGCGCCCGGATAGTCGCTCGCCATGTGTCCGGCGATCACGCGCTCGACGCTCGCCGCCTCATTGCGCGCTGGAATGACGGCGACGACATCGGGCCAGTGCGGCGGTTCCGGCGCGGTATTCAACCGTTCTCGCGCCCGCCAGAATCCGCCGTGTGCGAAGGCGAGGCAGGTCCAGGCGGCGAGCGCCAGCGCCGATAAAATGAAGGCGGTCATGAAAGCCTCAATAAGCGCGCAGGCGCGTGCTTGGAAAGGCCTGAAAAATCACTAATGTGCGTGCGATGTCGACGGTCGAGGTTGAAAACACGGCGGGGGCGGGGCCGGAAAACGGCGCCGATCCGGAAACGCCGTCGGGCAAGGGCGCGGGGGATGAAAATTTCCCGGTCGGCTCGTTTTTATTGCCGGCGCGCCTGCGCCCGCATGTGGCGACCTATTACGCCTTCGCGCGCGCCATCGACGACATCGCCGACAATGGCGACTTAAGTCCCGAGGAAAAGACCGTGCGTCTGCACGCCTTCGGCGCGGTGCTGACGGGCGGGGTGGGGTTCACCGAGGGCTATGAAAAAGCCCACGCCCTGCGTGAGAGCATGCTCGAAACCGACGTCACAACCAGACACGGCTCGGATCTCGTGTCAGCCTTCGTGCAGGATGCGGTGAAGCTGCGTTACAAGACGTGGGACGAGCTCATCGACTATTGCGACCGGTCGGCGAATCCGGTCGGGCGCTATCTGCTCGATCTTCATGGCGAGGACAAAGCCGCCTACAAATATTCCGACGCTCTGTGCACGGTCTTGCAGATCGTCAATCATCTGCAAGACTGCGGCGACGACAAGCGTATGCTCGACCGGGTCTACATCATTGGCGACTGGCTTGAAGAAGAAGGCGCAAGCGTCAGGGATCTCAATCGAAAATCGCTGACGCCGGGCTTGCGTAAAGTGATCGACCGCATGCTCGACGGCTGCGAGAAACTGATGCCCGACGCTCGCCGTCTGCCGGCGGCGCTGACGAATCGCCGGTTGGCGATGGAATCGGCGGTGATCGTTAATCTCGCCGCGCGGTTGATTGCGCTGTTGCGAAAGGGCGACCCGCTGGCGAAACGTGTTGCGCTCACCAAATTCGATTTTGCGACGGCCGGCGTAACGGGCACGATCTGGGGATTTTTCGCCGCCGGAAGGGGGGCGGGCGAATGACCGGCGCCGCGGTCCCGACGCTTGAAGAGGCGCGCGCACACGCTGATGCTACGGTGAGGCGCTCCGGCACGTCGTTCGCCACCGGCATGCGCATTCTCGGCAAAGCTCGGCGCGAGGCGATGCACGCGATCTACGCCTTTTCCCGCGAGGTCGACGACATCGCCGATGACGACAGCCCCGTCGTCGAAAAGCGGCTTGCGCTCGCCGCCTGGCGGGCCGAAATCGGCCGCCTTTACGACGGCGCGCCGACAACGCCGACCGGCGTGGCGCTTCTGGAGCCGGTGCATCGCTTTAATCTGCCCAAGGAAGAATTCCTGATGCTGATCGAAGGCATGGAGATGGACGCCGAAGGTCCGATCGTCGCGCCGACTTTCGAGCGCCTCTTCGCCTATACGCGCCGGGTCGCAGGGGCGGTGGGTCTGTTGTCGATGCCGGTGTTCGGCGCGCCGAAAACGAAAGCGGCCGACCGCTTTGCGCTGGCGCTCGCCGATGCGCTCCAGTTGACGAATATTCTCCGAGATGTTGACGAGGATGCGGCGATCGGCCGTTTGTATTTGCCACGCGAAATTCTTGAAAAGCACAGCGCGCCGTTGGATCCGAAAGTGATCGCTGACGCGCCGGGGTTGCCGGGCGTCGCCGAAGACCTCGCCGCTATCGCCAAGGAGCGCTTTGCGACGGCGCGCGCATCGTTAAAGGCTCTCGATTGGCGGATTTTGCGTCCGGCGCTTTTGATGATGGGCGTTTATGAGGCTTATCTCAAAAAACTCGAAGCGCGCGGTTGGGACCGCATCGGCGAACCGGTATCGATTTCGAAATTCGAAAAAACGATGGTCGCCGGGCGTTATTTCTTTGCGCCGCCGCTTAACGCGGCGCCGTGAGAGAACCGCCGATGCCCTCAGATTCAGGTCACGTCTACATCATCGGCGCCGGGCTGTCCGGACTCGCTGCGGCCGTGCGTCTGGCCGAAGCCGGACGGCGCGTGACGGTTTACGAGGCGGCCGGCCGCGCCGGCGGGCGCTGCCGGTCGTTCCACGACAAGACGCTCGGCCGAGCGATCGACAACGGCAACCATCTGATCATGTCGGGCAATCACGCCGCGCTCGACTTTCTGAAACGCATCCGGTCGGAAGACCCGCTCATCGGTCCGGCGAAAGCCGATTATCCGTTTGTCGACATAAAGTCCGGCGAACGCTGGCGCGTGCGCCTTAATGACGGGCCGATTCCGTTCTGGGTGTTGAACAGGAACGCCCGCGTGCCGGGCAGCCGGCTTGGCGATTATCTCAACGCGGTGAAAATCGCGCTGGCCGGTCCGGAAAAAACAGTGGCCGACATTGTCGATGCGAAGAGCGTTCTTTATTCCCGCTTCTGGGAGCCGCTGACGCTCGCCGCGCTCAACACGACGCCTGAGATCGGCCAGGCGCGTCTCCTGTGGTCGGTCATTCGCGAAACGTTCGCCCGCGGCGGCGGACCGAGCCGCCCGTTGGTCGCGCGCTTTGGGCTTGGCCCAGCCTTCATCGATCCGGCGGTGAAGCATCTGGCGAAGAACGGCGCCGATATCCGGTTCAATGCGCGCCTGCGCGCCTTGTGGGTCGAAGACGGCCGCGTCACCAGCCTGAATTTCACCGACGAAGATGTGAAAGTAAGCGAAGACGACGAGGTTATTCTCGCCGTGCCGCCGTCGCGCCTTAAACAATTGATGCCGGAACTCGATCCGCCCGACGACAGCGCATCGATCCTCAACGTACATTACCAGCTCGCCGCGCCGGTTCCCACGGCTGCGCTGGGCGACTCGCCCTTTATCGGCATGGTCTCGAGCGACGCGCACTGGGCCTTCGTGCGCGGCGACATTGTGAGTCTCACGGTGTCGGCCTCCCATGCGATCGGCATGGACGACGTTCCGAACAGGCAAGCCGCCAACGCCATGTGGCGCGAAACGCAAGTCGCGCTTGAACTCGGCGACGCGCCTTACGAGGCTGTCCGCGTCATCCGCGAAAAAAGGGCGACGTTCGATCAATCGCCGGCGGGCGTGAAGAAACGCCTGAAAGCCGAAACGAGCCTCCCCAATCTCACGCTCGCCGGCGATCACACCGACACCGGCGTGCCGGCGACGATCGAGGGGTCGATACGGTCGGGGAACAAGGCGGCGGAACTGGCCCTGCGGGGGATTGCGTGAGGTTGTGTTTTACGGGTCGCAATTTATTGTACTGCTATGAAAAAAAGCGTGCTCTTCATCAGGCCCGTATGGGTTGTATTAATCTACCTTGCGCTCTTCTTTTTGAGCGGGCTTAATAACGTGTTCGATTCTCCACAATTTTTCTTGTTGGGGATTTTAGCTGTTTTGCCTGCAGTCATCTTTCAAATGTTTTGGGCATTGAGTTTACGTTCCTATTTCGTTGCACGCATAGAGCAAAATGAAATCTCAAAAAGCACTCCATCGCAGCTTGTTTTTTATGCAGGAGTTGTTGGCTATTTTTTTATGGGATTTGCGCTTGTCTCCGGCGCTTTCGGCTTAATCAGGAATGCTGATCAAGCTTTAATGCTCACTCTGGCGCTAGGCATGATCACCGGAAATCTTTCGGCATTTATTCTGATAGGAATTGCCGCTTACACACTAGAAAAGGCTGAAAAAGGACTGCGCGCACGCACTCTTAATATCATTGGCTCATTCCTATTGATATTTTATTTTCCACTTGGCATTTGGTTTATCCACCCCCGCTTAAAAAGGCTTTGCAGTGTTTCTGCATGACGCGCTCCCCCTCTTGAAAAGGGGGGAGCAAGGGGGGGATCGATCCCCACCCGGAAAATTCGTTGAATTTTCCGACCTCCCCTTTGCAAGGGGAGGTGGAGCAGGACGATGACCGGCACAAGATTCATCAGCGTTGTCTGCGGCCTCAAATCGGAAGCCGCCGTGGTGCGCGCGGCGGCGCCGACGGAAAAGATTCGCGTCGCCGTCTCCGGCGCGAGCGCCAAACGAACCGAAGAATTGACCGCGCAGATGTGCAAGAAAGGCGCGCGGGCGGTTGTCAGCGCCGGGATTTCGGGCGGGCTCGATCCGGCGCTTTCCTCCGGCGCGCTTCTCATCGGGGAAAAAGTTCTCACCGATGACGGGACGGTCTATACGAGCGACCGGGACTTGCTTCGAGCCGTCACTTCGTCCTTCGAAATAGTCTCAAACCCTCATCCTGAGGTGCGAGCCCCCGGACTCGTTCCGGGGGCGAGCCTCGAAGGATGGGATGCGAGTGTGGCGGCTAGCCGCTCATCCTTCGAGCCCCGGACTTTGATCCGGGGTTCGCAAAAGCGCCTCAGGATGAGGGATGCGTGTGCGGCGAATGGCGCTCCTCAAAACGAAATGATTATGGGCGCCTTGTTCGGCTCGGATGAGATTGTCGAAACGGTCGAAAAGAAAGCGGCGCTCTTTGCAAACCACGGCTGCCTCGCCGTCGACATGGAAAGCCACGGCGCGGCGCGGGCGGCGGGCCGCGCCGGCGTTCCGTTCCTCGCCATCCGCGCCGTCGCCGATCCGTCCGACAGGGCGCTGCCGGAGGCGGCCCTCAACGCGGTGGCCGATGACGGCTCGACGCGAACGTTCGCGACGCTCGCGGCCGCCGTGCGCGATCCGAAGCAGTTTCCCGAACTGATGAAGCTCGGCGCCGATTCCCGCGCCGCCCTGAAAACGCTACGCCGCAGCCTCGGCCCGCTCTTTGGCCGGCTCTTCCTCGCCCTCGATCTTTGACATCTCTTCGGCGACGATCTTGTCGTGCACTTCTTCAGCAGGCCGGGCGTTCGAGAGATCGATTTCCGGCGCCATCGGGCCTTCAGTTCTGATCTTGAACGTGTTCGACAGCTTGAAAACCTTGAACGGGTTTTTGACGGCGTCCATCGCTGCCGTCGGCTCGTAGCCGCAATGGGCCATGCAGTTCGAGCACTTCTCGTATTTGCCGGTGCCGTATTTTTCCCACTCGGTGGTTTCCATCAGCTCCTTGAACGAGGACACATACCCTTCGCCGAGGAGATAACAGGGCTTCTGCCAGCCGAAAATATTGCGCGTCGGCGACCCCCACGGCGTACAGTGATATTCCTGATTGCCCGCGAGGAAATCGAGGAACAGCGTCGAGTGGCTGAAGCTCCACACGCGGCCGCGGTCTTTCCCTAGCTTGAAGACATCGCGGAAAAGCTGCTTGGTTTTCTGGCGCGATAAAAAGTGCTCCTGGTCTTCGGCGCGCTCGTAGGCGTAGCCGGGCGAAATTGAAATATTGACGCCGAGATCGGTGGCGAAATCGAGATAATCGGCGACCTGTTCGGCCGTCATGTTGTCGAAAATCGTCGCATTGACGGAAACCTGGAATCCGGCTTCCTGCGCTTTCTTGATCGCCTTGATCGCGATCTTGAACGTGCCTTTCTGGTCGACGGCGCGGTCGTGTTCTTCTTCAAGCCCGTCGAGATGGACCGAGAAAAACAGGAACGGCGAAGGCTTGAAGAGATGCAGCTTCTTTTCAAGCAAGAGCGCATTGGTGCACAGCGACACGAACTTTTTGCGCGCCACGATGCCTTCGACGATTTCGCCGATTTCCTTGTGAATGAGCGGTTCGCCGCCCGGGACGGCGACCACCGGCGCGCCGCATTCGTCGACCGCGTCGAGGCATTCCTTGACCGAAAGACGCTTATTGAGGATCGGCGCCGGATAATCAATCTTGCCGCAGCCCGGGCAGGCGAGGTTGCAGCGAAACAGCGGCTCCAGAAACAGCACGAGCGGATACTTTTTACGTCCCGTCAACGTCTGTTTGAGGACGTAGGCGCCGACTCGAATCTGCTGGTGAAGCGATACTGCCATGCTCAACTCTCCAATCGGCGCTCTGTGCGCGCCATGTGTTCGGTTTTACGCGTCTTCCGTCGCCCAGGCGTCCATGGCGTCCTTCGGACGCGGCACCTCTGCGAGCTCTTTGGGAAGTTTGAAGTGAACGTTCTCTTCAACCCCGTCGAGGGTTTCGACGACCAGTTCGCGCAGTTCGCGCAACTGGGCGATGGTCTCCTGCACCAACGTTTCCGGGGCCGAGGCGCCGGCGGTGATTCCGACTGTTTTTACGCCGTCGAGCCATGAGGTCTCCAGCATCGAGGCGTCTTCGATCAGATAGGCGGCGACGCCGAAATTCTCGCCGATTTCGCGCAGGCGATTTGAATTCGAGCTGTTGTAGGCGCCGACCACGAGCAACAGATCGACCTTCTTCGAAAGTTCGATGACCGCGGTCTGGCGGTTCTGGGTGGCGTAGCAGATGTCGCGCGTATCCGGCCCGACGATTTTCGGATACCGGGCCTTCAAGGCGGCGATGACATCCTTGGTGTCGTTGACCGAAAGCGTCGTCTGGGTGACGAAGGCGACGCGCTCGGGATCGGCGACCTCGAGGGCTTCGACTTCATGAGCTTCGCTCAATACGTGGACTGCGCCCGGGATCTGGCCCAGCGTGCCTTCCACTTCAGGGTGGCCGAGATGACCGATGAGGACGATGTCGTAGCCGCGCTCGGCGTAGCGCCGGCCTTCTTTGTGCACTTTCGTCACCAGCGGGCAGGTGGCGTCGATTACGTCAAGGGCGCGGAAACCGGCCCCGTCTTCGACTTTTTTGGCGACGCCGTGGGCAGAAAAGATCGTCACGGCGCCTTCCGGGATTTCGTCGACTTCCTCAACGAAGATCGCGCCGCGCGCCTTCAGCGTATCGACGACGCGCTTGTTGTGAACAATCTCATGGCGCACATAGACCGGCGCGCCGTATTTTTCGAGCGCCCTCTCGACGATGTCGATGGCGCGCTCGACCCCGGCGCAAAAGCCGCGCGGCTGCGCCAGAATCACTCTCAATACGCCATCCGGCCCGGCCATTCGCCCAACCCCCTGCTTCAATAAAACGCCGCCGCCCCTTATTTCATGGGGCGGCGCCTGCGGCAACCTGTCCGCCGCGGCGGAAAAGAGCGTATAGCCTAACTGCGCTGCAGTGCAAAACACGCTTTCCTGAACAATGCGTCATTCGCTGGCAGGCTGCCCCTTGGCGCGGCTGGGCCTGTCGTGTAGCGTCGGGACGGTGGAAGACGGCCGCGGGAGCGGCGCGCCGGAGTCAATGCGTGGGGCGGCATGTTCAAGCTATTTTCGAAAACGGAAGCGGATTTCTGGCCGCTTGCGCAGGTTCTTGATTCGCTGAAGCGCCATTATGGCGGGCTGGAGCATCTGGGCGACGAGGGCGGGATCAGCCTGTACGGCGTCAACGACAATGGCGTCAATTTCGTCGTGGCGTTGGTGCAGCCCGATGGCGCGAACGGAAAGGTGGTCGAAATCGGCTTCCTGGCGAGCTTCGTCGGCTTCGCCGTTGATCAGCAGGCCGTCGACATGCTCAACCGCAATCTGCATATCAGCATGGTCGGCGTCGAGGGCGGAGCGCTTATCCTGCTCGCCGGACTGCAGGTGGCCGGGCCCTTTGACGACGGCAAGTTCTCGGTGCTGCTCGAGGCTTGGCGGCGCGACCTGGCGATGGTCCTTTATACGCTGAGCGGGCAGGCGTCGTTGACGGAAGCGTTTCCGGCCGCCCGGTTCGAAGCGGCCCGCCGCTTCGCGGCCAACACCGCGCCGATCGATGAAGCCGGCGCGGACGAGGGCGGCCAAGAGGTCTCAGGCGCCGATCCGGGGGCGGCGACCGCGCGGGCCGGAGAGATGTTCACGGCGTTTCTAGGCGCCGGCGCCGCGAAAGCGCTTTGCGAGGCCTGCGGCGGCCGGGGCCGGCGCGGATTCATCTCCAGAACGTGCGAAGATTGCGACGGTTCGGGCTTTGTCGCCCGGATGCGATCGCGAAGGCGTTGAGCGGCGGCGCGCGCCGGTCTAAGGACGGGCGCTCAGCCATTTGACGGAGTCGCCGATGTCCGCTTTCGCCGGCAAGATCGAGGAAACCGCCGCGCTTGTCGAAGAAACGCTCGACGCGCTGCTGCCGCGTTGCGGCGGACCGTTGGGGCGCGTCGTCGACGCCATGCGCTACGGCGCGCTCGACGGGGGAAAGCGCCTCCGGCCATTCCTGACGATCGTCGCCGCCGACATGTTCGACTGCCCGCGCGCTCGTTCAGTTCGGGCCGGTTCGGCGATCGAGATGATCCACTGTTACAGCCTCATTCATGATGATCTGCCGGCGATGGACGACAGCGACCTCCGACGCGGTCGCCCGTCCGTACACAAGAAGTTTGACGAAGCGACGGCGATCCTCGCCGGCGATGCGCTGCTGACGCAGGCGTTTGAAGTTCTCGCCGCACCCGAAACCCATCCGCGCGCCGAGGTGCGCGCGGCGCTGGTTCTTGAACTAGCGCGCGCAGCCGGCAAGGCCGGCATGGTCGGCGGACAGATGATCGATATCTACGCCGAACAAAAGGACTTCGACCTGGCCGGCGTGACGCAATTGCAGGAACTAAAGACCGGCGCGCTTATTCGCGTTTCGGCGATTTCGGGCGGCATTGTCGGCGAAGCGGACGAAACCGACGTTGCGGCGCTTGCTTCATATGCGGAAGATCTGGGACTCGCCTTTCAGATCGTCGACGATATTCTCGACGCAACAGCGGACGCCGAAACCCTCGGCAAGCCGGCGGGGCAGGACGCCGAAATGGACAAGGCGACGTTCGTGAAGCTTCTCGGCGCCGAAGGCGCCAGGACGAAAGCTGCCGATCTTGTCGAGCGCTGCAAAGCCCATCTTGAGCGCTTCGGCGCGCGTGCGGCGCTTCTGGCCGGCGCGGCGGATTTTGTTTTTGGGCGGAAATCGTAGCTGCTCTATATTGAGCAGATGAGCTGGCTGCTTTTCATGGACGAGTCCGGGCATGATCACAAGAACATGCCTTTCGAAGTCCGTGGCGGGATCGCTTTACACGCAAAAGACGTGTGGCCGTTCATTTGTAGGATGCAATATGCAGAAAAACATGCATTCGGCATTGAGCTTGCAGAATATGGTTCTGAAATAAAGGGCAGCAAGCTGTTGAGCCGCGACCGGTTCAAGTGGTCAGCCCAGATGGGGTCATTTTCAGATGCTGAACGTCAGGCTGGCGTTAGACGGTTTCTGACCAAAAAGTTGCAAAAAACGCGGCCCTCTAGGCGCGATTTCACTGCTTACGGTCAAGCCAGCCTTCTCATGGCCGACATGATTTTCTCTGCATTGCAGGAATATAATGCAGTGTTGTTTGCGAGCTTGATCCCATGTGGCGAAAAACCGCCAAAAGACTATGCATTCAGTCATTATTTGCGAAAAGACCATATTTTTCTACAAGAACGTTTTTTTTATTTTCTAGAGCAAAAAGCTGATCACGGAATATTCGTGATGGATCAAACTGATAAAGAAAACGACAGACGATTTGTCAGGCGGCTATACGATTATTACACACGAACCCGTATTGGCCGCCAGCGAACACAATGGATTGTTCCGTATCCAATGTTTGTTGATTCAGAATTGTCCCTTGCAATCCAAGCGGCTGATCTGTGTCTTTACAGCATTAATTGGGGTTTTCGACTTCCAGCATGGAACTTTAAAGGGCCCGCGAGGCGCGAAATTAAGCAGCGATATGGCGTATTGCTAAATAGCCTGCAATTTTCAGGCGATGGGTATAGAGACGATCAGGTATTTCGGACTCATGGCATTGTATATGTGCCAGACCCATTTACCGCGAGAGACGTCGATGAATAAAAAGGAGGTAATGCCCTGAGCTGCCGTCGTTACGAACTTCGTTCGTAGGACCGCCCTCAGGCCGAACCTCCATGCACCATATTGGCGCCAAGACTATAATAGTCAATGAATAATCCTATACCAGATAATCTATTATTTATCTAAGAATTTCAATCGCTTACGCTAACTTACGCCGGCTTGACGCGGGCTTCTTCCTCGAGTCGCGCCAGCAGCGGGTCGATGCCGTTCGAGGCGATGAAGGCGGAAAACTCCTCGCGCTTCACCAGCATGATCGACACGCCGCGCACGATGATGTCGATCATTTTGAGATCGCCCGAACGCAGCTTGCGCACGCGCCAGTCGACGGTGATCGGATCGCCGTCCTTGCGATTGAACTGAGTGCGGACGATCACGTCGCGCGCGCCGAGCTCTTTCGCCTCGAGAACTTCCAGCGGGCGTCCGATAATATCCTTGAACTGGTCGGCGTAGATCCGGGTGATGTAGTCGGGAAAGATCGCATTGTAGCGATCGAGCTGGTCTTCCGACATGGCCTTGCGGTGCTCTCCCAGCATGAACTTGCCGATGACGTCGAGCGCGAGGCTTTCGGCGAGCACTTCCTGAAAGGCGTCCAGTTTCGAGGCTTCGCTCGCGTTCGGGTTGACGAGCGCCGCCGTCGCCTTGTCGGTCATCGCCTGCGCAAACGCGATCGCCGCATCAATCGGCGACAGGGCTTCGGCGTCCGGGGTTTCGGCCGCGCCCGCCGGCTCCGCGTCCTGGGCGGCCGCTGGCGGAGTCGACATGAACAAAAGGGCGGCCGCGAGGCTCGTCAGCATGGGAAGGCGCAAAACCGGCATAGTCAAACTCTCTCTTCGGGCTGCAGCCGATGGCGGGCCGCTATAATTAGGTCGGCGTATGCCTCAATATGCCCCGATTGCGGCAGTATTCCAGCCTAAAGCGGACGAATTTGGACAGGCGGCGCATACGGCGAGTCGCAGCAGCGCTCAGACCGTTATCGGCGCCGCCGCCAGGACGCTTAATAGCGGCTTGAAAAATATCGCACAATTGTGATTCTCATTTCACCTTGAGAAATCCGCCCATATGCTTTTCGCCGTACCGGAACGCCACGGGCAGCACCACGAGCGTGCAGATCAGCGTGAAGGCGATCGCAATCGATAAAAGCTCGCCCATCGACGCCGTGCCCCGGTGGGGCGACAGCATCAGGCTGCCGAACGAAGCGACGGTAGTGAGGGCGGAAAACAGCACCGCGCGCGGCGTCGAGGTGCCGAACACTTCTTCGCCGGCGACGATCTGGCGCTGGCGCATCACCAGATGAATGCCGCTATCGACGCCGATTCCCATCAAAAGCGGCAGCACGATCACATTGGCGTAATTGAATGGGACGTCGATGAGAACGCCGGTCGCAGCCGTCAGCACGGCGGCGAGCGCCAGCGGAAACAGCATCAGAAGAATGGCGACGGCGCGACGCACCAGCAGCCACAGAAACACTGCGATGACGGCCAGTGCAATGCCGGTCGCCTCGAGCATGGCGAGCGAAATGACCTCGCCGGCTTTTTTCGACTGCAACGCGCCGCCGCCGACATCCGGGTAAAGCTCTTCCACTGACGTCACGAATTGCTCAAGCGCGGCTGCGTCGCGAAGATCGTCCGTAGGAAGAATATCGACGCGCCATTTGCCGTCTTCGGACAAATAGCGTTCCTTCAAAACTTCGGGCAGGGCGGCGATGTCGATAAAATCGGCGTTAAGCTGATCGTCGAGCCGGTCGACAAGCTGCGGCCAGAAGGCGAAGATGTTTTCCTCGACGCGTGTCAACATAGCCGGGTCATCGCGGCTTTGCAGATCGTCAAGCAACCCGGCGAGACGCTTGCCGGGCCCGTCGGGATGGGCTTCCTTGAGGCGAGCGAGGAGCGTCGCGACGCCGTCGCCGGTCGGCGGCCCCGGCTCAGGATCAGGCGTCGCCGACAAGGCGAAGACGAGCGAGCCGGCGGCGAAATCAATCAGTTCGAGCTTGGCGTCTTGGTCTTCCGGCACGAAATCGGGCAGCGACCGCGACGAGCGCACGGTTTTGATATGCGAGACGGTCTCGGCGGTTTCGCGCGCGGCTTCCTCCGAATCGACGAGCCTCGTCAGGCGGTAAGGGACGGTCTCGGGATCGTCAAAGAGAAGATAGAAGCCTCTGACGGACTGGCTGTCGGGATTCCGGAGCGACATCGGGTCGGCGTCGAAGCGAATCCCCGGCAACACAATGATGGCGACCGCGCCGAGCATGACGGTGACTGCTGCAACCGGGCCCGATATGCGCGAAAGAAAATCGAACGCCTTGCGCACCCGCCCGCTTGACGGACGGGCCGGCGGCGTCGGCAGCGCCGAAAGCGCCGCCGGCAGGAAGGTGATCGATACGAAAAATGCGATCAGCACGCCCGCCCCGGCAACAACGCCAAGCTGGGCGATACCGTCGAATTCAGTCGGGACGAATGAGAAGAACGCCAGCGCCGTCGTCGGCGCCGCCAGCGCCATCGCCGCGCCGACTTCATGCATGGCGGCGCGCAATGAGCGCCGGATTGAATGTCCGACAGACCGGTGCTCTTGAACATGCAACAGCAGGTGAATGGCGAAATCGAGCCCGAGGCCGACGAGAAGCACCGTAAACGCTACGGAAACCAGATTGAGCTCGCCAATGACGGCCGCCGCAAATGCCGAGGTCAACACGATGGTGATCACCAGCGCGGTCATGGTGAGCGCCGCCATGAACAGCGAGCGATAGGTCAGCAGCAGAAGGAGCGTGACCAGCACGAAAGAAAGCAGGAAGGAAAGCCCGATGCCGGTCGTCACCGATTCCAGTTCCTCGGCCCTGAGCGCCGGATCGCCCGTTATATAGGCCTCCACCCTGCCGTCGAACTGTTCGTCAAGCGAAGCGATTTCGGCCCGGATCGCCTCGATCGCCGGCTTGGCCGGCTGCAAGCGTGAAAAATCCAGCACCGGCGTCGCGTAAACGAGCCGCAGATAGCCTTTTTCCGGCGGGTCTTCCGTATCGAGCGCGCCCATCCACGAAAACGGCCGGGTTCGTCCCGCGAGGCTCGCTTCGAGGACATCGCCAAGCTCCGCATAGAGATCGCCGAGAATCTCCACGCCAAGTTCGGATTTCTCGGCGAGCTTGTCATT
Source organism: Parvularculaceae bacterium (assembly GCA_046756245.1). Classification (GTDB taxonomy): domain Bacteria; phylum Pseudomonadota; class Alphaproteobacteria; order Caulobacterales; family Parvularculaceae. The sequence goes on from JBHHVZ010000005.1 coordinate 24,909, forward strand.
ATCGGCCAGCGTTGCGAACAGCGTGTCGAGCGTCGGGCTTTTGACCAGCGTTTCAATAAGCCCGGCCGCCTTTGTCATCTGGGTGAGCCGCGCTTCAAGCTCGCTTTCGCTTAAATAAAGCAGGCCGTTTTCCCGGAAGAACGGCTCTTCCGCCGGGGAAAAGACCGCCGTAATCAGATCCGGCCGTTCCGAGAGCCGTTTGCGCAGCGCCGCTGCAAAGGCGTCCGCCTCGTCGAGGCTCGGCGCCTGTGCGATGATGATGACGTCGGTCTTGATCTGCGGGAACGCTTCCTTCAGTTCCGCCGCGCGCTGCTGAAAGGGAAGGTCGGGGTCAAGCATGGCGCTTGTATCCGTGTTCACCCTGAGGTGTCCGACCACGTAATAACCGGAGACGACGGCGGCGAGCACGAAAGCAAGGGCGATAACGAGACCGCTGCGCCGGGCCGCTTCGGCCCAGACGATCAGGGTCAATTCAATGATACGCAGCATGAAACTTGATAAAATCGCCGTTGATGAAGTTCGGAAACGCCGCCCGGCCACGGACTATAAAGGGGTTCGTCGAGATTGGAAAACCATTGACGAGTCTGGAGGTTAACAGCGTCCGCCTTGCGGCGGACCGGGTTGGGCGCTAGTCCTTGCGCCCATGGCGACGCCCCGCGATTACAGAGCCGATCTCGCTTTTCTCGACGGCAAGCGGACCGAAATGGTCGAGTGCCTGCGCGCCTGGTGCGCGATCAACTCGGGAAGCGGCAATCTTGAAGGTCTGGCGCTGATGCGCGCAGCCCTTGAGGAGGCGTTTGCAGGCCTCAGCGCCGAGGTGGAGACAGTGCCGGCCAGACCCCATTCGGTTGTAACGCCGGAAGGCGATGTGATCGAAAAGCCGGCCGGCGACATATTGCGCTTGGTCAAGCGTCCTCAGGCGCCGGTGCGGGTCCTGCTCGCCGGTCACATGGACACGGTCTTCCCGCCGGATCACCCGTTTCAGACTGACCGGTTTCTCGATGACGACACGTTGAACGCGCCGGGCGGGGCCGACATGAAGGGCGGACTTCTGGTCATGCTCTATGCGCTCAAAACAATCGAGCGCTCGGCGCTCGCCGAACGCATCGGCTACGAAGTGGTGATCAACGCCGACGAGGAGATCGCTTCGCTCGGGTCAGCCCATGTGCTGGAGGACGCTGCGCGGCGCGCGCAATTCGCCTGCGTCTACGAGCCGGCGCTGGCCGACGGAACGCTCGCCGGCGCGCGGAAAGGCAGCGGCAATTTCGCCGCCGTCTTTCATGGGAAAAGCGCGCATGCCGGGCGCGAGCATCATCTCGGACGCAACGCCCTCGTCGCCGCGGCCGACTTTATCGCGGGCGTCGACAAGCTGACCGGCGCGCGCGAGGGGCTGACCGTCAATGTCGCGCGCATCGACGGCGGCGGACCGAACAATGTCGTCCCCGACCGCGCCGTGGTTCGTTTCAATGCGCGGGTGGAGGCGGGTGAAGACAGCCTCTGGTTTGAAGACCAAGCGCGCGCGCTGATTACGGCGATCAACGGGCGCGAGGGATATTCGGCCGAGCTTCATGGCGGCTTCGCCCGTCCGCCCAAACCGATGACGCCCAAGCTCAGGGCGTTTTTTGAAGCGCTGAGAGCGGCGGGCGGCGAACTCGGGATCGATATCGACTGGAAGCCGACCGGCGGGTGCTGCGACGGCAACAATATCGCATCCGCCGGCATCCCCGTGATCGACACGCTGGGCGCGCGCGGCGGCGCGATTCACAGCGCCAAGGAATTCGTCAAACTCGACAGCCTGGTCGAACGGGCGAAACTTTCGGCGCTGTTGCTGTTGAAGATCGCCGGCGGCGACATTCCCAATCCGGGTCTCGATCCGGTTACGGAGAAAGAATAATGGGCATACCGTTCATACGCCCGGCGAGACGGGACGATTTCGACGCCATCTATGCATTGGCGCGCCAGTCGGGAGGCGGCATGACCAATCTGCCGGCCGATGAGAAAGCGTTGCGCGCGCGCATCGAAATCTCCTGCAAAAGTTTTGAAAAGAACGCGCAGGATCCGGGCGGCGAGATCTATATGCTCGTGCTTGAAAGCGACGGGCGCGTTATGGGCACGGCGGCCGTGTTCTCGGCGATCGGGCTCGACTCCGGATTCGTCAATTACAAGATCAACCGGACGTTTCACGCCTCGAAACAGCTGAACAAGCGCATCGCCCGGCGTCTGCTGGTGCCGACCCATGACTTCACAGGCTGCGCCGAGGTCGGATCGCTGTTTCTGTCGCCGGATGCGCGGGGCGGCGGATTTGGCAAACTGCTTGCGCGTTCGCGCTATCTCTTTATCGCGCAGAACCGCAAGATGATCGCCGATCATGTCTGCGCGGAATTGCGGGGCTGGCGCGCGCCCGACGGCTCGCAGCCGTTCTGGGACGCGGTGGGCAAGCGGTTTTTCGACATGGATTTCGAGGAGGCCGATGTTCACAACGCCGCCAACGGCAACCAGTTCATCGCCGATCTGATGCCGCGTTATCCGATCTATGTGGTCTTGCTGCCGGAAGCCGCGCGAGAATGCCTCGGCAAGCCGCATGACACGGCGATCCCGGCGTACAAAATGCTTCTCAGCGAAGGCTTCGAGTTCGATGATTATATCGACATTTTCGACGCCGGCCCGCTGGTTGACGTCAAGGTCGACAATATCAAAACCGTTAAGAAAAGCCGTGTTCTGACGGCGAAGATCGGCGCCGGTCCGTTCGGGGAAACCATGCTGATGGCCGCCGGAGAGCGCGCCGCCTTCCGGGCTGTGCGCGACAAGGCGATAATTACAGGCGAAACGGTGGAAATGAGCGCGAACGCGGCCGCCGCGCTTAATGTGGCCGAAGGCGCTTCTATCCGGTGCGTGGCCGCGTGAGGAGATGATGACCGACACAGTATTCATCAAGGGCGCCTGGCGCGGCGGGCGCGGCGCGGCGTTTTCCTCGATCGACCCGGCGACCGGCGCGACCGTTTTCGAAGGCCGGGCGGCGAACCGCGAAGATGTCGCTGAAGCGGTTCGCGCCGCATGCGAGGCGTTCCCGCGCTGGGCGCTGACCCCGCTTCGAAAACGCATCGAGGTTCTCGAACGCTTTCGCGATATCGTGCAACGCAATTCCAACGAACTTGCGCGTCTGATTTCCGAAGAAACCGGCAAGCCTTATTGGGAAACGAAAACTGAAGCGGCGTCCGTGGTCGGCAAGATCGATGTTTCGATTCATGCCTATCGCGAACGGACCGGCCGGAAATCGGTGAAAGTCGGCGCGAGCCGCAGCGTGCTGCGCCACAAGCCGCACGGGGTCATGGCGGTGCTGGGACCGTATAATTTTCCGGCGCATCTGCCGAACGGACATATCGTCCCCGCGCTTCTCGCCGGCAATACGGTGGTGTTCAAGCCGTCAGAGCTCGCGCCGCGGCCCGGCGCGTTTCTCATCAGGGCGCTGCACGCGGCGGGCGCGCCGCCGGGCGTCGTCAATCTCGTGCAGGGCGGGCGCGAGACCGGCGAAGCGCTCGCCGCCAATGACCGCATCGACGGGCTTCTTTTCACCGGCGCCGCCAAAACGGGACTGGCGTTGCATAAAGCCTTCGCCGAAAAGCCGGAAAAGATTCTGGCGCTCGAACTCGGCGGCAACAATCCGCTTGTCTGGTGGGATACGGAGAATATCGAGGCGGCGGCCTACGCCGTCGTGCAGTCAGCCTTCATTTCATCGGGACAGCGCTGCACCTGCGCGCGGCGCCTGATCATCCCCGACGACAAGCGCGGCGAAGCGTACTTAAAGGCGCTCGACGAATTGACGGACCGCCTCATCATTGGCGCGCCCTTCGACGAGCCGCAGCCCTATATGGGGCCGGTGATTTCCGCGAAGGCGGCCGAGGCGCTCGAACGCGCCTTCGATTACCGCGTTGGGCAGGGCGGAAAAGCGATCCGCGCGCTTTCGGTGATGGACGAAGGTTCGGCCTTCGTGACGCCCGGCATTGTCGACGTGACGAACGCCGACGCCATTCCCGACGAGGAGCATTTCGGGCCGATGCTGCAGGTTTACCGCGTTCCTAATTTCGACGAGGCGCTGGCGCGGGCGAACGCGACGAAGTTCGGCCTTTCCGCCGGCGTTCTGACCGACGACGAAAAGAAGTGGCGGGAGTTTCTGGCGCTCTCGCACGCCGGCGTCGTCAACTGGAACCGGCAGACGACGGGCGCAAGCTCAGCCGCGCCGTTCGGCGGCGTCGGCTGGTCCGGCAATCATCGCCCGAGCGCCTTTTACGCGGCCGATTACTGCGCCTTCCCGGTCGCCAGCATGGAAGGCGCGGCGCTTCTGGAAATGCCCGAGGGGCATGTGGGGGTGAAGGTCTAGTGCGTGCAGTCGCCGTAATAGCAATTCGCGCGGCGGGATTAGCGCTGCTGCTAGGCGTGCTGTCGTGGTATTTTTCATATTCGACCGGTACGCTCGACATCTATCGCAACTGGTGGGTTTCCGTTGCGGTTGGGGCGCTTGTTGGATTGACGTTTGGGCTCGGCAGAATGAGCGGTTCGAAGAGGAGTACATTTCGCCTGATTGGCGTTGTGTTGCTCGCGGTGTGGACCGCAGTTCTCGCCTATCAATTCGTTGTTGCGCGTGTCAAATTCGGCGAACCGTTCAACTTTTGATATTGTATTTGAAGCGACTAAGCTAAGTACACGGAACAATTCCCTCTCCCCATCGGGGAAAGGGTTAGGGTGAGGGGGAAGAGGGGTTAGAATAGGAACTGCTGATCCATCTTCCCCCTCATCCGGCGCTTCGCGCCACCTTCTCCCCGATGGGGCGAAGGAAGAAGAGGAGACGCATGACAAACTTCCACGAATACAATTTCGACGGGCTTATCGGCCCCACGCATAATTATGCGGGGCTTTCTTTTGGCAATGTCGCCTCGGCGACGAACAAGGGCGCAGCGTCGAACCCGCGCGCGGCGGCGCTGCAGGGGCTTTCCAAAATGCGCGCGCTTCTTGGGCTCGGCTGCGCGCAAGGCTTCCTGCCGCCGCTCGACCGCCCGCATCTCAGGAAGCTCCGCGCGCTCGGCTTTTCCGGAAGCAACCGGCAGGCGATCGAAAGTTGCGCCAAAATCGCGCCGGACCTTCTCGCCAATGTTTTTTCGGCCTCGGCGATGTGGACGGCGAACGCCGCCACCGTCGCCCCGTCGCCCGATACGCCCGACGGCAAGGTGCATTTCACGCCGGCCAATCTCGCCTGCAATTTTCACCGCGCCATCGAAGCCGACAAGACTGCGCGCGTTCTCAAGCACATTTTCGCCGACGCCAGACATTTCGCGCATCATTCGCCGCTGCCGGGCGGCGTGCATTTCGGCGACGAAGGCGCGGCCAATCACGGCCGCCTCGCAGCCGAGCATGGCGCCGAGGGCGTCCATCTTTTCGTCTACGGTGAAGACGGCGCGCGCTTTCCCGCCCGCCAGCGCCGTCGCGCCAGCGAAGCGGTCGCCCGCAATCACGGGCTGAAACCTGAAAAGACGATCTTTATTCAGCAGGCGATAGACGCGCTCGACGCCGGCGCCTTCCACAACGACGTTGTCGGCGTCGCCAATGGGCGGGTTCTGTTTCTGCACGAACAAAGCTTTGACGACCGCGACGCCGCTTACGCCGCCATTCGCGCCGCCGCGCCCTTTGTCGAGATTGTCGAGGCGCCGGCTGCCGCCGTGTCGCTCGAAGACGCCGTCAAATCCTATCTCTTCAACTCGCAGCTCGTTTCGCTCGAAGGCGGCGAGATAGCGCTCATCCTGCCGACCGAAACCGAGGAAAATCCCCGCACGAAGGCTTTCGTCGACGAGACTGTCGCCGCCAACAATCCGATCAACCGCGCCGTCTACCTCAATGTGCGCGAAAGCATGCGCAATGGCGGCGGGCCCGCCTGCCTGCGCCTGCGCGTCGTGCTGTCGGACAGCGAGGCGCGCGCCGCCAATCAGAATTTCCTGCTCGACGAGACGAAAATTTCAATGCTCGAAGACTGGGTGAAAGCCCATTACCGCGACCGTCTGGCGCCGGACGATCTGCGCGACCCGGCGCTGATGGAGGAATGTTTTGCGGCGCTGGATGCGCTTACGGCGCTTCTCGGCATGGGCGCATTCTACGATTTCCAGCGCTGACGTTCGCCGAGATTCAAATCTTAATTTTTATCCTCGACAGGTTCGGTGGAATTCAAGAATTCACGCGCATGGTCGACGCGAAACGTATCGCCCGCATTGGCGTCGACCAGATCGACAGCGGCCCGGTAATATTTCGCCGCCGCCGCTCCATCGCCGAGCGTTTCTGCGGCCCGCCCGGCGCCCAGATAGGCGTTCAGGCGATGCGGCCTCATTTCCAAAAGCGCTTCAAATGCCGACAGCGCCGCTTCCGGCTCGTCCGCAGCAAGATGCATTGCGCCCAGCATTTCCGTCGCCGGCATGAGTTCGCGCGGCGAGCCCGCGCCGAAAGATTTTTCGGTTTGAGCGGCGTCTCGCAGAATCGAAAAGCCGCGGTCGCGATTTCCTTCCGTAAATTCAATCCACGCTTCCGCAGCCTGTTGCAGAACTTGCGTTTCGCGCGCCCAGTATCTGACAAGCGCGGTTTCAGCGTCAGGATCCAGCAGTTCTCGCGAGCGCGCGAGATCGTCGCGCGCCTGATCTAATCGACCGAGCCGCGCGGCCCCAAGCGCGCGCGCCGCATAAACATTGGCTTCATACCGATGAAAACGCTCGCCCCAGGGAAAACTCTCGGGCCGTTGAACGCCGAGCGCGACTGCATCGTCCCATCGATAGCGCTCAAGGGCGTAGCGCGCCGGCACTGACGTTATGTGATAGGTGAGATTGTCCATGTTGACGGTCGTGAACGGCGCCTGCAACGCAAGGACCTTGTCTCGAATTTCCGCCGCCTTGCCGTCCTGTCCGCTTTGCAGATAGGCGTATGTCAGATAATCGAGCGCATGAAGATAATGCATGGTGACGACGCCGGCGCTATCGCCAAGGCGTTTCGCCGCCGCCGCGGCGCGCCTATTCCACTGGATCGATTCATCCCAATAGCCGAGCAGCGTAAATATGTGACTCGGCATATGCAGCGCATGCGGAACATCAGGAGCAACCTTTCCGTAATTGCGCGCAACTTCGACCGCGCGTTCGGCGAGTTCGGGGGAGTCATAGGCGTGAATAACGTAATGATGCCCGCCGGGATGATCGGGAATTTCTTTCAGTATTCCCTCCGCAATGGCGCCGGCTTCGAGAGCCACGCGGCGGGATTTGTCGGTCGGGTCGGCCGCCGCAAGATAGGCGAGGGCGTAAAACGCCGCCGCCTCCGGATCGTCTGGAAAAATCTCGTAAACCGAACGCCAAGCTTGGGCGAAGCTCGACAGCCGATCGTCTTCGCTACGCAGCGCCGCATCGCGATAATACGCCCCGACAGCGTTTAAATAAGCGCGCTCGCGCGGCGTCATTCTTGCTTGCGTCAGCCCATCGGCGACAAGGGCCGCGCCGGCTGCGAACTGCTCGGACGTCGGCGTATCCGGCCACATCGGATGAATAAGCGTCATTGCGCGGCCCCAATAGCCGAGCGCGCATTCCGGATCGGCTTCAAGGGCCGCCGCAAACGCATTATCGGCATCGACATACATCATGTGATGAAGAAGCGCCAAAGCGCGCTGCAGGACTGGCTTTGCAGAATCGGCGCACGAAACAGGAAACTGGACGGTCCCTATATTTTCAGCGTAAATGTCTGATTTGTCAGAACCGGCGGAGTCGGCGACAGCGGCCGGTTTTGCGTTAATTCCGGCTCGTTCCTTCGCATTGTCGTCAGGACCGCCGCAAGCGGTCAAACATAAAATTCCCGCCGAAACCAAGAATTGAATCTTCATAACTCTTCCTCCCGTATTGAGTTCGAAGACTGAATGGTGATTTACGCGCGTGTCGCTAGGGTCCAAACTCAATTATCGCGTCGGCCGCGATGGAGGCGAAAATGGTTTGCCGGCAGGAGAAAAGCGAAGAGCGTATCGGGGAATACGGTCGAGCTTTTCGACGCACCGGCAAGCCATTTTCGTCCCACCCTTTCGGGCGCGCCCGTTTTCGTCCGTCCGGTTCGTCGCCGATCTTGCCCGCATTGCCGATACGCGCTGCAATCGACTCCTGCCGGACGGACGAAAACGGGGCGTCGCGGTCACGGGATAATTGAGTATGGACCCTAGGCTCCTTCGAAATATGCTCCCAACGCAAACGGTTCGGCGAAATAACGCGCGCGCCAGTCAGGCCGGGCCTTTTCCAGCACCATCGCCTCGCCGGCGCCAAGGGGATAAAGTGCAGACCGCTTCCAGACTTTGAACCCTTGCTCGCGCGTCGCCTCGAGACTGTTGCGCATGGCGGCGCGCAAATTATCCGCATGCTCAGCGAAAACGCTGTTGTCGTCGCCAGCCGCGGCGGATATTGCGATTTCGGTCCAGCGCGCGACCCCTTCCTGCCAGAGCTGGAATTCAAAATAACGCCAGTCCGCATCAGAAACGGTCTCGCGCAAGGCGTTTCGCGCTTCAAAATAAACGCCAAACGCGACGTCAAACGCATCGGCGTCGCGAGCGTCAAGCGCAGTCTCAAGCGCTGTCGTCAACTGAGCAAACGCTTCGCCGGTTTCAGGCCTGTCGTAAGGGAAGGGGTAATTCAACATCCACATGCCGGTCTCGTCGCCATTGGCGAGGTCGAGCGCCGCAACGCCGTTGTAATAACCAGGCCGGCTCGTCTGCAACTGATGAAAATGCTCATGTAAAAGCGTGACCGTCCAGCCGAATGGCGTCTTGCCCGTCGCTTCCGGCGTTCCGACGACGATTGTCGAAACGCCGTCAACCGCCGGAAATGAAGCGAGCAAGCTAGGCTCGAACTCTCTCTCCCGCGTTTGAAGATCGCAGCCGGTGACCGGATCAGCCGGCAGAGGCGAAAAACCCTGCGCTGCGCTTCCGTGACAAAACAGCGTTTCACGTTCTTCTTCGACCAGCAACACGCCGAAAGGCGCGTCGGACCAGCCGGGCCAGATTGCGTCGCCGTATTGCGCGCCAATCTCATAGGCGCGCGCTATCAGCTTCGCCGGCGTTTCGGAGGGTTGCTGCGTACTCTGCGTCTCTTCCTGCTTTTGCGGTTCGTCGGGTTCGCCCGGCGCGCAGCCCGCAACCGTCAAGATTAGCGCCGAAACTGAAATCACAGCGGCGAATTGTTTCTGCATCTTTCGCCCCTCGGCTGCGTGCAGTTGAGAAAATTTCGATTCTGGCAATCACGCCCGCACTGGCGTCGCCGGCAGGGGAAGCGAGACTTTCCGCTCGACCTCGCGCAGGGTGAAGCTCGACTCCACCGTCGCAATATTCGGCATACGGAGGATTGTCTCCGACAGGAAATTTTCATACGCCGCAAGGCTCGGAATGACGACCCGGATGAAATAGTCGAACTTGCCGGTGACGAGATAACACTCCATCACTTCGGGACGCTTTTTGATCGCGGCCTCGAATTCGCGCAGGGTATGGTCGTCTTCGCGTTCGAGCTTGACGAGAATAATCACCGTGACGTTGACGCCGAGCGCTTCGCGGTTCACTTCCGTATGGTAGCCGCGGATGACGCCTTCGGCTTCGAGCCGCCTTAATCGGCGCAAGCACGGAGTGGGCGACAGGCCGACCTTGTCGGCGAGGTCGGCGTTGGTGATGCGTGCATTTTCCTGTAAGTGCTTCAGGATCTTGTGGTCGATATGATCGAGCTTCATGGGGTTCTTTCCTAGAAGATGTTATGTATTTAGCATCTTCTGCTAATCGTCAAGCGCCTCAATGACGCATTTGGCGGAAACTGTCCGGCGGTCGGGCGTATAGTCCTGCGGCATCAGCGGGAGTAAGCCCCCCGAAAACCGTCGAGGAAAACATCATGAAATCACGAGTCGTGCCCGTGAAAGGCTGGCGCAAAGTCGTCCATTTCGAAGAGCCCGAATCGGGCCTGAACGCCATCATCTCCGTGCACGACGCAACGCTCGGGCCGGCCGTCGGCGGCTGCCGCGTCTGGCCTTACGAGAGCTTCGAAGCCGGTCTCGAAGACGTCAAACGACTGTCGCGGGGCATGACCTTCAAAAACGCGCTCGCCGGCATTCCGTTCGGCGGCGGCAAGGCCGTGATCTTCGGCGACTCGCACAGAGACAAGACGCCGGAAATGCTGCACGCATTCGGCCGCGCCGTCGAATCTTTCGAGGGGCTTTATTACACCGCGGAAGATTCCGGCATAAATGAAAACGATATCGCCATCGTCCGCGAAGTGACGCCCTACGCCGCAGGAATCCCGGAAAAGGGAGCGGGCGGCAATCCGTCGCCGTTCACCGCGCGCGGCGTCTGGCGCGGCGTTCAGGCGGCGGCGCGGGTGCGGCTCGGCGCCGACACGCTTAAAGATCTGCGCGTATCGATTCTCGGCGTCGGCGCGGTCGGGATGGAGCTTGCGCGCCTGTTGCACGAAGAGGGCGCGAAACTCGTGGTCGCCGACATCGACGGGACGGCCGTGGCTGAAGCCGTCGACCGGTTCGGGGCCGAGGTCGTCACGCCCGACGATGCGGTTGCAGCGAACGTCGATATTTTCAGCCCGTGCGCGCTTGGCGGATCGATCAACGGAAACACTATCGACCGGCTGAAAGCGAAAATCGTCGCCGGCGGCGCCAACAACCAGCTTTTTACGCCGGAGATGGATCAGGCGCTGGTCGACCGGGGCGTGCTCTATGCGCCGGATTACGTCATCAACGCTGCAGGCGTGATCAGCGTCGGGCTTGAAATCCTCGGCCAATGGACCAAAGAAGAACTGTCGGCGCGCATCGACAAGATCGGCGATACGCTGACCCGGATTTTTGAACGCGCCGCAGCGGAAAACCGGCCGACAGGCGCTATTGCGGACGGCCTGGCCCTGGAGATCATCGATCACGCGCGGGCTTCGGCCGGCGCCGCAGAATAGGCCCGAGGGGCTTTAAGGAGAAACGTCATGACAGATCAGGATCCCGTCGTAATCGCCGGCATGGCGAGAACGCCGATCGGGAATTTTCAAGGCGCGTTCACGGGCGTGCCGACGACGGAGCTCGGCGCCCGCGCAATCGGCGCAGCGCTCGAGCGCGGCGGGGTTGCGGCGGGTGATGTCGACGAGGTGCTGATGGGCTGCGTCTTGCCGGCCGGGCTCGGCCAGGCGCCGGCGCGCCAGGCCGCGCTCGCCGCAGGCGTTCCTCAGTCGACCGGTTGCGTGACGCTTAACAAGATGTGCGGCTCCGGCATGAAGACGGTGATGATGGGCCATGACTCGATCATAGTCGGAACCAATGACATCGTCGTCGCCGGCGGCATGGAGTCGATGACCAACGCGCCGCATCTGCTGCCGACGGGGCGGACCGGCATCAAATACGGACACGGACAGATCTTCGACCACATGGCGCTCGACGGGCTTGAAGACGCCTATGACCGCGGCAAGGCGATGGGCGTTTTCGCCGAGATGTGCGCGCGCGAATGGCAATTTTCGCGCGAGGACCAGGACGCATTTTCCATGCGCTCCGTGACCCGCGCGCAAACCGCGATCAAGGACGGCTCGTTCAGGAGCGAAATCACGCCGGTCGAAGTGAAGACCCGCAAAGGCGCGGTGACGGTTTCCGACGACGAAAAGCCCGGCCTCGTCAACGCCGAAAAAATCCCGCAATTGCGCGCCGCCTTCGAAAAGGACGGCACGGTGACGGCCGGCAACGCCTCGGCGATCTCCGACGGCGCCGCCGCGCTCGTGCTGTTGCGCCGGTCGGAGGCCGAAAAACGCGGCGCGAAAGTGCTGGCGACGATCATTGCGCATTCAACCCACGCCCAGGCGCCGGAATGGTTCACCACCGCCCCGGTCGAATCAATCCGCAAAGTGCTTGAGAAAGCCAGCTGGTCGGCCGTCGACGTCGACCTATACGAAATTAACGAAGCCTTTTCGGTGGTGCCGCTTGCGGCGATGCGCGAACACGATCTGCCCGCCGACAAGGTCAACATCCATGGCGGGGCGATCGCGCTCGGCCACCCGATCGGGGCGTCGGGCGCGCGCATTCTATGCACGCTCATCGCCGCTTTGCAGAAAACCGGCGGCAAAAAAGGCGTCGCCTCGCTCTGCATCGGCGGCGGCGAGGCGACCAGCGTGGCGGTGGAGCTGGCGTAAAACAGACTGTTATTCCGTATGCGCTGCAAAATTTTTGATGGTGCAGCGAATATCCGGAATTGATCTCTGAGGATGGATGTGGCGCTAATAAGCGAGGCGGAGCAAGTCGAGAGCGCATCCGGGTCGGCAGCGCGTCGCTTCGCGTTTCGCAGCACACGGGATCACGTCGCATTGAGAGAAAGTTCATGACCTCGAAAATTACCTTCGACTGGCGAGATCCGCTGCTCATTGACGCGCAGCTTAGCGATGAGGAGCGGATGGTCCGCGATGCGGCGCATGGGTTTGCGCAAGGCAAGCTCATGCCGCGCGTCATCGAAGCCAATCGCGAAGAGCGCTTCGACCGCGAGATCATGACCGAGATGGGCGCGCAGGGTCTTCTCGGCGCGACCATCGCCGAGGAATTCGGCGGCGGCGGCGCGAGCCATGTCGCCTACGGCCTTATCGCGCGCGAGATCGAACGGGTCGATTCCGGCTATCGCTCGGCCATGTCGGTGCAGTCCTCGCTGGTGATGTATCCGATCGAGGCGTTCGGTTCGGAAGCGCAGAAAAAGAAATATCTTCCCAAACTCGCGACCGGCGAAATGGTCGGCTGTTTCGGCCTCACCGAGCCCGATGGCGGCTCCGATCCCGGCGCCATGAAGACGAAGGCCAAAAAAGTGCAGGGCGGGTTTGTCCTGAACGGCGCCAAGGCGTGGATCACCAATTCGCCCATCGCCGACATCGCCATCGTCTGGGCGAAGCTTGACGGCGACATTCGCGGCTTTATCGTCGAGCGGGGGACGGATGGATTTTCAACGCCCGCAACCAAAGGCAAGTTGTCGCTTCGCGCTTCGGTCACCGGGGAGATCGCGCTTGACGATGCGCATGTGTCAGAAGACGCAATCCTGCCGAGCGTCAGCGGATTGAAAGGGCCGTTCTCCTGCCTCAACAAGGCGCGCTACGGCATTTCATGGGGCGTGATGGGCGCGGCGGAATTCTGCTGGATGGCGTCGCGCGATTACGCGATGGAGCGCGTGCTTTTTGGAAAGCCGATCGCTGGCGCGCAGCTTGTCCAGAAAAAGCTCGCCGACATGCAGACTGAAATTACGCTCGGCCTGCAGGGCGCGCTGCGTCTTGGCAGGCTGCTCGACGAAGGGGCGTTCGTTCCCGAAGCAATTTCGCTGATGAAGCGCAACAATTGCGGCAAGGCGCTCGATATCGCCCGCGTCGCCCGCGACATTCACGGCGCCAACGGCGTTTCGGAAGACTATCACGTGATGCGCCACGCCATGAATCTCGAAACCGTCAACACCTATGAGGGCACGCACGACATCCATGCTCTTATTCTCGGCCGCGCCCAGACCGGCTTGCAGGCGTTTTCGTAAAGGCGTCGCGCCTACAGGTCGAAAACCTTGCCGGGGTTGAGAATGTTATTCGGGTCAAGCGCGCGCTTGATCGCGCGCATTGTCGCCAGCTCCTCAGGGCTGCGCGAGAGCCTGAGATATTTCTTCTTCTCGAGCCCGATCCCGTGTTCGGCCGAGACCGAGCCGCCGATCGCCTCAAGCGGGCTGTAAACGAGTTCCTCGACCGCCTTGCGGGCGTCGTCGTCGTCCGATCCGACGGTGACGGCGATATGCAGATTGCCGTCGCCAATATGACCGAAGACGACCATGCGCGCTTTGTCGTCCCATTTCTCCTTGAGCGCCGCCGACAGAGTTTCGACATAGTCATTCATGTGACGCATCGGCATGCTGACGTCGAAGACGAAAAGCGGCCAGAGCGCGCCCATGAACGCGACGACGTCTTCGCGGATCGCCCAGATCGCCTGACGCTGCGAGTCGGATTGCGCAATGACGGCGTCGGCGGCGAGTTCTTCTTCAACGGCGGCTTCAAGGGCTGCGGAAAACTGGTCGGCGTCGCGCTCGGGATCCGCGCCTTCGGTTTCGACAATAACGTAATGTGAAAACCCGTCGGGAAGGGGCGGCGTGTGATTGCCGGTTTCAAACGCAATCAGATGATAGAAATCGCGCCACATCACTTCGAAGGCGCTCAACGAACCGGCGAGCTTTTCGCCCATCAACGCAAACAGCTTTGTCACAGCGTCGAAGGATTCGACGCCGATGAACGCCGTGTTGCGGCTTATCGGTTTCGGACGCAGGCGCAGCACGGCGCGCGTCACGACGCCGAGCGCGCCCTCGCCGCCGATGAAAAGCTGTTTCAGATCAAAGCCGGTGTTGTTCTTTAAGAGCGTGTTCATCGACGAGAGGACGGTTCCGTCCGCGAGCACTGCTTCAAGCCCCAGCACCTGCTCGCGCATCATGCCGTAGCGGATGACCTGATTGCCGCCGGCGTTGGTCGAGATATTGCCGCCGATGGCGCAAGAACCGCGCGCGCCGAGATCGAGCGCGAAGCAAAGCCCGGCCTCGTCGGCCGCCTCCTGCACGGATTGCAGTTTGGCGCCGGCCTGAACGGTCATGGTTTTTCCGAGCGGGTCGATGTCTTCGACGGCGCTCATGCGTTCGAGCGACAGGACGAGATCGCCGGCTCCTGCATCCGTCCCATGAACGAGGCCGGTCAGTCCGCCGGCCGGCACGACCGTCTGTCCGGTCTCGTTGCACAACGCCAGGACGCGCGAGACTTCTTGCGTCGAGGCGGGGCGCACAAGGGCGCGTGCTGTGCAGTTCGTGCGGCCGAGCCAGTCGGCCGGGCGTTCATGCACCGCCTCGCCCGTGATGATTCCGTTTTCTCCGACGACGGAGCGTATGTCTTCGAGAAGGTCGGCCATTGCTGCGGTCTCCTGCGCAAGGGGCGGCCCGGCGCGCCGCCGCTCTAGGTTGAGGCAAGTATGGCGCGATCGATAGCAGCGATGGAAGTGGCTCCCGTGAGCGCCATCGTCACGTCCGTCTCGCTTTTGAATGTCTTCAGCAGGGCTTTGACCCCGGTTTCGCCGCGCGCCGCAACGGCCCAGACCCAGGGCCGCCCGATGAGGACGGCCCTGGCGCCGAGCGCGACCGCTTTAACTACGTCCTGTCCGCAGCGCACGCCGCCGTCCATAAGGAGTTCGACGCGGTCGCCTGCCGCGTCGACAATTTCCGGCAGAATGTCTATGGCCGACGCGACGCCATCGAGCTGCCGGCCGCCATGATTTGAGACGACGACCGCGTCGGCGCCGGCGTCTGCGGCGCTCAGCGTATCCTCGACGCTGAGCACGCCTTTGATGATGAGTTTTCCATTCCAGACGCCGCGCAGCCATTCGATGTCTTTCCAGGTAGCGCTCGGGTCCAGTTGACGGTTTATCCAGTTGACGAACTCCGCGACGTTCGAGATTTTGGGAGCGTAGCGAGCGATGTTGCCGAAGATATGCGGCCTGCCGTTGAGGCCGACATCGACGGTCCAGGAGGGATGGCTTAAAAACTCCCAACCGAGCCGCGCCTTGCCGAGCGGCGAGACGCCGCCGATCATGCCGTTTCTGACATCGCGATAACGCGCGCCGAGACGCGGGAGATCGACCGTAAAAACGAGCCTCGTACAGCCAACCGCGGCGGCGCGCGCCAGAAGATCCGTCACATAAGATCGGTCCTTCATCATATAGAGTTGAAACCAGAAGGGGTTTTTCGCGGCCGCGGCAACTTCTTCCACGGAACAAATTGAAATCGTCGAAAGGCAAAATGGAACGCTCAGCGCTTCCGCCGCTTTGACGGCCTGAACTTCGCCGCGCCGCGCCATCATGCCGGCCATCCCGACCGGGGCGAGGGCGAGGGGCATCGCCGTTTCTTCGCCCAGAACGCGCGTGTGCGTATCAACTGCGGATACGTCGCGCATGACGCGCTGGCGCAGGCGCATTCGAGCGAAGGCGGCGATGTTTTCCGCAAGCGTCGTTTCCTGATAGGCGCCGCCGTCGACATAATCGAACAGCATGCGTGGAAGCCGTCTTTCGGCGAGACGCCGGTAATCATCAGGTGAAGCAGGGACGAGACGCAGGGTCGGCATTGCGCAAGTTTTTTCCGGTTTGTCGGCCCGCAAAAGGGTCAGGCGATCACCGCTTCTATCAGGCGCGGCCCCCTGCTGGCCATGGCGGTTTCGAATTCGCGGTTGAATTGCTCGACCGTGGTTGCACGCGCCGCCTCGACGCCCATGCCTTCAGCGATCGACACCCAGTCGATGACCGGATTGGTGAGATCGAGCAGCGATTTCGCTTTTTCGCCGGGCGCGGCGACGCCGACGCGCGCAAGCTCGATATTGAGAATCGCATAACTGCCGTTGTTGACGATGACGGTCGTGACGTCGAGATTTTCACGCGCCATGGTCCACAAGGCTTGCACTGTATACATGGCGCTGCCGTCGGCCTGCAGACAGACGGTCTTGCGGTCGGGACAGGCGACCGCGGCGCCAAGCGCCAGCGGCAGGCCCTGGCCAATGGCGCCGCCGGTGAGCGTCATCCAGTCGTGCGGCGGCGCGCCGGCGGTCAGGGGATAAAGCGCCAGGCCGGCCGTGGCGGCTTCGTCAGACACGATGGCGTTTTCGGGAAGGAGAGCGCCGACGATGGCGCCGATTCCTTCCGCGGAAAGCTTGCCTGTCGGCGGCTCGGGACTTTGAGCGCGTTGAACCAGCGCCGGCTCCTTTGGCGCGGCGAGCGCATCGGCGAGCGCGCCGAGCGCTGACAGCGCATCCTGACGCGGCGTCGTCAGCGTCAGGCAATCGGCGTCCTCTGGCGTCAGGCGGCCCGGTTTGCCGGGATAGGCGAAGAACGACACCGGCGGCTTGGCGCCGACCATGATCAGCCTTTCGAACGGATTGAGATATTCGGCCGCCATTTCACCGAAATAGGGCAGGCGCTCAACGGCGACGCGCCCGGCGCCGCGTTCGATCCGCGCCGGAAAAGTCTCGCATATGAGGCGCGCCCCCGTCGCCGCGGCGATGCGGCCGGCTTCATGCAGGCAATCGGCGCGCAGGGCCGGCCCGCCCAGAATGAGCGTCGACGGCGCGCCGGACTTGAGAGCAGCGCAAACTGCGTCAATCGCGGCCGGATCGGCTTCCGGCGCCGGCGCGGGCGCAACCGGCTTGGCCGGACCGTTTGACTCGTTCCAGGCGAAATCGGCGGAAACGATCAGCGTGGCGATCTCGCCGGGAAACGCCATCGACGCCGCGACCGCCGCCGCGCCGTCGGCTGCGAGCGCGTCGGCGCTTTCGCATGTGCGCAGCCATCCGGATACCGGATTAGCAAGGCTGACAATGTCGGAAGTAAGCGGCGCGTCAAGTTCGAGATGATAACTGGCGTGATCGCCGATAATGTTGACGACAGGCGTTCGCGCGCGCCTTGCGTTGTGGAGATTGGCGATCCCGTTCCCGAAGCCGGGACCGAGATGCAGGAGCGTCGCGGCCGGTTTGCCGGCCATGCGTCCGTAACCGTCTGCGGCGCCGGTGGCGACGCCCTCGAACAGCGCCAGGATCGGGCGGACGCCGTCGAATGCGTCAAGGGCTGCGACGAATTGCATTTCCGACGTGCCCGGGTTCGCGAAGCAGACTTCGACGCCGGCGTCAGCAAGCGTCCTTACAAGTGATTCCGCGCCGTTCATGGACTCTCCATACGCCGCTCGTTTTCGAGCAGCTTTGATCTTTTTGCGCATGACGCGCACCGGTCCGCGCGCGCCGGCGCGTTGCTCGGCGAAGGATCATATGGATTTTTCACCCGTCCATGCAATCGGCTAAAACAGCAGCATTTGCCGGCGGGGCTGAAACGACGACTTAACGCTGCGCTTCATTGTGGAAGGGCGCATGCGCAACATAAGACCGATCCCGCCAAAAGCCGGGATCGGTTCTATGAAAAGGCAGCCAAGCGGAGCAGCCCGCGCGCTGCGAACCTTAGTTGTCGTTGCCTGCGCCCAGAGACAGACCGTACTGTTTCCAGACTTCCCGGAGCGCCCGCGTCAGCTCTTCGATCATATCGTCGGTGTGAACCGGGGTCGGCGTGATGCGAAGGCGTTCGGTGCCGCGCGGCACGGTTGGGTAATTAATCGGCTGGATATATATTCCGTAGTCGGACATTAGAGTGTCCGTTATCTTCTTGCAGATCACCGGATCGCCGACCAGGACCGGCACGATGTGGGTTTCGGACGGCATCACCGGCAAACCCGCATTGGATAGGCTGCGCTTGACGGCAGCGGCCCGCTCCTGATGGCGTTCGCGCTCGGCTGAGCTCGACGTCAGATGTTTCACGGAGGCGTGGGCGGCAGCTGCAACGGCCGGGGGAAGCGCCGTGGTGAAAATGAAGCACGATGCCGAGCAGCGAACCAAATCGACGATCTCGGCCGAGGCGGCGATGTATCCGCCCATCACGCCATAAGCTTTCGCAAGCGTGCCGTTGATGATGTCGAGCCGATGCGCGAGACCGCGCTCTTCGGATACGCCGCCGCCATGCGCGCCATAAAGGCCGACAGCGTGAACTTCGTCGAGATAGGTGATCGCGCCGAAGCGATCGGCGACGTCGCAGATTTCCTCGATCGGCGAGATGTCGCCATCCATCGAGTAAACCGACTCAAAGGCGATCAGCTTCGGGCGCGCCGGATCGTCGGCTTCCAGAAGCTCGGTGAGATGCGCCACGTCATTGTGACGGAAAATCCGCTTTTCACTGCGCCCGCTGCGCATGCCGGCGATCATCGAGGCGTGGTTCATCGCATCCGAATAGATGATGCAACCGGGCAGGGCGTTGGCGATCGACGAGATAGCAGCCTCGTTGGCGATGTAACCCGAGGTCAGAACGAGCGCCGCTTCCTTGCCGTGGAGCTGCGCAAGCATGCGTTCAAGCTCGACCAGCGGGCGCGACGTGCCCGAGATGTTGCGCGTGCCCCCGGCGCCCGCGCCGTAAGTTTGCGCCGCCTCGACCATGGCGTTCAGGACCGAAGGATGCTGGCCCATGCCGAGATAGTCATTGGAGCACCAGACGGTGATCGGATGGGCGCCGTCCTCGCTGAAAATGTCGGCGTTCGGGAAACGCCCGGCGCGCCGGCCGATCTCGGCGAAGACGCGATAGCGCCCTTCGGCTTTAATGGTGGCGATCCGGTCCCGGATCTGCTTGCGGTAATCCTCGCCGCTCCAGGCTCGGGCTTCGGTTTTTTGGTTCGAATAGTCGACGCTGGCCATGTCAGAAATCCCCTCGCTGCGGCCGATAGCCTATGCTCCTGGCGTCCCGCCAACCGTAAAATCGCCTGCTCGCGCTGACGCTGCGGACTGGGCGGAACGCAATTGTAGCGCCAGATTTCATAAACGCCTTTGATATATGTTGTATTTTGACAGGCCGCAACGCGACAAAGCCGCGCTTATCCGATCTCTGCCCGCAGCCTGTCGACATCGGGGATGAGAACGTTCCTGCGGTCAAATGACACAAGCGATTCGTCCTCAAGCTCCTTGATTGTGCGCGAGACCGTTTCGCCGCGGGCGCCGATCAATGCGGCGATATGTTTGCGTTTTATCGGCAAGCGGTAACAAACTGCGCCCTCGGTCGCCTCAGTGAGGCAGCGCTCGCTGAGGATCAGGAGCAGATGCGCGAGCCGGATCCGCGCCGGCAAAAAGGGATTGCGCAACAGCACGGCGTCGGCCGGCCCCGGGTCGTTGGCCAGGGTGCGCAAGAATCGCCTGCTCAGATTGGGATCGAGCTTGAGCATGCGGTCTAGGGCGTCGCGCGGGATAAAGCAGACGCGGCTCGATTCAAGAACGACGCCGCTCGCGCGATGGGCCTGGCCGCCGAAGAGGCTTCTCCAACCGCAGGTTTGACCCGGAAACAGCAATCTGAAAGCGGTTTCGGTCCCGAAGGCGTCAAGCTGCTTTAGAATCACGAGGCCGCTCATCAGACAGTGTAAGCCGAGCGACTCATCGTTTTGATGGAAAATCGTTTCGCCGACCTGATAGGCGGTCAGGCGGCGCGCCGATTTCAGGACGTCGTCGGCCGCGGCGTTGATGCACGCCCATTCAGTCGTGCTTGATACCGGACAGTATGCGCAGGAAGCCGGCAGGGACTTGCCGTTAACGCGGACGTTCCTGTTTTTCACCTCGCTCACAACGAACCTTTTATTTTCTATTGCGCCGCCAAAAACACCAAGCTCTCGCTGACGACCTGAGCTTCCATTTAGAGGCCGGCCTTGAAAGACAAGGCTTTTCTTCGACGTCCATGAGTCGCGGTAGGCGAAAGCGTTGCATCATAGGGCGTTTGAACCGCCGCAGCCAACGATTCGTCAACGACTCCGTCACACTATTCTATGACCTATGTCAAAGTTTGAGAAGACATATTTCACTGTGAAAAAATGTCGCTAACTGACTAATTTGTCGCAGTCTTTTGGTTATGCCGCGTTCATAGATTTGATGTATGGTTGACTCGGTTGCCGACGCATATTCGTTCTGCATTAGATGATAATAGCTCTGTGCGGTGAGGAAAGTATGACGTCAGATAACAACCCACGCAAAGCAGCCCGGAAGTCATCATTGTCGGGTTTCTGGAGCCGGATTTTTCCCTTTGCAGTTCCCGCGGCGATCGGTTTCGGCGCCGCAATAATTCTTTCCGGCGCGATGGCAAGTTTCGTTCAGTACTCCAACACGATGGAATTCTGCGCCTATTCCTGCCACGAAATGGAAAGCACGGTATTCGAGGAATTCAAGGAGTCGACGCACTTTTCGTCCCGCTCGGGCGTATATCCGGTGTGTGCCGACTGCCATGTTCCGCATGGGAACTGGATCGAGACGCTCATCTACAAGACCGGCGCAACCAAGGAGCTTTTCTACCATTTATACGATGTTGCGCTGACCGCGACTCATAACGCCCGGGAAAAGCCTTCTATTTCAATGTCGACCTTTGAATGGAATTTCAGGTAGTCAGCGCAACTCGGTATTAACCGGCGCGGTGAACACCAAAGAGAAATTCGAAGCCAAGCGTCTTGAGTTGGCCAAAAACGTCTGGGCGGAGATGAAAGCCAACGATTCGGAGAATTGCCGCTCCTGCCACCATGTCGATAACTGGGATCTGAGCCTACAAAAGACGCGGGCGCGCGGTCAGCACGAGGAAATGGCCGAGACGGGCGAGACCTGCATCGATTGCCATAAAGGCATCGCGCACAAGGCGGTTCACGAGGATCTCGAGGAAGAAGATTCATTTTCGCTTGAAGACGAAGACGATCCGTTCTCCCTCGAAGAGGAGGAGGAGTCGTTCGAGCTCGAGTAGCGACTACATGCCCGTTAGGGCGGGGTGAGAGATTATGGAGTGCTCCAGAAACAATTCGTAAGTCGCAGCAGAACGTCATCCAGCATTTTTGCGCTCGCATCGTATATCGGCGTCACCCTTGGCGCCGGACCGGCGCTCGCGATCGATTGGTCGGGCGTCGACGGCAAAACCGTCACGCTTTTCTATCCGGGCCAGGCTTCCTGGGAATGGTCGCTGACCAAAGCGGACCACAGCGGCGCGCCGAAATTCCGCGGCGGAAAGAACTGCCGCGGCTGCCATGAGGGCGAGGAAGGCGACATCGGCGACCTCATCGTCTCAGGAGAAAAGCTCGAGCCGGTCCCGATCGCCGGCAAGCGGAGATCGATCCCTGTGCAGATCAAAACCGCGCATGATGCGGACAAGCTCTACTTCCAGTTTCAGTGGAAGGCGCAGGATCTTCCAAGCGTCGCGGCGATGGATGCAGACGACGCCGCCAAAGTCACTGTCATGCTCGACGACGGTTCTGTGGTGGAAGCCGCGCGGGCCGGCTGCTGGGGCGTGTGTCATGATGACGCAACCAATATGGCGTCGAATTCCGGCGAGGAACTTGAAAAATACCTGGCGCGTTCGCGCACGAAGCTGACCCGCAGCGGCGGCGGCCTCAATTTTAAATCCGACGCGGATCTCGCCGCGATGATGGACGGCGGCGAGTATCTCGAATACTGGCAGGCGCAGCTCAATCCGGGCGCGCCGGCGAAAGCGGTCAGCGGATACATCCTCAAAGACCGCACCGAACACACGCCCCCGAAAGTAAGCGCGACCGCGGATTACAAAGACGGGGTCTGGACTGTCGAACTGAGCCGCGCCCTGCAGACTGGCGACGGCCACTACAAGGCGCTTGAGCCTGAAAAGACTTATCACGTGGGCTTCGCAATTCACGACGCCCACGCAGCGAACCGTTTCCATCACGTCTCGTTCGAACACACGCTCGTGCTTGACGGCGGCGACGCCGATTTTGTCGCCGCGATGAAATAATGGACCTGGAAAGTCCGACAATGGAGGGATTGAAGCCATGTTGACTATCAATCGATTGCTGGCGTCATTAATCGCTCTCTCCGCCGCGGGGGTTTTTGGCCTGGGTTTATCTTCGGCGTTCGCGCAGGAAGACTCGACCGATTACGCTACGCAGGGGGCCGACGCCTGCATGGACTGTCACGATGAGGCGCCCATCACCCTAATCCTCAATACGCCGCATGCACAACGCAGCGACGCTCGGACGCCTTTCGGCTCGCATGATTGCGAGACCTGCCACGGCGCAAGTCCGGAGCACGTACGCAAGCAGGAAGGCGACGAGAACCGGCCGCCGGTCAAGATCGCGTTCGGGAAAGATTCGCCGACGCCGGTGGCCGAGCAGAACGCCGTCTGCCTCGAATGCCACGATGGCGGCTTGCGGATGAACTGGTCGGCGAGCACCCATCACAACGGGGACGTGCCCTGCGCCGAATGCCACGATGTTCACGCCAACAAGGATTCGGTGCTGGTGAAGGAAGAGCAATCCGAAGTCTGCTTCGGTTGCCACGTCGAGCAGCGCGCGCAGTACAGGCTGCGGTCGCGCCACCCGATCAAGGAAGGCAAAGTCGTCTGCGCTGACTGCCACAATCCGCACGGGTCATTCGGTCCGAAACAGATCAAGGCTGTTTCCGTCAACGACCTTTGCTACACCTGCCACACCGAGAAGCGCGGGCCCTTCCTTTGGGAGCACGCCCCGGTTCGCGACGACTGCACAGTCTGCCATACGCCGCACGGTTCGACGCAGGAGCGTTTGCTGAAAGTCAGAACACCCTTCCTGTGCCAGCAGTGCCATATGGAAGGCTTCCATCCGAGCACGCTCTATAGCGGAACATCATTGCCGCCGACGGCTGGAGGCGAACGTATCGTCGCCAAAGGCTGCCTGAATTGCCACCCCAAGATTCACGGCTCGAACCATCCGTCTGGACCGCGGTTCACGCGATAGGGCGAACAAGAAGCTTGAGGTGAAATTGGGTTTAATGAGGTGAGATCATGCTGAGGAAAATGACAGATCAACTCATGCGCACCACCGCGATGGCCCTTCTTCCTATCGCGATGATGACGCCGGGAGCGGCGCTTGCGCAAACGGATGCGGCGACGACTGCCGCGGCCGCGACGGCTTCTGCGGCGCAAGCAACGGAAGCCGATGACCAGGAGGGGCAGGAAGAATTCAGCTTCGAAATCGCAGAAGAAGCTGAAGACGAGCCCACGCCTGTTTATGTGAACGAAGTCGAGATCGGCGTCGGCTGGGTCAGCGACGACTCCGCCGAGTTCGGCGAATTCTCCGGCCTTGAGGAAGAAGGCCCGTTCATTATCGGCAACTTCAATCTGCAGATCCGCGATCCTTATGACAGCGGTTCAAACGAATATTTCATCGCCAACGGGACAAATCTCGGACTTGAGTCCCGCAGGCTTTACGCTGAGTACGGACGGCAGGGGCGGTTCAGCGTCTTCGCCCTGTTCGATTCAACGCCGAAATTCCTGCATGACGATGCGCGGTCGCCATACATTTTCAACGACGGCGGCACGAGGCTGACATTACCGGCCGGCTGGGTGCCAAGCGACCGCGATAACGATGCTTTGACTCTGCTCGACGCCAGCCTGCAGGACGTCAATATCCACCACCAGCGTGAAAAAGCCGGCGGCGGACTATCCTGGCTGCCGGGCGAAGGCTGGACGGCGAAGACGGAATTCTATCGCGAAACGAAGAAAGGGTCGCGGACGATTGCGGCGATTTTCGGTTCCAGCGGCGGCAACCCCGCGGGTGCAATCGTGCCTGAACCGGTCGATTACGAGACCGACACCTTCAACGCCACGCTCGCCTATTCAGGCAAGCGCAGCCATCTTGCGATGAACTACAACCTGTCGCTCTTCCGGGACAATAACGACATACTGGTGTTCCAGAATCCGTTCGACAGTTCTCGCTGGGCCGATGCGGCCAACTTCCCGGACGGATTTGGCGGGCTGGCTTTGCCGCCGGACAATCATGCACATCAGTTCACGATCGCCGGCAAGTACCTGCTGACGAACAAGACCCGCGTGATTGCGCAACTGAACTATTCGCGGATGACCCAGGACGATCCGTTCCTGCCGCTCACTGTCAATCCAGGGCTGGTTGTGACGATACCATTGCCGCGAAATTCTCTGGAAGGTGAGATCAATACTATTACAGGGAACTTCGGACTGTCATCGCAGCTTTCGCCGAAATTCTCCGTAAGAACGTCCTATCGCTATGAAAATCGCGATAACGATACGCCACGGACTCTCTTCCAGATATTGCGAGGCGACTCCGAGGACCAACCGACCGATCTATCGAGCAGTCGGGCTCGCTTTACGCTGCCTTATAGTCGCAAGCAACATCGTTTTGAGGCAGATGCGTCATATAGGCTAAGCAGCGCGACGAAGTTGTCGGCTGGCTATGAGTATGAGCAGTTCAAGCGCGATTTTACTGAAAGAAGCAAGACCCGCGAGCACAAGGTACATGCGAAGTTAAGCTCAACGGTCTCGCAGAACGCCAGTGCGTGGGTCGGCATTGATTATTCAATGCGCGGCGGTACTGAATATATTCACAACTTACCGTTCCTCTCTAGCCGTACTCCGGAACGGCTCGGACCAGACCCAACCAGCAAATTCGAGAACCATCCTCTCTTACGGAAGTACTACATCGCCGACCGTGATCGCGTTACTGTCAACGGCGCGGCGAATTGGACTCCGCATGAGGACTTCAACGTTGGCGTTTTCGGGAAATTCAACTCCGACGACTACGACGAGTCGACGCTTGGCCTGACTGAAAGCACGATCATCACCTTTACAGGCGACGTGACATATACGCCGTCCGAAATGGTGAATTACCGTCTGTTCTATACCTACAATAGCAATGAATACGAACAGACGGGCCTGTCGCATAACCGGTTCACCGCGCCAGCGGCGTTTAATGATCTCTCGTTGCAGGGATGGACTGTGGATACTGAAGATCAGGTCCACACCATCGGCGCCGGGCTTGACTGGACCGCCATCAAGAACAAGCTCGATTTTGTGTTCGATTATTACTACTCGAACGCGATGACCGATATTGATTTCACCGGCGGCACGAACCTGACGTTCGGACCGATTTCCGATCTCGATACGCGGCTGCACAATTTTGAAGCCGTCGCCGAATATCAGTTTTCGGAGCAGTTCTGGCTGAAGGCGCGGTATCTGTTCTCGGATTACAACGTGACGGACTTCGCGCTTGACGGCATCGATCCCGGCGCGATGAATTTCATCATCGGACTGGGCAATCAGGCGCCGAGCTTTAACGTGCACGTTATTGGCGTTTCGGCCATGTACAGGTTCTAAGACTGAAGTAGAACCTTACAGTAGACAACGACATGTCTGACTTTGGAGGCTCCTCCGGACCTGGTCCGGGGGAGCTGCTCTTATGCGCGCTGCAGTTTGTCCGGTTAGAGAGACGGCAGATTGAGGCCGCGGTCGCGCGCGCAGGCGATCGCCTCTTCATAGCCGGCGTCGGCGTGGCGCATGACGCCGCTCGCCGGATCGTTCCATAAGACGCGGGCGATGCGTGCCGCCGCAGCGTCGGTTCCGTCGCACGCGATCACCATGCCGGCGTGCTGCGAAAAGCCCATGCCGACGCCGCCGCCGTGATGGAGCGACACCCATGTCGCGCCCGAGGCCGTGTTCAATAGCGCATTCAAAAGCGGCCAGTCGGAAACCGCGTCCGAGCCGTCGCGCATCGCTTCAGTCTCGCGGTTGGGGCTCGCGACCGAACCTGAGTCGAGATGGTCGCGGCCGATAACGATCGGCGCCGACACTTCGCCGGTGCGCACCATTTCATTGAACGCCAGGCCGATCTTGTCGCGCTGGCCGAGCCCGACCCAGCAAATGCGCGCCGGCAGTCCCTGAAACGAAATCCGCTCGCGCGCCATATCGAGCCAGTTGTGAAGATGCGCGTCGTCGGGGATGAGCTCCTTCACCTTCGCGTCGGTTTTGTAGATGTCTTCCGGGTCGCCCGAGAGCGCCGCCCAGCGGAACGGCCCGACGCCCCTGCAGAAAAGCGGTCTGATATAGGCGGGCACGAAGCCGGGATAGTCGAAGGCGTTCGCAACGCCGGCCTGCTTCGCCATTTCGCGAATGTTGTTGCCGTAATCGACGACGGGAAGCCCTTTCGCATGCCAGCCGAGCATGGCGCGGACCTGCACGGCCATCGACTCCATCGCCGCCTTTTCGACCGTCTTGGGGTTGCTTTCGCGTTTCTCGTCCCATTCCTCAAGCGTCCAGCCGAGCGGCAGATAGCCGTTTACGGGATCATGCGCCGAGGTCTGGTCAGTGACGATGTCCGGATCGACGCCGCGTTTCAGCAATTCCGGGAAGACGTCGGCGGCGTTGCCAAGGAGCCCGACCGACACGGCGCGGTCTTCGCTCTTGGCGCGGTCGAGAATTTCCAGCGCCTCGTCGACGGTTTGCGCTTTTTCGTCGAGATATTTCGTTTTGAGACGCATCTCGATGCGTGACGGCCGGCATTCGACGGCGAGCATTGACGCGCCGGCCATGGTGGCCGCAAGCGGCTGCGCGCCGCCCATGCCGCCGAGCCCGCCGGTGAGAATCCATTTGTCCTTGAGATCGCCGCTATA
Organism: Parvularculaceae bacterium; assembly: GCA_046756245.1. GTDB lineage: Bacteria > Pseudomonadota > Alphaproteobacteria > Caulobacterales > Parvularculaceae. The sequence goes on from JBHHVZ010000005.1 coordinate 51,974, forward strand.
ATGGCGCCGGCCGATTTCGGCGAAGGTTTCATACGTGCCCTGAACGATGCCCTGGCTGCCGATATAGATCCATGAGCCGGCCGTCATCTGGCCGTACATCATCAGACCTTTTTTATCGAGTTCGTGGAAGCAATCCCAGCTCGCCCAGTGCGGCACGAGGTTCGAATTGGCGATGAGGACGCGCGGCGCATCGGCGTGGGTGCGGAAAACGCCGACCGGCTTGCCGGACTGGACGAGGAGCGTTTCTTCTTCGTCAAGAGATTTCAAAGCGGCGACGATGCGATCGAAATCGTTCCAGCTTCGGGCCGCCCGACCGATGCCGCCATAGACGACGAGCTCTTCCGGGCGCTCGGCGACGTCCCTGTCAAGATTGTTCATCAGCATGCGCATCGGCGCTTCCGCGAGCCAGGACTTGCAGGAAAGCGCGCTCCCGCGCGGGGCTTTGACGTTTCGGGCGTTGTCGAGACGAGGATTGGTCATGGCGTGGTTCCTTTGACTCTAGAGCGTCTGCACGCGTCGGCGGAGCGCGTGCAAAACTTCCCCAAGAGTTTTACGAAGCGCGCCGGCGCGGGCCTCGTCATAGATCCAGGGCGGGCGCTCCTGCATGTAGGCGCGCTGGGCGAGCTCCATCTGGATGGCGTGCACGCTCTCGACGGGGCGCCCATAACGACGCGTCGTCCAGCCGCCCTTGAACGGGCCGTCGAGTATCGCTTCGCCGGGACGCGCGGCTTCGCAGATCGAAACCGCCTCTTCGGCCAGCGCCGGCGCGCAACATTCGCCGTCAAAAGTTCCAATATTGAACACCGGCAATCGCCCTTCAAACAGGCGTGGGATTTCCGACCGGATGGAGTGACAGTCATAGAGAAGAACGACGCCGCAGCGCGCTTTGACTCTCTCAATTTGCGTGGCCAGCGCCGCGTGATAGGGCGCGTGATAGGCTTCAACCCGCTCGGCGATTTCATTCGCGTCTGGTTCCGCGCCGCCGCAATAGATCGAATTTCCATCGAAATCCGTAAGCGGACAAAGGTCTGTCGTCGCCTGGCCGGGATAAAGGCTGTCGCCGGCGGGGTCGCGATTGAGATCGATCACATAACGCGAGAAGCGCGCACGTACGACCGTCGCGTCGTCGAGCAATCCGTCGTAAAGGCGGTCCACACGCCAGTCGGTGTCGGCGATGGCGAGTCCCGTCTCATTAAGGCGCGCCTTGATGTGGGCGGGAATGTCGGTTCCGATATGCGGCTGGGCAAATATGACAGGCCCGGCGCCCTCGCTGATCTCGACCGGCGTCATGGCGCATCCGCGAGGGATGGAAAGTCAACCGCGCCGACAGCAGCAACAACAGCGCCTGAGCGCGCCATCTCCGCCGCCGCCGCCATGTCGCCGGCGAGAACGCGGTCGTCTTCAAGCGTGGGAACGATCCTGCGCAGGGCGGCGATCACATTTTGAAGCGGCGGGCTGGTTTTCAAGGGCGCGCGCAACTCCACCCCTTGCGCGCCGGTCAGCAGTTCGACGCCGACGATCTTCGCGAGATTGTCGGTCATGTCCAGAAGCCTGCGGGCGCCGTGCGCAGCCATCGAGACATGGTCTTCCTGGCTGGCGGAAGTGGGCGTCGAGTCGACAGAGCTCGGGACGGCGCGCTGCTTGTTTTCCGACATCAGCGCCGCCGTCGTCACTTCTGCGATCATGAAGCCTGAGTTCAATCCGGGTCGCGGCGACAGAAAAGCCGGCAGGCCGAAATTGAGCGTCGGGTCGACGATGAGCGCTATGCGCCGCTGGGTGATCGAGCCGATCTCAGCGATCGCCAGCGCGACCTGATCGGCAGCGAAGGCGACCGGTTCAGCGTGGAAATTGCCCCCCGAAAGGATGGCGCCGTCCTCGGCGACGATCAGCGGATTGTCGGTCGCCGCATTCGCTTCGGTTTCCAGCGTGCGCGCCGCCGTCCGCAGTAGGTCGATCGCTGCGCCGGTGACCTGCGGCTGGCAGCGCACGCAATAGGGATCCTGCACGCGGTCGTCATTGTCGCGATGGGTTTCGCGGATTTCCGACCCCGTCATCAACGCCCTTATGGCGGCGGCGGCGTCAATCTGCCCCTTGTGGCCGCGCAAGGCGTGAATCTCGGGCCGGAACGGCGCCGTCGAGCCCATAATGGCGTCGGTAGAAAGCGCGCCTGTAACCAGCGACGCGGCCGCCAGACGCCACGCCTCGAACAGACCTGCGAGCGACAGCGCCGTCGAAAACTGGGTGCCGTTGATAAGCGCCAGTCCTTCCTTAGGCCCGAGCGTAATCGGTTCGAGACCCGCGGCTTCAAGCGCGGCTGCGCCGGGCAGGCGGTCGCCGTTCACGTCGGCTTCGCCTTCGCCGATCATCACGGCGGACATATGGGCGAGCGGCGCGAGATCGCCCGAGGCGCCGACCGACCCCTGCGCCGGGATGACCGGCGTCACGTCTTCGGCCAGCATGTTTTCGAGAAGCTCGATCACGGTCCAGCGCACGCCGGACGCGCCGCGCCCGAGCGAAATGAGCTTCAGCGCCATCATCATCCGCGCGAGCGGGGACGAAAGCGCCGGTCCGACGCCGGCGCAATGCGAGCGAATGAGATTGCGCTGCAGCGTTTCAACATCGTCAGCCGAGATGCGCGTGCTGGCGAGCTTTCCGAAACCGGTGTTGACGCCGTAGACCGGCGCTTTTCCCCGGGCGGCTTCGCGGACAATCTCGACGGAATTTTCAATCGCCCCGCGGCAGGCGGGATCGAGCCTGACGGCCGGCGTCCGCCAGTAAAGGCGTTCGAGTTCTTCGAGCGCCACCGCCCCCGGCGTCAGTGTCAGGGCTTCGGTCATCGCCATTCTCCGTCAGACGTTCCGCGCCAGATACGTTCTGCAAGCGGATTAACGCCGATATTGTGAATAATCGAGTCAATCGCCGGCGTGTCCCAGAACGCCAGATCGCACCAGGCGCCCGGTGCGATGACGCCGGCTTCGCCTTGAAGACCAAGCGCGGCGGCTGCGTTGCGCGTTGCGCCGGAGAACGTTTCCCCCGGCGTCAGGCCGAACAGAACGCAGGCCATATTCATCGCCGTCTGCAATGAGGCGAGGGGAGACGTGCCGGGATTGCAGTCGGTGGCGACGGCGATCGGAATATTCATCGCGCGCAACATATCGACCGGCGGTTTCTGTGTTTCGTTTAGAAAATAAAAAGCGCCCGGCAGCAACACCGCAACCGATCCAGCCGCCGCCATCGCCGATGCGCCCGCTTCGTCGAGATATTCCAGGTGATCGCAGGAGAGCGCGCCCATCTCTGCCGCCATTTTCGCGCCGTTGCAATTCGAAAGCTGCTCGGCGTGAAGCTTTACGGGAAGCCCGTGCGCGGCGGCGGCGCGAAACACCTGCGCCGCCTGTTCGGGCGTAAACGCGATCTTTTCGCAATAGGCGTCGACGGCGTCGGCGAGATCTTCTCCGGCGATAGCGGGGAGCTGGTCTTCGCAGACATTCTTGATGTAATCGTCGGCGATCCAGCTTTCTGGAATCGCATGTGCGCCTAGAAACGTCGTTTTGACGGAAACTCTCTCGGTCTCGCCCAACCGGCGGGCGGCGCGCAGCATTTTGGCTTCGTTTTCCGCATCCAGTCCGTAACCGGACTTTATTTCGATGGTGGTGACGCCTTCGTCTTTGAGGGCGCGAAGGCGCGGCGCCGATGCCGCAATAAGCGCCTCTTCGCTTGCCGCGCGCACGGCGTCGACAGTCGCGGCGATGCCGCCGCCCGCCGCGGCGATCTCTTCATAGCGCGCGCCCTCGAGGCGCATCCGCCACTCATCGGCGCGGTCGCCGGCGTAGACGAGATGCGTGTGACAGTCGATCAGCCCCGGTGTTGCGAGCCGGTTTTCGCCGTCGATCGTTTCAGCGGCTTCAGGCGCGCTGCTTTCGGGCCCGGTCCAGACGATGCTGCCGTTCTTAACGGCGATCGCCCAATGGGCGCGCCCTGCCGGGTTCTCGCCGGCTTGTGCGCCGGTCCAGACTCGAAGGTTTTTCCAGATCCGGTCAGCCTGCATTTGTGCTTGCCGCCTGCGGGTGAAACATAATATGTATAGACATATTAAACGTCCGATTGGACCTCATGCGCAAGCTGTTTTTTGAGAATGCGCTCCTGCCTGGCGGTTGGGCGCGCAATGTGGCGGTCGACATCGACGCCGCCGGCGCGATTGCAGCGGTCGAGGCGAATGCGGATGCGCGGGGTCTGGCTGCTGACGGAAAGATCGCGCTTCCGGGGCTCGCCAACCTTCACAGCCACGCCTTTCAGCGCGCCATGGCCGGGCTCGCCGAATTTCGCGGCGACGGCGAGGACGATTTCTGGTCGTGGCGAACGGTTATGTACCGTTTCGCCGCTGATCTGTCCCCGGATCAATTGCAGGCGATAGCGGCGCAGGCCTATGCGGAGATGCTGGAATCCGGATTTACGGCGGTCGGGGAATTTCACTATCTCCATCATCAGCCGGACGGACGGCCCTATGCAGACCGGGCGGAAATGGCGGCGCGCCTCGCCGACGGCGCCGTCGAGGCGGGAGTTGGTTTGACTCTGACGCCGGTTTTTTACGCCCATGGCGATTTCGGCGGCGCGCCGGCGCATCCTGAGCAGCGACGTTTCATCAATGATATGGACGGCTTTTCAAAAATCATGGACGGCGCGGCGCGCGCCCTGTCGGCTTTGCCCGGCGCGGTGCTCGGCGTTGCGGCGCATTCGCTGCGGGCCGTTGCGCCTGAAGAGCTTGATGGATTGCTCAACGCCTGGCTCGGCGGGCCCGTGCATATCCATGCCGCCGAGCAGACGAAAGAAGTCGAGGCCTGCAGGGCGTGGAGCGGCAGGCGCCCGGTGGAATGGCTGCTCGATCATTGCAAGGTCGACGCGCGCTGGCAACTCGTGCACGCCACGCACATGACTGACGCCGAAACCGATGCGGTTGCGCAGTCCGGCGCGGTCGTCGGGCTGTGCCCGATCACCGAAGCCAATCTCGGCGACGGCGTCTTCAACGGCGTGCGCTATTGCGCAGCGGGCGGGCGCTGGGGCGTCGGTTCGGACAGCCACATCCGCATCGACGCGGCCGAGGAATTGCGAAGCTTCGAATATTCTCAACGTTTGTTCTCCCGGGCGCGGAATGCCATCGCGGCGCCGGGCGCTTCCACCGGTCGGACTCTGTTCAACGCCGCCGCAAGCGGCGGCGCGCAGGCGCTCGGCCGCAAAACCGGCGCGCTCGTTCCCGGCCATGACGCCGACATCGTCGCGCTCGACGCCGGCCACCCGGTTTTCGCCGGCGGAAAAGACGATCAATGGCTTGACGGCTGGATTTTCGCCGGCGGCAAAGACTGCGTTCAAAGCGTCTGGGCGCGCGGCCGCAAGGTCGTCGAAGGCGGCCGCCACATTGCGCGGGAGCGTATTGTCGGCCGATTTCGCGCCGCCATGAAGGAGCTTTGCACGTGACGGACGCATCCTCCCGCTACGCACGCGCGAGCTTGCGCCTCGACGGCGAAGGACCGCTTTACGCCCAGATCAGGCGCGCCATCGCCGCGCCGATCGTCGCCGGCGCATGGCGGCCGGGCGAAGCGATACCGTTTGAGCGCGATCTCTGCGCGCGCTTCAAGACCTCGCGAATGACAGTCAACCGCGCGCTGACAATGCTCGCCAATGACGGGCTCATTGTCAGGACCCGGCGCAAGGGATCGTTCGTGGCGCCGCAACCCTCTCACCACGCCTCGTTCGAGATCGCCGACATTCGCGACGAAGTGGAAACCGAGGGCGGGCGTTACAGCTACGAACTTTTGACCCGCCGGCTCGAAAGCGGCGTGAGCGTCGGACTTGGCGACCGGACGCTCTATTTAGTATGCCGGCATTTGCGCGACGGCGCGCCGACGCTGCTTGAAGAACGCTGGATCGATCTCGCCGGCGCGCCGGCTGCGGTCGATCAGAACTTCGCCGACGAGCGGCCCAACGCCTGGCTCCTCCACAATGTGCCGTGGACGCGGGCCGAGCATCAGATGTCCGCCGTCAATGCAGCGGCGGCGGTCGCCCGGCTCCTTGATCTTGAATCGGGCGCGGCGTGTCTCGTTCTTGAGCGGCGGACCTGGCGCGACCGGACGCCCGTAACCTATGTGAAACTTACTTATGCGGGCCCCGCCCACAAGCTCGTCGGAACCTTCGAGCCCGCCTGAGCGGCGCCGGCGCCGCAGCAGAGGAATGTCGGGAATCGGATAAACTCGCATCATGATCACCGAACCTTTTCTCGTGATCGCATTCGGAGTCGTCCTTTACGGGCTGATCTCCCGACCGTTGTCGAATTCCGTCATCACCGCGCCAACCCTGTTCGTTCTGCTCGGCCTTGTCGCCGGCGGGGCCGGCTTCGGGATTGTGCGGATCGACGTCGAAAACGAAACGCTTGAGGGATTCGGCGAGCTGACGCTCGGTCTCATCCTGTTTTCCGATGCGGCCTGCACGAACACGCAGCGCCTTGCGCGCGAGCATTCGATGCCGTGGCGGCTGCTGTTTTTATCGCTGCCCGTGACGATCGTCTTCGGCGGGGCGGTCGCGATTTGGCTCTTTCCGGATCTTTCCTGGGCGGAAGCGGCATTGATCGCCGCGATCCTGGCGCCGACCGACGCCGCCCTCGGTTACGCAGTGGCGACAAGCCCGCATGTTCCTGACAGGATCCGTCAGGGTATTCTGGTCGAGTCCGGGCTAAACGACGGGCTGGCGCTGCCGGCGGTGTTGCTGTTCGCAGCGCTGGCTTTCAGCGCCATGCCGGGCGAAACGCAAGGCGTTGGCTATTGGCTCGCTTTCGCCGTCAAGCAGGTCGTCATCGGCGCCGGCGTCGGGCTGCTCGCCGGCGGCGGGCTCGGGCGTCTCGCGCTCAGCGCCGATCGCAAAGGACT
>JBHHVZ010000006.1:0-57303 GCA_046756245.1 Parvularculaceae bacterium
GTTTAAGGAAAAAGCAAGGATCGCCCTAGCGACGGCAAGCTCGGCCGGCAGCGTTGCGCGGCGCCGACCGAAGTCTATCGGCGCCAGCTATCGAACGTTAGCCACCCTGACGAATTCGATATCCAAGGTCCGGCGGCCGGATACAAGAACCGCTATCACCTTGCCTTTGCGATTTCGAACAAAGCGCGCCCTTGTCGCCGCCGAGTCTCCCCGGAATTCGTCCGTCACGGTCGGCGAGAAGATGATCTTATCGTCTCGCCAGCGCCACTGTCTTGCGACAAGATTTCCGTCTTCGACCGCAAGCCGCCAGACGGCGTCGATTTCCCTGGCAAGAAAAGTCCCGGCGAATTCCTGAAGCGCGTTCTCATCCGGATTGAAGGGTTCGGTTCGCGGCCACGCCTTGCCGCGCCACAGCGCCGCCGTCGCCGGGCCGCGACCGTCAGTTTTAAACCCCAGCGTCCGGCCGTCAGGGCGGCTCTTGAATTCATTTTCCGAAATTGCAGTCCAGGTCGATGGCTCCCTGTCTGTTGTGAATTTGATGACGAGCTTGTCGCCCTCGCGCTTGACCGTCAGAATTTCGCTGCTGCCATCGTCCGTACCAAAATTATAAACACCCGCATAACTGTCAAGCGTCCTTTCGTCGATATCAACCGCCAGATCCTCTATTGTTGGGGTTTCGGCGTCATTCGCGCGCTCTGGTTTTTCAGCCTTGTCCTGCGCATAGATCTCGAGGACGTCCCATTCGCGCAGATTACCGCTTGGGCCGTTATTGCCCAGAGCGACGATGCTGAGATTCTGCTCCGGCACGCGCAACGTAGCGGAGCGAAAGCCGACCCATTGGCCGGAATGAAAGAATCCTTCAAGCCCTTTATATGCGAAGCGCATGAGGCCGAAGCTGTAGCCCACGAGTCGGCCGTCCCATTTATTGATATTGACGCTGTCGTTCTCCAACGTGTCGATCAGCGCTTCACCGCCCAGAGAAGCAGTTTCGTAATTTCGAAGCCATTTCGCCATGTCGTCGATTGTGGAAAGGATACAACATGAACCGTAGGCCGACAGGCCGTTTTTAACGTTCAAATACGCGTCGCCGGCCGGGTAATAGCTTGACGCCATATTCGGGACGATGCCGTAGGGCGTGGCGCGAACCTGCGTGTGGGTCATGCCGAGCGGGTCGAAAATATTTTCTTTCATCCATTCCGGATAGGGTTCGCCCGTCGCCCGCGAAATGACTTCCGCAAGCAGCACATAGCCGGTGTTCGAATACATGTATCGTTCGCCAGGCGGGAAATTCAGAGCCTTTTGCCGTCTTATGAATTCGAGGATGAGGTCGAGAGAGATCGCGTCGCCTGCTGTAAAGCCGGCGAACTCCGCCGCTCGAACCCAATCCCTGATCCCGCCCACGTGATGGATCAATTGGCGAACGGTGATGGTCTCGCCGAACTCGGGGACTTCCGGAACGTAAGTTCGAACATCAGCATCCAGATCGATAACGCCCCGTTCCGCAAGAAGGGCGATTCCGAAAGCCGTAAACTGTTTGGAATTCGATCCAATTGCGAAAACGGTCGAAGAACTGATGGGGACGCCGTGTTCGAGGCTAGCCATCCCGTAATCGCCGCTGTGCACAATCTTCCCGTTCTTGACGACTCGTATGGATACGCCTGGCGTTTCAGGACCGTAGCGTTCGAAGAGCTTGTCGACCTGGCGGGATTTTTCCTCGTAATTCTGCGCCGCGGCGCAAAGCGTGAAGCTCATGAACGCCGCAATTACAAGCGCCGGAAAGCACAGATTTTTCTTTCTTCCCTCAATCACGCTTCATTCCCCTCTTTGCGTGTTGGAGAGCGTGTTTGGTTTTGCGCAACTCTTTTAGAGGCCCGTCCCAATTGGACCGGGCATGCCCCCGTCGGCTACGCCTCTGACGCCGCGGCGGTCTTTCATGCAACCATAGCGCTGCAGGCGATAAAAGACCGTTCGTCCTGTATTTGCTTCTATTCGCCGAATTGGGGAGAAACGGACGCCCTTGCCGCGGCGTCCTGACTCGCGGTTAAATGCGCCGGTTTTCTGCGCAATCGGCGCCGCGGTCGGGGCCGATACAAAACACGCCGTTAAAGGCGCGCCCGCAAAGCGCCGGCGAAGCGCAATAAGGCGCGCCCTGGAGGAGAAAGACACTATGACGGCCTTGCTGACCAATCTCAGAAATGCGGTGATCACCGGCTGCGTGCTCGCCGCCGTGCTGCTTGTTCTTTATCTGGCGGCGTGGGGCGGCGCGCTCGACCAGGCGTTCTGGGCGTTCTTCTTCCGCTGGCTGCATGTTCTGTCCGGCGTCATGTGGATCGGGCTTCTTTGGTATTTCAATTTCGTCCAGATCCCGACCATGCCGGCGATCCCCGACGAGCAGAAGCCGGCGATCGGCAAGCATATCGGCCCGGCGGCCCTGTGGTGGTTCCGGTGGGGCGCAATGTCGACCATCGTCACCGGTCTCATTCTCGCCTGGCTCAACGGGTATATCGTTCAGGCGATTACGCTCGGCGCGGCCGGTGGCGGCATGACCACTACCCTCATCGGCATCGGTATGTGGCTCGGCGCGATCATGTGGTTCAATGTCTGGTTCATCATCTGGCCGAACCAGATCAAGGCGCTCAATATCGGGGGCAAGTTCCCCGATCTCGCGGCCGACGCCAAGGCCAAGGCCGGGCGGACGGCGATGCTGTTTTCACGCACCAACACGGTGCTGTCGATCCCAATGCTGTTCTGCATGGTCGGCGCACAGAATCTGGTCGGCGTTTCCTGAGCCCATGAGCGGTGGCGCTTTGCAGTTGCAAGGCGCCGCGAGCTCTTGCGCTCGGGGCTTGAGCGGCTAATCTCCGCTAGCAGCCCGAATCCGAAGTTCGTCACAATATTCAGCACACTCCGTACGAACTTCGGATTTGATCAGGCTGCTAGCAAGTTTATGATTCTAGTGTGGCTTTTAGATTTGAAATTCGTTCAGGAGTCTGCTGCAAATAACGTAACGAATTTCAAATCCGCCACACTAGGCCTTTCCACCCGCGCGCGAGCGCTACAAACTTGGAGACAAATTATGCCCGTTAACGGCAAATGGAACCTCACCATCAAAACGCCCATGGGCGACCAGACCGGTGTCCTGACGCTCGCGCAGGACGGCGACACGCTGACCGGCGAAATGTCCGGCTCAGCCGGCGCCGCGCCGATCGAAAACGGTAAGGTCGAGGGCGACACGCTGAGTTGGCACGCCAAGGTCACCTCGCCAATGCCGATTACGCTTGAATTCACCGGCAAGCTCGACGGCGACAATCTGAGCGGCGACGTCAAGCTTGGCGCGTTCGGCATGTCGACCTTCTCCGGTGCCCCGGCTTAAGCCGGCGAGGCGGCCGGGCCGCCTGTCCAAAGGATGAGACTGCGGGCGTTCATTTACGGCGTTCACATCTGGGCGAGTCTGGCGCTTGGCGCGCAGGTTCTCGTCTGGATGGCGAGCGGCGTGGTGATGAGCGTTTTCGATCTGGCGCTGGTGCGCGGCGAAACGAACGCCGTTCCGGAATTTCGGCCGGAGCTGGAGGCGCGCAGCTACGCCGCGCCTGGCGGCGTCATCGCGCAAGTTCCGGGCGCAACGGAAATACGCCTTACGACATTGCTCGGCCGTCCAGTTTACGAGGCGAAGACCGAAGACGGCGTTACGCTGTTCGACGCCGAGACCAGCCAAAAGCTTTCTCCGATTACAGAGGAGATGGCGCTGGCGGCGGCGAAAAGCGATTACGCCGGCGCGGCCGACATCGCCGCCGTCGAGCTTCTGGACGACCCGCCGCATGAATATCGCGGGCCGAAGCCGGTGTGGCGAGCGCTTGTCGATGACAGGCTCGAAACCCGGCTTTACATCTCACGCGATACAGGCCGGGTCGTCGCGCGCCGCAATACAATTTGGCGCGTTTACGATTTCTTCTGGATGCTGCACATCATGGATTATGATGAACGGGAAAATTTCAATAATCCGCTCCTGAAAACGACAGCGATCGCCGGGTTCGTGTTCGCGCTTTCAGGCATGGTTTTAATGATCTGGAATCTCGTTCTGGGACGCTACGGGCTCAAGGCGCTCTGGAGCAAGCTTGTTCGGCGAAAGAGCGGCTAACGCGTTGGGGGCGGCCGGACCGTAAAACAAAACCCGCCGCATGCGGCGGGTTTTATCGTCGTAAAGCGCTGATGTTTTAAAAAGCGAAATAGATCGGTTCGGGGCCGTTCGTTGCTTTCGCCGACTCGCTTTCCTTGACGTCTTCGGCGTCTGCCGACTTTTCGTTTTCCGTGCATTGATTGCGGTCATAGGCGGATCCGTCCGGCGTCGAAATCGGCTCGCCGAAGGTGACCGCATAAACAAGCTGGAAACGTTCGACCAAGACCGAGAAAAGCGTTTCGCTTTCAAGATCCGATTCGGACGTTACCGGAGTGCTGCTTGCCTGGAAGGCGGCGCCGCCAAAACCGGCACCGGCGTGCGCTTGCGCGGTCAGCGCCAGTAAAGCAGCCAAGACTATGGTTGTTCTGGCCATCTGATCTCTCCCTCCCGGTTTTATGCCTCTGATCCACTCGATCAGGCAAGCTCAATTAGCTTCACGGCCGCTCGACCGATCTTACGGTTTCGTAATGCCTGGGCCGACAAGCCGGCCGCCGCTTCACGCGGAGAGGCCATTTGATCAGATAAGGCCTTGATTTTACGCCTTCAAGGCCTCCGCCGGCGGCACGAAATCAACCCCGAGCGCCTCCGCCACCGCCTTATAAGTGATGCGTCCCCGATGGACGTTAAGGCCGTCGAGCAGATGCGGATTGTCCTGAAGGGCGACGATCCCGTGGTCTGCGAGTTCCAGGCCGTAAAGCAATGTGGCGTTGTTGAGGGCGTGAGACGAGGTCAGCGGCACGGCGCCGGGCATGTTCGCCACGCAATAATGCAGAACGCCTTCGACCTCGTAGATCGGATTTTCATGAGTCGTGGGTTTCGAGGTCTCGAAGCATCCGCCCTGGTCGATGGAGACGTCGACGAGGACAGAGCCGTCTTTCATGCCTTTGAGCATCTCGCGGGTGACGAGCTTCGGCGCGCTGGCGCCGGGAATGAGCACGGCGCCGACCACGACGTCGGCCGCGTCGGTTTCCTCATCCAGCGCCTCAAAGGTGGAATAGCGCGTCTTGGCGCGGCCCTGGAACAGCTCGTCAAGTTCGTAAAGCCGGCGCTGGCTGCGGTCGAGAATGGTGACGTCGGCGCCGAGCCCGGCCGCCATGCGCGCCGCGTGCGTTCCGACGACGCCGCCGCCGATCACCAGCACCTTCGCCGGCAACACGCCGGGGACGCCGCCCATCAGCAGTCCACGCCCGCCTTCGGGCGCCATCAGGGCGTAAGCCGCGGCCTGAATCGCCAGACGGCCGGCGACTTCGCTCATCGGGGCGAGCAGGGGAAGGCCGCCGCGATCGTCCGTCACGGTCTCGTAGGCGACCGCGGTTACGCCTGATTCCATCAGGCCGCGCGCCTGTTCGGGGTCGGGCGCCAAATGAAGATAAGTGTAAAGGATCTGGCCTTCGCGCAGTTGCGCCCACTCGACGGGCTGCGGCTCTTTGACTTTCACGATCATCTCGGCTTCGGCGAAAACGCTCGCCGCATCAGGGGCGATCGTCGCGCCGGCGGCTTTGTAGTCCGCATCGCTTGCTTTAATGCCGGCGCCGGCGCCGGTCTCCACCATCACCGAATGCCCATGGGCGACGTACTCGCGCACGCTGCCGGGCGTCAGGCCGACGCGAAATTCCGAATTCTTGATTTCCTTGGGAACGCCGACGCGCATGGTTCATCTCCTCGATGTTTTCCGCTTCCTAGCAGAGCGAAAGGGCCCGTATCTGGCGAAGATGATGCTGGGAACGGGGCTATTTCGAATTTTATTGGACAAGCTATATCATTCTTCGCAGAAAGTTGCAGACATGACGATCGACGACACAGACCGGAAAATATTGTCGCTGCTGGGGCTGGATGGACGGATGTCCAATCAGGCGCTGGCGGCGCGGGTCGGGCTGTCGCCGTCGGCCTGCTTGCGCCGGCTCAAGCAGCTCGAACGGTCCGGCGCTATCCGCGGTTATCGGGCGATTATAGACGAAGAGGCGCTCGGCGCCGGGTTTTCGGCGATCGTTCATGTGACGCTGGAGCGCCAGACCGAAGAAGCGCTCGCCGCCTTCGAAGAGGCGGTGGCGACATGTGAAAGCGTCGTCCAGTGTCATCTCGTATCGGGGGTGAATGATTACATCCTGCGGGTCACCGCGCCGTCGCTCGAATCGTTTGAGCGACTGCACAAACGAACGCTTTCCGCCCTGCCGGGCGTGCAACGCATTCAGTCGAGCTTTGCGTTGCGGGAAGTCGTGAACCGGCCGCCGGTCATGGCTGCCGGCTGACAGGCGGGCCCGCCGCTTGCCGCCATGGCTCGATCGGCGCTAAGACGGTCTTTGAATCACGCGGTTGCAACTATTTCCTGACCGAGACCCAAGCACACGAAAACCACGCGAGAGGGCTCATGCACGTATTTGCTCGACTGGCGGCGCTCGCCGCAACGGGACTGTTTATTTCACTCGCTCCCGCCCACGCATCGGCTGTCAAACAGACCAAAGGCGATTTCGAGGACAAATTCCGCCAGCTCGAGGAAGAGCTGCCGACGCCCAACATTTACAGAAACGCGGCCGGCGCGCCCGGATTCGCCTACTGGCAGCAGGAGGCGAATTACAAGATCAAAGTCGCGCTTGACGAAAAAAAGCGCCGGCTGACGGGCTCCGAGATAATCAACTACAAAAACAATTCGCCCGACAGTCTGCGCTATCTGTGGCTGCAGCTCGATCAGAACCGGTTCAAGAAAGACTCGCTCGCCGAACGCAGCGCCGAATTCGGCGGCATGGGTCAACGCGGTCCCGCGACGCGGGCGCCTTCCGGAGACAATCCCGCGAAGATCAGTTTTGGCGCTTTGCGCCGCCATCAGGCGATGAAGGATACGCCGCTTGGGTACGACATTGAAGCGGTGATGGATTTCAACGGCGAGCCCCTTGCTTATACGATCGTCGGCACGCTGATGCGCATCGACCTGCCGCGCCCGCTGCGCCCAAAGCAGGGCGTCACGTTTTCGATTAAATGGGCCTACAATATTCCCGAAGAGAACGCCGTTTCGGCGCGCGCCGGTTTTGAGAAGTTCGAGGACGGCAACGATATATTCCTGGTCGCCCAGTGGTATCCGCGTCTCGCCGCCTATTCCGATTACGAGGGCTGGCACAATAAGGAATTCATCGGGCGCGGCGAGTTCACGCTGGAGTTCGGCGACTTCGAGGTGGAGATAACGGCGCCCGCCGATCATATCGTCGCGTCTACGGGCGTCCTGCAAAATCCGGAAGAGGTGTTGACCCAGACCCAGCGTGACCGCTTGGAAAAGGCGCGCACCGCCGACAAGCCGGTCTTTATCGTGACCCCCGACGAAGCGTTCGAGAACGAAAGGGCCGGTACGAACAAAACCAAGACCTGGCGTTTCAAGGCCGAACATGTGCGCGATTTCGGCTGGGCCTCGTCGCGCAAATATATCTGGGACGCGCAAGGGTTCACGCAGGGCGGCGACGTCATGCCTTTCGTTTGGGCGATGTCGTTTTACCCGAAAGAAGGCGAGCCTCTGTGGTCGAAATATTCGACCGAAGCGATCATCCAGACGGTGGAAGTTTATTCGCGCTTCAGCTTCGATTATCCATATCCGAAAGCGCAATCGGTGAACGGTCCGGTCGGCGGCATGGAATATCCCATGATCACCTTCAACGGGCCGCGCACCGAAAAGCAGGACGACGGAACGCGAACCTATTCACGCTCGGAAAAGCGGTTTCTCATCGGCGTCGTGATTCACGAAGTCGGCCACACTTATTTTCCGATGGTCATCAATTCCGACGAGCGCCAGTGGACCTGGATGGATGAAGGATTCAATTCGTTCGTGCAGTTCATCGCGGAACAGGAATGGGACCCTGACTACCCGTCGCGCCGCGGCGAGCCGCGCGACATTGTCGATTACATGAAATCGACCAATCAGGTTCCGATCATGACCAACTCGGAAAGCATTCTGCAGTTCGGCAATAACGCATACGGCAAGCCGGCGACGGCGCTCAACATCCTGCGTGAAACCATTCTGGGGCGGGAGCTTTTCGACTTCGCCTTCAAGGAATATGCGAACCGCTGGAAATTCAAACGCCCGACGCCGGCCGATTTCTTCCGCACGATGGAGGAAGCTTCCGGCGTCGATCTGGACTGGTTCTGGCGGGGCTGGTTTTACACGACCGACCATGTCGATATTTCGCTCGACCGCGTCTACAAAATGCGCATCGATACCGAAAACCCCGACGTGGATTTCGCTCGCGAGCGCGAATTCGATCTGAAGGCGCCGTCCTCGCTCACCGACGCGCGCAATAAGGAGACGGTGCGATTCCGCGTCGACCGCCGGCCTCACCTCAAGGACTTTTACAACGAGCACGACCGTTACACGGTCACCAACAAGGATCGGAACGATTACGCCGCATTTCTTGAAGGACTCGAAGATTGGGAGCGTGAAGCGCTGGAACGCGCCGTCAAGGAAGACGAAAACTATTATGTTCTGAGTTTTTCCAATCGAGGCGGTCTTGTGATGCCGATCATTCTCGGGATCGAGTACGCCGACGGATCAAGCGAGGAGATCTACATTCCGGCCGAAATCTGGCGGCGCAATCCCAAAGCTGTTTCGAAACTGATCATCACCGAAAAGGAAATCAAAGCGATCGTGGTCGATCCGCATTTGCAGACGGCCGACACGGATATCGAAAACAACTATTATCCGCGCCGGATTATTCCTTCGCGCATTGAAGCCTACAAAAGCGAAGGCGGCGGCGATCTTCCGGATCGCGATCTGATGCAGGACATAAAGACAAAGCTGAAAAAACCGGATGACAAGAAAAGCGATAACTAGCCTTGCGCTGATTGTGTGCGCGTTCGTCGGCGTCGCCGCGCCGGCGCGCGCGCACCAGCAGCGGGTCGCCCTGACGACCGTTCTGTTCAACGACCGCACCGGCAATATCGAGGTGATGCACCGCCTTTACGTTCACGATGCGGAGCATGCGGCTCGGAATTTCTGGGGCACGGCGGACCTGCTCGACAATGCGGCGGACCAGAAGCGCTTCGGCGATTACGTTCGGGCGCGCTTTACCCTGAAAACGCCGGACAATGAAACTCTTGAGCTCGCCCCGGTCGGCCAGGAGGCGGACGGCCCTTATTTATGGGTATATGAAGAAACGTTCATCCCGGACAATCTCGAAGGGCTTGTGATCGACAACCGGATATTACGAGACCTCTGGAGCGATCAGGCCAACCTTGTGAATGTTGAAAAAGGCGAATTTCGCGACTCGCTGCTGTTTCATGACGGCGCAGGCGAATTGTCGATTCGTCTCGTTCCGGACAATCCGAATTAAAGTTGACGGCCCGGTTTAAACCTCTTCTCAGTATTTATCGGCAGCATGTTCGGGACCATTCCCGAAAGGAGACAGTGCATGTTGACGACGTCGCGTATTGTTCTGCCCCCGCCGACTGAGACGAAGCTGAAATGGGCGGCTGAATTCGCCGACGATATTTCCGAATTTGCGCGCGATGATCTTATTGGTTTCAAGCGCCCGATCGCTGCGACGTTTGCATTTGTCACGCCGATCCTGCTGGCGATCGTGTTTTACACCCACGATCTCTCGACGACTATAAAGATGGCGGTCTTTTTCTCTCTGATGACGGCGGGCGGACTGGCGCTCGTCGGGCGAGAGCTCTGGCCGCACATCGTCGACGAGTTTCAGTCGCGCACCGTCGCCAAGCGCCGGGCGGTTGCTGACTTACGCTGCGGGTTCGGTGAGGAATCCCATCTCAGCCTTTCGCGCGCGCCGCGTTATTTTGAATACGGGCATGGCGTGCTGGTGCTGGCCGACGCCGGCGAATGGCGCACGGCGTTTTTCTCAATCTCCAAGGATGAAGACGATCCGCGCTGGACGCTTTATAAAAAAGGCGCGCTCGAACGCGAAGTGTGGCGGTGGCTGCGTCTGCCGGTGTCGCACGAAATTGTGCGGTTCTCAGCCGAAGGCGCGAAGATAGAGCGCGAACGGGAGCCGCTGAAAATCACCTCCATCGACGCCTGGGAGGCGATCAACGTGGCGTTGGGCGAGCCTATGGACGGCTCGGTGATCTACCAGACATTCGACGAAGTTGCGGACATGGTCGAAAAGCTGCTTTGATTGAGCGTCAATTATCAAGCGGCGCGCGCGGGACCTCTTACATTGAGCCCCCGACGCTGCTACATGAGCTCCCATGGCGACTTTGATTGACGCGACTTCCCTGGCAAACGGCGCGGACAAGCCGCGCCACCCTGAAAAACGCAACCGCTCCGAAAGCCCGGTTCAGCGCAAGCCTGACTGGATTCGGGTGAAGGCGCCGCTTTCGGCCGGGTTCGCCGAGACCCGCGCCATCGTGCGCGCAAAGCATCTCCACACGGTGTGCGAGGAGGCCGCCTGCCCGAATATCGGCGAGTGCTGGGAGAAAAAGCACGCCACCATGATGATCATGGGCGACACCTGCACGCGCGCCTGCGCCTTCTGCAATGTGAAGACGGGGCTGCCGGCGCCGCTCAATGCGGCTGAACCGGAAAACGTCGCCGAGGCGGTCGCGGAAATGGGGCTTTCTCATGTGGTCGTCACCTCGGTCGACCGCGACGATCTTGTCGACGGAGGCGCAGCCCATTTCGCCGCCGTGGTCGCCGCCATTCGCGCGCGCGCGCCGAATACGACGATCGAGATTCTGACCCCGGATTTTTTACGCAAAGACGGCGCGGCGGAAATCGTCATCAATTCAAAACCGGACGTCTTCAACCACAATCTTGAAACCGTGCCTCGGCTTTACCTGCCGATCCGGCCCGGCGCGCGGTATTTCCACTCGCTGCGCCTTCTCGAGAAAGTCAAGGAGCGCGACCCGCGGATGTTCACCAAGTCCGGCCTGATGGTGGGGCTCGGCGAAACCCGCGAGGAGGTGATGCAGGTGATGGACGACATGCGTTCGGCCGGCGTCGACTTCATCACCATCGGGCAATATCTGCAGCCGACGCGCCGGCACGCGCCGGTCGACCGGTTTGTGCATCCGGACGAATTCAAGTCCTATGAAACGCTCGCACGCGCCAAAGGATTTTTAATGGTGTCGGCGAGTCCGCTGACGCGCTCGTCCCACCACGCCGGCGAGGACTTCGCAAAACTCAAAGCGGCGCGGGCGGCGATGGAGACGCCTTGATGACGCGCAAGCTTTACGACCTGTGCGGCGCCAGGCCCGACTGGCGGTTCAGCCCATTCTGCTGGCTCGCGAAATTCGCGCTCGCACACAAAGAACTCGAGCACGAAATCATACCCCTGCGTTTTACGGAGAAGGAAAACTATCCCGATCCGGAACACGGCAAGTTGCCGATCCTGGTCGACGGCGATACGGTCGTGACCGAGAGCTGGGAAATCGTGCGCTATCTCGACAGAACCTATCCCGAGCGTCCGCTTGCTGCGACCGCCGGCGAATGGGCCGCGGCCGAATTTTATCGCGCCTGGCTGGGCGCTGCGGTCTTTCCGGCGCTCGCGCCGTTCATGATGATCCGCGTGCACGCTGTCATCGACGACGGCGACAAGGACTATTTCCGCGCGTCGCGCGAAAAACGCTTCGGTGCAACGCTCGAAGACCTCGCCGAGAGAGGTCCGAAAGGAAAGTCGATGATCGAAACGGCGCTGGCGACGCTCGCCGCGCCATTAAGCGAATATGATTTTCTCGGCGGGGCGGCGCCCAATCTTTGCGACTATGTCGTCTTCAGCCCGTTCATGTGGCAGCGCTGCGTGACGGCGGAAACATTCTACGAGACGCCGGCGCCGGCCGCAGCGTGGATGGAGCGCATGCTGGCCGCGTGCGAGGGATTGGCCGGAAGCGCAGCGCGCGCGGCCGCATGACGACGCGGCGCACCCGCTCGGACGTTCCCTACTCGGCGGCGCAGATGTTCGATCTCGTCGCCGACGTTGAGCGCTATCCGGAATTTCTTCCCTGGTGCGTCGGACTGCGTGTGGTTAAACACGACATAACAAACGGCTCGGGGACGATTACGACGGACATGATCGTCGCCTACAAGATGTTCCGCGAACAGTTCCGCACCCATGATCGGTTCGATCGCGAAGCAAAGGTCATCGAGGTCGACTATGCGAATGGGCCCTTCCGCCATCTTCACAATGTATGGCGGTTCGAGGACCGGGAGGAGGGCGGCTCAACGGTCGATTTCGAAATTTCTTTCGAATTCCGAAATGTTCTTTTGCAGGCGACGGCGAAGGCGGTGTTCGAAAAGGCGTTTGCGCGCATGAGCGAGGCGTTCATCGAACGGGCGAACGAGATTTACGGCGCCGCCTCGACGCAATCGGCGAGCTAGAGCGGTTTACATTCAAGCCGATGCAGTTCTGAATCGAAGCATTTCATCCTGCTCATCCCGGCGAAAGCCGGGGTCCAGTCCGGCTTTGCTCTGGACCCCGGCTTTCGCCGGGGTGAGCGGAGTTTGATGCAGCGCCCGTGTTTCCAAATGAATGCAGTCTGGTCTAAGCCGGCAATCCCGCCAACAACAACATGAGGGCCGTTTCAACCGTCTTGAGGCGGATGAAGCGTCGCGAGACCGGCGCGAAGAGGCGGCGCTCGGCGCGGGCTGCGACGCCTTTCCTCGCAAGACCGAACCAGACGAGGCCGACGGGCTTTTCAAGCGTGCCGCCGGTCGGGCCGGCGACGCCGGTGACGGATACCGCGATGTCGGCGCTCGAGCGGGCGAGGGCCCCTGCGGCCATGGCGCGCGCGACCTCGCCGCTCACTGCGCCATGCTGCTGAATGAGCGTGGCGGACACCCCGAGCATCTCGATTTTCGCCTCGTTCGAATAGGTGACGAAGCCGCGTTCGACGACGGCCGACGATCCGGCGATGTCGGTCAATGCGACGGCGATCAGGCCGCCGGTGCAGGATTCGGCCGCAGTGATCATAACGCCTGCCGCTTCGGCGCGCGTGATGACGGCGCGGGACAGTTCTCCGATGCGCGCCGTATCGCCCATCACGCCTCCGCCGGAAGCCGCACCGACGCTGTGGCCAGTGCGGCGAGTCCTTCGCCGCGGCCGGTAAAGCCGAGTGTTTCGGTCGTTGTCGCCTTCACCGAGATGCGCTCGGGCGTGACGCGCAGAATTTCCGCCAGAGCCGCGCGCATGGTCTGGCGGTGCGGGCCGATTTTCGGCGCCTCGCAAATGAGCGTTATGTCGGCGTGAACGATGTCGCCGCCGGCCGCCGCAACGAGGTCGCGGGCCTTTTCAAGAAAAACGCGCGACGGCGCGCCTTTCCATTGCGGGTCCGAAGGCGGGAAGTGATCGCCGACATCGCCGGCTCCGAGCGCGCCGAGAATGGCGTCAGTGAGCGCATGCATGCCGGCGTCGGCGTCGGAATGGCCTTTAAGCTTTTTGTCGTGAATGATCTCCACGCCGCACAGGATGACCGCATCGCCGTCTTCAAATCCGTGCACGTCGTAGCCATGGCCTGTTCGATATTCCCACATGGTCGCCTTCCGTCCGAGCAGGGTTTCAGCCATGCCGAAATCCTCGGCCTGGGTGAGCTTCATATTGTCCGGCGAGCCGGCGACGAGCGCCACGCCGATCCCGGCCCGTTCAGCAACGGCGGCGTCGTCGGTGAGCGTCTCGCCGGCGGCCGCTCTGTGAGCAGTGAGAATTTTTTCGAAGCGAAAGCCCTGCGGCGTCTGCGCCCGCCACAGTCGCTCGCGCGGCACTGTCGTGTTGATACAAGGCGCGCTTGCGCCGTCGCTTTCCTTGATGGTGTCGAAGACGGGCAGGGCGGCGATGGCGCCGTCATTCCGGCTAAGCGCGCCGACGACGCGATCGATGACGCCGGCGTCGACGAAGGGCCGTGCGGCGTCGTGAATGAGCACCGCCTCGGGCGCATCGCTTTCGAGGCTTTCAAGCCCGAGCCGGACGGAATCCTGGCGCTCGGCGCCGCCATGAACCGGCGCCATGAGTTTCGGATGGCCGGCGAACGCCGCCATGGCCTCAGCGTAGAGATCATCATCGTCGTGATGAATAATGACGCGCACGGCGTCGATCAGGGAATGATCGAAAAAGGCTGCAGCCGTTCGTGCGATGACGGAACGCCCGGCGAGGGCGCGATACTGTTTCGGCCCGCCGTCGCCGGCGCGCGCGCCACGGCCGGCGGCGACGATGATGGCGGCGACTTTACGTTTCAGGCTCATTGGTTCTGCGGTGTTGACTCATTGGAGGCGGGTTTAACCCGTCTTGGCCGCAGGCGCGAGCCCGGCGTCGCAGACCGATTGCGCATTCGCCCTGGCCTGATTAGGGTCCGCGCCGGATGACCGTCAGGATCGATCATATTGAGCTCAAGAACCCGGCCGCGCTTGCGCCCATGTCGGGCGTCAGCGACTTGCCGTTCCGGCGCGCCGCCGCGCGCTTCGGCGCAGGACTGGTGGTGTCGGAAATGGTGGCGAGCGCAGAGCTCGCCCGCGCCCGGCCGGATGTCGTGCGCCGCGCCGCCGGCGACGGCGAAATCCATCCCTTCGTCGTCCAACTGGCCGGGCGGGAAGCCCGCTGGATGGCCGAAGGCGCGCGTTTCGCCGAAGCCGCCGGGGCCGACATTATCGACGTCAATATGGGCTGCCCGTCCCGTCAGGTGACCGGCGCGCTGTCGGGTTCGGCGCTGATGCGCAATCTCGACCACGCGCTCGGTCTGATTGAGGCGACCGTCGCGGCGACCTCCCGGCCGGTGACGCTGAAAATGCGTCTCGGCTGGGATCGCGACCGCCTGAACGCGCCGGAATTGGCGCAGCGCGCCGAGGCCTGCGGCGTCAGGATGGTCAGCGTGCACGGGCGCACGCGTAATCAGTTCTTTAC
This sequence comes from Parvularculaceae bacterium, assembly GCA_046756245.1. Lineage (GTDB taxonomy): Bacteria > Pseudomonadota > Alphaproteobacteria > Caulobacterales > Parvularculaceae. The sequence continues at coordinate 15,001 of JBHHVZ010000006.1, forward strand.
CGGCGCCGCGGACTGGGCCGCAGTGCGGGCGGTGCGCGAAGCGGTGGCCATCCCCGTTATCGTTAACGGCGACATCGCCACGCTCGCCGACGCCAGGAGCGCGCTCGATCAATCCGGCGCCGACGGGGTGATGATCGGGCGGGCGGCGCTCGGCCGTCCCTGGCTCGTGGGCGCTGTAGGCGCGGCGCTCGCCGCCGGTGCCGCGGAAGCGTCCGAACCGCCGCTTGCGGTCCAGGCAGAGGCGGCGCTCGCCCATTACCGGGAGATCATCGCCCATTACGGCGCGCCGCTTGGCGTCCGCATCGCCCGCAAGCATCTCGCCGCGTATGTAGAAACCGCGCCAGTCGATCTCGACCCGGCCTTGAGGCGCGCGTTCCGGGCCGGGATTTGCCGAATCGCCTCGCCGGCACGGGTGGAGGAAGCGCTTGAAGCGTTTTACGAGCGCGATCACAGGGGCATTGAAGTCCTCGCCGCCTAGGTGCGACTTTCCGGCAACATTTGTGTTGATTTTTTGCAACAACGAGCGCAGCATCCGCGCTGGTTCGCGCCTTGCATCCGTATAAACGGGGGCGTGCGCGGGCGCCTTTTGGGGTTGGTAGGGGTAAGAATCTGGTCCCGGCGGGGCGACGCGGTTTGTGCAGCAGGCGATGAACGAAAATTCGGCGGCCGGCGGCGATTCTCGAAAACGCGCAAACCGGCGCTTTCTGCCGCGCTGGGTGCAGTCGAACGCGGCCGCTGCGGCTGCGCTGACCGGCGCCGGCGCCGTCGCTTTCATTACAACCTGGATTCTCCTCTCGCCGGCGGTCGAGCAGGTCGACCGCACGTCGCTGATCGCAATGATCGTCGCCAATGTGATGATTGCAGCGGGCTTTGCGCTCTTGATCGGCGCGCGGTTCTGGCATGTGTGGTCGGACCGGCGCAACCAGCTCGCCGGATCGCGCATGCACATGCAGCTTTCGGCGCTATTTTCCGCCGTCGCCGTGGCGCCGTCGATTCTCGCTTTTCTGTTCGCCTTTACGATCCTGCGCACGAGTCTGAATGACGTATTCAGTGAGCGGATCGATAATTACCAGGAGACTGCGCGCGAACTCGCCAACAGTTTCGTTTCCGATGAAGCTGCAGAATTACGCGACCAGATGACCGACACCGCCATTGACATTCGCCGCAACGAAGAGCTCGGCGTCGGGCTTGCTGCGGTGCCGATCAGTTTTCGCCGCTACCTCGAAGACGTGCAGGCGCAAGCACGCGGATTTGCGGCGCTTTATCTCCTCGACGGCGAAAAGCGGATAATTGCGAAAGTCGAAACGCAGCCGGGCGTTTACCGGCTGCCGGACGCGACGGTTTTCAGGGAAGTCGACCAGGGCGAGCCGGGCGAACGTTTTTCGTTCGGCGCAAACGATGAAGTCGCCCTCGACATGTATCGCGGCGTTATGAAGATTTCCGACTATGGCGGCGGCTATCTCGTCGCCTACAAGCCGATCAATCCGGCCCTTTCCCAGCGCCTGCTCGCCGTAAAGGCGATGCGCGAGGACTGGAACGAGGCGCTACGCGGGCGGGCGCGTCTCGAACGCGTGTTCGTGGCCGGCTATGTGGTGCTCGGGATTATCATTCTGTTCGGCGCTGTCTGGGCCGGTCTGTGGGCTGCGACCCGCATCGTGCAGCCGATCGGCCGGCTCGTCATGATGGCCGAACGCGTTTCTTCGGGCGATCTTGGCGCGCGGGTCGAAGTTTACAGGAGCGACGGCGAACTTGGCGAACTCGCCCGCGCCATGAATCACATGACCGCACAGTTGCAGACCCAGCGCAACGATCTTATCGAAACCAACAAGCAATTCGACAAGCGCCGCCGTTTCACGGAGGCCGTGCTTTCCGGCGTGTCGGCGGGCGTCGTCAGCCTGACCGCCGATTACCGCATCGCCATCGCCAATCGATCGGCCGCGGATCTGCTCGGCGTTGATCCCGGGCGTTTGCAAGGCGCGTCGATCGTCGACCTGGCACCCGAAATTCACGGTCTGCTTAAACGCGCCGAAGCCGATCCGCGTCATGAAATCGGCGACCAGATCGATATTGTCAGAAACGGGCGAATTCGTACGCTGAACGTGCGCGTGGTCAGCGACGCCATGGACAGCGAGCGCAGCGCCGTCGTTACTTTTGACGACATCACCCAGTTGATCGCCGCTCAGCGCAACGCCGCTTGGGGCGACGTGGCGCGCCGCATCGCCCATGAAATCAAAAATCCTTTAACGCCGATCCAGCTATCGGCGGAACGGCTGCGCCGCAAATATCTGAAAGAAGTCGTCTCCAACCCGGAAGTGTTCGACAGGTGCACTGACACGATCATCCGGCAAGTAAGCGATATCGGCCGGATGGTGGACGAATTTTCGTCTTTTGCTCGGATGCCGAAGCCGGTTATTGCGAAAGAAGATTTGTGCGCGCTCGTGAAATCGGCGCTGTTTCCCCAGCGCGTGGCTTTTCCGGACATTGAATTCGAAACGGAAACGCCGGACGCGCCGGTTATGGCCGAGTGCGACGGCAGGCTGATGGTGCAGGCGATTTCCAATCTCCTGAAGAACGCCGGCGAATCGATCGGCGCAAGACTTGCTAGGGAAGATTCGGATGGAGACGCGGGCGCGACGCCCGGACGCATCAGGGTTCGGTTAATGGAAGGCGGCCCGGTTTCCCGGATCGAAATTATCGATAATGGCGTCGGTCTGCCGCGGCATGAGCGTCATCGGCTGGCCGAACCCTATATGACGACGCGCGCGAAAGGCACCGGCCTTGGTCTCGCGATCGTCAAGAAAGTCGTCGAAGAACATGGCGGCAGCCTTGAATTCGATGACGATGCGAGTCTTGGGCCTACGGGCGCAAAGATGACGATTAATTTGCCTGCAATCGCCGCGGGCGCGGGAGAAGCAGCCGCATCTGCAGCGGCTGCGGAGTAGACGCCAGCGAAAAGAAGATACGCCATGATTGACATTCTCGTAGTCGACGACGAAGCGGACATCAGAGAACTGGTGTCGGGCATTCTGGAGGACGAAGGGTTCAGCCCGCGGGTCGCAGCCGACAGCGCCGCAACCTTCGCTGCGGTTCGCGAACGCCTGCCGTCGCTCGTCATTCTCGATGTCTGGCTGCAGGGATCGGAAATGGACGGGATCGAGGTTTTGGAGGAAATCAAGCGCATTCATCCGGAGCTTCCGGTCGTTATTATTTCCGGTCATGGAACGGTTGAGACGGCCGTCGCCGCCATCAAGAAGGGGGCTTACGATTTTGTCGAAAAACCGTTCAACGCCGACAGGCTGGTGCTCGCCGTCAATCGCGCGCTCGAAGCAGCGCGGCTGCAACGCGAAAACACGGAGTTGCGCGCGCGTGCGCCGGACTGGGGACTGATCGGATCCTCGTCGGCCATCGGGGCGCTGCGCGGCGTCATTGAGCGCGTCGCGGATTCGCGTTCGCGCGTATTAATTTTGGGTCCGCCGGGCTCCGGCAAGGAAATTATCGCCCGCCTGCTGCACGCCAACTCGAGGCGGGCGAACCGGCCGTTCGTCGTGGTGAGCGCAGCGACGATCGCGCCCGACCGGATGGAGGAGGAGCTCTTCGGGATCGAGGGCGAAGATGGCGCGCCGAAAAAAATCGGACTGATGGAAAGAGCGCATGGCGGCACCCTGATGTTCGACAAGATCGGCGACATGCCGCTGGAGACGCAGGGTAAAATATTGCGCGTTCTGGTCGACCAGCGGTTCAAGCGCGTGAACGGCGATGCGCCGGTCGAAGTTGATGTGCGCATCATTTCGACCACCTCGCAGGATTTGCTCGAAGAATCGGCGGTCGGTCGTTTTCGCGAGGATCTTTATCATCGGCTCAACGTCGTGCCGATCACCGCGCCGTCGCTGGCGGAACGCCGCGAGGACATCCCGGCGCTTGTCGCTTATTTTGTCGACCGGATCTCACGCGCGTCCGGACTGCCGAAGCGTCCGATGTCGGTTGAAGCGATGGCGGCGCTGCAGGCCTATCACTGGCCGGGCAATGTCCGCCAGCTCCGTAATGTGGTCGAGCGCACGCTCATTCTCATGTCGCGTGACTCTCATGCAGAGATCGCTTGCGAGCATCTGCCGTCCGAGGTGATCGATTCCGGCCTGTCGATCCCGGCTGGAGAGGGGCTGGAGCAGATAATCGCGCTGCCTCTGCGCGAAGCGCGGGAGAAATTCGAGCGCGAATATCTGATCGCCCAGATCAACCGGTTCGGCGGCAATATTTCCCGCACCGCAACCTTTATCGGCATGGAGCGCTCGGCGCTCCATCGCAAGCTGAAGGCGCTCGGCGTGAACGGCCAGACACGGGCCGAAAGCGCATAGAGCGACCCCGCCCCCGGAACGCCGGCTTGACTGGGGCGGCGCAGGGGATGCGGGATGTATCCCTGAAGATCGATTCATGGGACATGTCTGCGTTCTGACGCAAACAAGGGATCAACAATAATGAGGGTCATTGTCTGCGGAGCCGGCCGCGTCGGGTACGGCATTGCGCGCCGGCTCGCCGGCGAAAACAACGACATCACGGTCATCGACCAGTCGAAAGATCTTATTCGAAGGGTCGCCGAGCGGCTCGACGTGCGCGGCGTTGTCGGCAACGGCTCGCATCCGGACACCCTCGCGGCGGCGGGCGCGCGTGAGGCCGATATGGTGATCGCCGTCACCTATTCCGATGAAGTCAATATGGTCGCCTGTCAGATTGCGCACACCCTGTTCGACGTGCCGACAAAAATCGCCCGCGTGCGCGCCCAAGGTTATCTTGATCCGAAATATTCCGATCTGTTCAGCCGCAACCACATGCCGATCGATGTGATTATTTCGCCAGAACGCGAGGTCAGCGCATCTATCATGCAGCGTCTGGCGACGCCGGGCGCATTTGAAGTCAAGTCGTTCGTCGACGGACGCGTGTGGGCAGTCGGCGTCAAACTCCGCGAAGACTGCGCCATCATCAACACGCCGTTGCGCCAGGTGGCTGAGCTGTTTCCTGACCTCAAGATCACCATTGTCGCCGTCAGGCGCGACGACCGCATGCTGCGCACCCACGCAGACGATCAACTGTCGCCCGGCGACAAGACCTATTTCATCGCCGACAGGGCCGACGTTCCTCGAGCGCTCGAAATCATGGGCGAGGCCGAACGCCAGGCGCGCCGCGTCATTATCGTGGGCGGCGGCAATATCGGCCGTTTCGTCGCGCGCGGTCTCGAAAAACACGCCGCCATGAAAATCCGGTTGATCGAACGCGACAAGGCGCGCGCCGAGCGCATCGCCGAAGAACTGAAGCGTACAGTCGTATTGCAAGGCGACGGCCTGGACCGGGCGCTGCTGCGTGAAGCAGGCGTCGCCGATGCGGAAACCGTCGTCGCCGTCACCAATAATGATCAGGTGAACATTTTGTCGTCTGTTGTGGCCAAGCGCGAGGGAGCGCGGCGCGCGCTGGCGCTGATCAATGACGTTGATTACGGGCCGTTGTCGGAAGCGGTCGGGGTCGACCGTTTCGTCGATCCGCGCGCCATCACGATTTCAACCATTCTGCAGCACATCAGACGCGGCCGGATTAAAGGCGTTTATACGCTTGCAGACGGGAAGGCGGAGCTGATTGAGGCGGTTGCGCTCGAAACCTCGCCGCTCGTCAACAAGCCGCTTCGTGACGCGCAACTGCCTGAAGGGGTCATGATCGGCGCCGTCTTCCGCGATAACGCCGTCGTCATGCCGACCGGCGATACGGTCATCAGTCCCGGCGACCGCGTCGTTCTCATGACCCTGCAGGAAAACGTTAAAGACGTAGAGCAGATGTTCCGCGTGAGCATCGAATACTTTTAGGCTCCCGTCCGGAGCGCGGTATTATGGGATATCCGAGCATTCTGCGCGGCTTCGGCGTTTCGCTCATCGTTTTGGGCGCGGCGATGCTCGCGCCCTTCATCGCCGCGATCGCCGCCGGCGAAGCGGGGGCCGGCGCGTTTGCATTCGGCGCGAGTGCAGCATTTTTCGCCGGATTCGGCGCCGTCTCCGCCAGTTCCGGCAAGCACCCGCCGACCGATTTTCGCGGCGCGCTATTGCTCGTGCTGTTGTGGTGGATCGTCGCCCCGGTTTTTGCAGCGCTTCCGTTTTTGCTGCACGGCATGACATTTTCCGACGCCTATTTCGAAGCGGTGTCGGCGATGACGACGACGGGCGGCTGGCTGTCTGACGCCGCCGCCCGCGCCAGCATTTCCGGCGTCCTGTGGAGAGCTGAGCTTGAATGGCTTGGCGGGTTGGCCTCGGTCTCGATCGCCGCGGCGATTTTCGTGCGTCCGACTTTTGTCGGAATCGATACGCTGTTGCCGCCGTTTTCGCTCGGCGAGGAAGATTCCTATTTGAGCCCGCTGCGCGACGCGATCAGGTCGTTCAGCGTCGTCTATGCACTCGTAACGCTGTTCTGCTTCACGATCGCTGCATTGTTGGGCGCGCCGTTGCTGGATGCGGCCGTCATGTCGATGTCGATCGTCGCGTCAGGCGGGTTTATCCCGCATCAGGAAGGCCTGGCGGGATACGGGCTCGGCATCGAGTCCGGATTATTTCCGTTCATTGTCCTGAGCGGCGCCAATTTCGTACTGGTCGCCCGTTTGCTGCGCGGCGTAACCGGGCGGGCGCGCGATGCGGAAACCGGCGCTTTCCTGCTCATCATCCTGGCTGTCGGCGCCATGTTCTGGACGACGGCCGGCGCCGGCGATATCAGCCTGCTGCCGGCGCAGCTTTTCAACGCCGCCTCGCTCCTGTCGACCAACGGTTTCCTTATCGGCGAGGCGCCGACGGTGACCGCAGCGATTGTCACGGCGGTCATTGGCGGCGCAGCCGTTTCTACGGCGGGTGGTTTCAAGATTCTGCGCTGGCTGGTGATTATGCGCCGCGCCCATGAGGAAATCCGGCTCCTGGTGACGCCGCGCGCCGTTTTCGGCCTGTCGCGCATCGCCAATGAACTTGGCGTGTGGATGCACTTTCTCATGTTCACCATGACGCTTGCGGGGTTGCTGCTGTTGATCGCGCTTAATGGTCACTCATTCGAAGCCGCGGCGCTCGCCGCCACCGCCGTGCTGAGCAACACCGGCCCGCTGCTTGCGCTTGCCGGCGAGGCGCATGGCGGCTACGCGATATTCGAAACGCCTCTGCGCTGGGTTCTTGCGGCGGGTATGATTCTCGGCAGACTAGAAGCAGTCGCCGGTCTCGCGCTCATCAACCGCGCTTTCTGGAGGTCGTAAACGTTCATGTCGAGAGTCGCCTATGTCAACGGTCGCTATGTTCGCGCGGAAGCGGCGGCTGTTCATATCGAAGACCGGGGTTATCAGTTCGGGGACGGCGTCTATGAGGTCTGTCTCGCTGCGGCGGGACGGTTTTGCGACCTGCCCGGCCATCTGGCGCGGCTCGAACGTTCGCTCGGCGCGCTCAGCATCCGCCCGCCGATGTCGATGGCTGCGCTCAAAATGACGATGCGCACGCTCTTGCGCAGAAACAAACTTAAGGACGCGCTCGTCTACATCCAGGTGACGCGCGGCGTTGCGCCGAGAAATCATCCATTTCCCGTCGCGTCGATCGAACCTGCGCTGGTCATGACGGCGCGTCATTTCGATTTTGCGGGCAGCAACGCCCAAGCGGAAAAAGGCGTAAGCGTCGTCACCGCGCCCGATATACGCTGGGGACGCGTCGACATAAAGACAATCAACCTCCTGCCGAATGTGCTCGCTAAACAGGCGGCGCGCGACGCAGGCGCGGCCGAGGCCTGGCTGGTCCGCAACAATGGCGAAGTCACGGAAGGATCCTCGTCAAACGCCTGGATCGTCGATCAAACGGGTGCGCTGGTGACGCACCCCCTGGGCCATGAAATTCTTGGCGGAATCACGCGCGAATCGTTGTTGTTATGCGCGCAAAAGCTGCAGATCAAAGTTATTGAGCGGCCGTTTACTATCGAGGAAGCCAAATCGGCGCCCGAGGCGTTCCTCACCTCGGCCACGAATCTCGTCATGCCGGTGACGAAAATTGATGATAAATTAGTGGGCGAAGGCCGGCCCGGTCCGGTTGCGACGCAGCTTCGCGGCGCTTATATGGCTGCCGCGGTAGATGAAGAATTCGCAAATTAAACGCTAAAGTGGTTGCCATCATGGAAAATAACCTTAAATAGCAGAATCGCCATAGTATCAACAAACGCCCGGGGGAGAGGCGCAGAGCAAATGACTGAGAAAAAGCAAAATCTGCAGGACGTTTTTCTAAATCATGTACGCAAAGGGAAAATTCCCGTCACAATCTTTCTGGTAAACGGCGTCAAGCTGCAGGGCGTCGTCACATGGTTCGACAATTTTTGTGTTTTGCTGAAGCGCGACGGCCACGCGCAACTCGTGTATAAACACGCAATCTCCACAGTCATGCCGTCTCAGCCCGTCACCCTGTGGAACGGCGAGGGCGAAGAAGGCGGCCAAGAGAGCGCGTAACGCGAAACGGTTTGACGTTCAGGAATAGTGCATTTGTTATTCATCCCGCCCTGATGGGCGGGATGGCCGTGCGGCCGCCGGCCGCGAGACTCGAGGAAGCGGTCGGACTGGCTGCTGCGATCGATCTTGACATTGTTCATGCGGAAATCGCCAAAATCGCCACGCCCCGCCCGTCGACCCTGTTGGGCGCCGGCAAGGTCGAGGACATCCGGCTGAAGCTGAATGCGCGCGCGCCGCGTCCGGACCTTGTAATCATCGATGGCGCACTTACGCCGGTGCAGCACCGCAACCTTGAAAAAGCGTGGAATCTCAAGGTGCTTGATCGAACGGCGCTCATTCTCGAGATTTTCGGCGAGCGCGCGCAAACAAGCGAGGGCCGGTTGCAGGTCGATCTCGCCCATTACACCTATCAGCGGTCGCGGCTGGTGCGCTCCTGGACTCACCTCGAACGCCAGCGCGGCGGCGCGGGTTTTCTCGGCGGTCCGGGCGAACGCCAGATCGAGGCCGACCGGCGAGCGCTTTCCGACAAGATTGACCGATTGAAACGGAAACTCGACGGGGTGAAGCGCACGCGCACATTACAGCGCGCGAAACGCAAACGCGCGCCGCACCCGGTTGTCGCTCTGGTCGGCTACACCAACGCCGGCAAATCGACGCTTTTCAACCGGCTGACCCGGGCCGGCGCAAATGCCGAAAACGCGCTGTTCGCCACTCTCGATCCGACCATGCGGTCGCTTGTGCTGCCGTCGGGTCTGCAGGTTATCCTCTCGGATACGGTCGGGTTCGTATCGGATTTGCCGACCCAGCTTGTCGCCGCCTTTCGCGCCACGTTGGAAGAAGTGCTTGAGGCCGATCTGATCGTTCACGTTCGCGACGCCGCGCATCCGGATACGGACGCTCAGCGCATCGACGTTATTGGAGTGCTTGAAGATCTGGGTCTTTCGGACGATGTCTCCAGACCGATCATCGAGGCGCTCAACAAGACGGATTTGCTTGACGCTGAAACGCGCGCCGCGATTGCAAGGACAGTCCAATCCGGAGCGGAGGGAACGATCGAAACGCCGTTCCGCATCGGCGTGTCCGCGCTGACGGGCGAAGGCGTCGAAGGGCTCGCCAAACTCATCGACGGGCTGCTCACGGCGGACTGGAGAACGTTCGACATCGCGCTCTCTGCAGGCCAAGGCGCGGCGCGCGCCTGGCTTCATCGTAACGGCGATATTTTGGGCGAAAAGAATGACGACGGGGTGCGTCTTCGCGTGCGGCTGACGGAAAAAAGCCGCGGTCAGTTCGAAAAAGAGTTCGCCATTCCCTGTCTTGCGCTGCGCTCCGTACGCGAAAGGCGGCCCGCATGAATATCGATCCGTTTCACGTGGCCGCGCTTATAGACGAAATTGCAAACGCCGAAATCGCCCCGCGTTTCGGCGCATTGGCCGACGGCGCCGTGCGCACCAAGGCCGGGCCCAACGATTTCGTGACTGAAGCCGATGAAGCGGCGGAGGCTGCGCTCAAGAAAGCCCTCGGCGCGCTCCGTCCGGATGCGGTGTTTGTCGGCGAGGAAAGCGCCGCCGCGGATCCTTCGCTCGACGCCAGCCTTGGCGGAAGCAGCGCTTACTGGATTGTCGACCCGCTCGACGGCACGCGCAATTTTGTCCAAGGCGTACGCGAGTTCGCCACTATTGTCGCGTTTGCCGAAGGAGGCCGAACGCGGATGGGCTGGATTTACGCCATTCCGGAGCGGTCATGCGCGATTGCGATCGAAGGCGAAGGCGTGAGTTGGGAGGGCGCGCGCGTATCGCCGCCGGCGCCGCTGCAGAAGCCATCGGGTTTGCGTTCCGTCGGCTGGCTTTCCAGAGAGTGGCGCGACCGGTTGGCACCGAATCTGCGGGCGAAGCTTGAAACCCGCCCGGCGCGCTGTTCGGCCTACGCCTATCTGTCCCTGATGCGCGGCGACGCCGACTTCGCCATTCACAGCAAGGTGCAAGCCTGGGATCACGCCGCCGGCGCGCTGCTCATGTCTGAAATCGGCGGCAGGACAGCGTTTCTCGACGACGGCTCGGCCTACGGACCGGCACCCACTGCAAACAGGCCGCTCCTCGCCGCCGCTTCGGTCAAGCGTTGGGAAGATGTGCGCGCCGCGTTGTTGGACAAACCATAAACGTAATTTCGCTAACGCTGCAATCCGCCCTTTGCAAGCGCGCCGCGAGGGGCGATCATAGCTGACGCCAGCCGCACGAAGGCTGCTGATGAATTGAAATTCGGGGAACGGGCGTATGACCGTCAAATATGAAACGCCGAGCGATCATGTGGGGCTGATCACGCTGAACAGGCCTGAAAAACTCAACGCCGTTAACGGCGACATGCGGCGCGACCTTCTTGATGTAACCCGTCGCATTTCTCAGGACGATACGATCCGCGCCGTCGTGCTGACGGGGGCGGGTCGAGCGTTTTGCGCCGGCGCCGACATCGCTGACGCGCGCGACGCGTATAACGTCGAAGATATTCTTAATACGGAATATGGCGGCTTTTTGAGCGTCATCATGACCTGCCCAAAACCGGTGATTGCGGCGATCAACGGGCCCGCAGCAGGCATAGGCGTATCGCTGGCGCTGACCTGCGACTTGAGGGTGATGGCCGAAGACGCCTATCTGATGAGCGCGTTCGCCAATATCGGCCTGGTTCCGGACGGCGGCCTTTCGTGGATTCTGACGCGCGAGATCGGCTATGCGCGGGCCTATCAGCTTGCGATAGAAGCGGAAAAGATAGACGCCAAGCGTTGTCTTGAATGGGGTCTTGTGAACCGGGCCGTTGCTGCTGACGAGACTTTGGATAATGCGCTCGAATGGGCTGCGTCGCTGATTGACCGCGCGCCGATCTCGATAGCGCTCACCAAGCGCGCGTTTCGCGCCGCCGCCAACCAGAGTCTGCGCGACGCGATGGCGTATGAAGCGATGCTGCAGCGCACGGCGATGAACACCGAAGATTTTGCGGAAGGCGTGGCTGCGCGTCTGCAGAAACGGGCGCCGAAGTTCAAGGGCCGCTGACGCGCGTCTGTCAAGCGCGCCTGATGGCGTCGGCGAAAGGCGTCATGACGATGTAGATTTACGGCGCCATAATTGTTTCGCTTATGCGCGATAGCTGAACGACTCGTGGCGGGCGTCCTGCATCAGGCGATCGAATTCCGATCCCGTAATATGGATCAGCGTACGGTGATCGCCGCCTTCAAACCAGATTTCGGTCTTCCCGTTCAAACTGTCGTCGAGCATCGTAGAAACGTCATAGGCGGCGCCGACAGGCGGCGCCGCGCCTGTTTCGCAATCATCAAACAGGTCGTTGATCTCGCGTTCGCTCGCGAGGCCGAGCCTGCGGTGAAGCTTTTCCTGCAGCAGCGTCAGGTCAACGCGATGGCTCGAAGGAACGACGGCGAGCACATAGCCCTCCTCGTGATGGATCACGACGGATTTGGCGACACAGTCGCCGGGAAGGTGTGCGGCGTCAGCCGTCTCGCTGGCCGTCGCGGTTCGCGGGTGAGCGACCGTATCATAACGCACGCCCGCATCGTCGAGATATCGCTTTAGTCGATTGGCGATAGCCATTCCAGTCTCCCTGCCTTGCGGCGGCGAAGGAGAGGGCGCGGCGGAACGAATCGGACAAATCTCTTCGCGCCCAATTCTACGCAGCCAGAAACACGCCAATAGTGCCTGAGCGCGCGACGCCGGGCAAGCGCGCGTTATGTCGTAATTTTGGCGATGCCGGCGACGCTTCTGCAAAGACGCAAAACGAATTCAATGGATGCCGGCGCGCGGTGTTGTTTGTTCAGGCGTGGCGGAAAATGACGGCGAGAAGCGCAATGACGACGCCGATGCTGGCGGTTGGATAGCCGCGCCCGTTCGGCGTTTTTGCAGCATGCGGCGCAAGGTGAAAGAAAATAATGTAGATGAGCCCGCCGGCGGTCGCGCCCAGCATCGCCGAAAGCGGCGTTTCTGCCGCCAGTCCGATAAACACCGCCGAAAGCAGGGTGCCGGCGACCGTCGTAACCGAGGCTGCAACGAACGCCCAGAAGATGGCGGCGAAGGTGCGCATGCCCGCTTCGCGCAAAAGGAAGAAAGCGATCACGCCTTCCGGAAATTCATGAAACAGCAGCCCGAGCGCGGCGAGTCCGCCGGTGAATACGTCCTCATGAAATGACGTGACGTATATGACGCCGTCGAGAAACGAGTGCGCGCCCAACGCAATGATCGAAGCATAGCCGAAGGCGAAGTCGGCGCCTTTGACCCGGTGTTGCGGCGCAATGCGCAGAGTCGCGCCGATCAGCGTCATTGCAAAAAAACCGGCCACGCCCCATCGCCATGCGGTTTCGGAAAGGCTGAGCGCCTGGGGCAGGATGTGAAAAATGACGGCGACGAGCAGAACGCCGATTGCAAATGAAGAAAAGTAGGGACTGTTGCGCCGTCCCCAGTCCCCGAGCGCGGCCATGGAGAGAAGACCAGCCGTACTGATGGCCGCGGCGATTGAACTCACCGCCAACGCATTGATGCTGTGCGGATCCCCAACCACGCTGTTAGCCGCCCCTCTTACCGCCCGATTTGCACGCCGGCCCGGTCGGCGCCTGCTCAGGGCATTCCGTACCGCAATCCTGTCTCGCGGCAAATCCTAGCAGTGAAAATGTTATCACGTCACCTTTTCCTTTCATTACCCCGATTGTACGGATTTGCATTAAATTCGGCGACAACGGCGCATCAGACGCCGGGCGCGCGCATGCGCGCTTGCTCTCGCCCCGCGCTGCGGCTTATTGTGCGCGCCGGGTGGCGCGGTCGGCCTTTATAAGTGGATAAAGCCAACCCGACAGGCTGGGCATGAACCATAGCGGGCATACGCATGGGCTCCGTGACGATGCAAGACGGCTGACAGCCGCCCTTGTCGTCATCGCGGCCTTCATGGTGATCGAGACGATCGGCGGAATACTCGCTGGCTCGCTCGCGCTGCTCGCCGACGCCGCCCATATGCTGACAGACGCGCTGGCGCTTGCGCTGGCGGTCTGCGCGCATTGGCTTTCCTCCAGGCCGGCCGACAGGGGGTTGCATTTCGGCTATCGGCGCTGGCAGGTGCTCGCCGCTTTTCTGAACGGGCTGGCGCTGTCAGGGCTGCTGGTGTGGATCGTCTTCGAAGGCGTTCGTCGGCTTTTGAACCCGATCGAGGTGGAATGGCGGGTGATGCTGTTCATTGCGATGCTGGGGCTTGCCGCCAACATCTTCGCGTTTTTGATTCTGAACGGCGCGCGCACGAAGAACCTGAACGTTCGCGGCGCCTTGCTGCATGTGGTCAGCGATCTGCTTGGGTCGGTCGCCGCGGTCATCGCCGCCCTTGTGATCGCCGCCACTGCGTGGTCTCGCATCGACCCGATTCTTTCCTTCGTGGTGGCGGGCCTGATTGCGCGCTCGGCCTATCGGCTCACACGCGAGGCCGGACATATTCTCCTCGAAGGCGCGCCCAGGGACCTCAACGTCGAAGCCTTGATCCAAGGCCTGAAAGAAACCGCGCCTGTGATCAGGAATGTTCATCAAGTGCGGATCTGGCAATTGACGCCTGAACATCCAAGCCTGACCATGCACGTTTGCGTTGATCGCGCCGACGCTGCAGTCGATGCGCTGCAAAAAGCGAAGACCTATCTCGACCAGCGATACGGCATCAAGCAATCGACCATCCAGGTGGAGGTCGGCGGGGCCTGCCCCGATTGCGCCGACGGCGGCGGCGGAGTCGCCGAAGCAATCGACGCCGCCGGCATGGAACGGCGCACCGGGCCGGCGCGCGGTCCGGATAGCGGCGCCAAAGCGGCGTTCGCCGCGCCGACAAAATAAATCGAAATGTCGTCAGGCGGCCGGGCCGAGGGCGCGTCGCCAGCGAACAGCGCGTTGCTTGCGCAGCGCGTATCCCCGAGTATGGACGGGCGTCGTCGCAAGCCGCGTCAGCGCGCCGATCAATGCAATGACGACGAGATATCCGTCCCACATCTCCATCGACGCCGATGCGCCGCCGACCGCGAACACCACGAGCGCGGTCTGGGCGTGATAGGCGAAACGCGCCTGCCAGTCGGCGACGCCGGGGCCGCCGCGGCTCAAATATATTTTCCACGCGCCGAAGAACGCGCGCGCAAAAAGCATGAGATAGACGCCGAGTCCGACATAACCGGCGCCGCCGAGCATTTCGAAATAGATGCTGTGGGCGGCTTTGGCGCGTTCGGCGCGTTCACGGTCGACCGCCGCCGCGATGTCTTTTTGATACGAATTGCGCAGGCCCGCGCCGGTCAGGGGATTCTCCTGCGCCAGTTTGGCGTTGATCGCCCAGGCGTCGACCCGCCCCATGAAAGAGGCGTCTTCCGTCGCTTCTGAAATCGTCGCCATCCGGTCGCTCCAGGTCGACGGCATGAACGCCGCAGCCGGAATCAACACCAACATCATTCCGGCGAGGATTGACAGCTTGCGTTTTGCGCGCACCCAGAAAAATCCTGAAAAAACAAGAAGCGATACAAACGCGCCGCGCGATTGCGTGCCGATTATGGCGAGCACGGATAAAGCGAACAGGATAAGCAGTCCGCGCTTAACCCAGGGCTGCGCGGCCTGTCCGTGCAGGTAGAGGATCATCGGCAGCATTGTCGCCGTCGCAATGCCGAAATGGTTGTTGTCTTCGAGCACCGTGTTCGGCATGCCCTGTACGTGAAATTGGCCGAACGTGAGGAGCGTGAATATCGCTCCCTTGGCGGCGAAAAAACCGATAGAGATGACAAGCATCCAGACCAGTGCATGGAAACGCAACTTGTCCGTCGCCATTTGCGCGCACAGAAAGGCGAAAAGGAGCGTTTTCGTGAAACGCTCGTAATAAATGGCGGAATTCGCCGGATCGAGCGAATAGGCCTGGGCGATCGCCATCCAGCCGGCGAGCGCGATGAACAGGAACGAGACCGGATCGAGTTTGAAACGCCGGATTTCTCCGGAAGCTATGACGGCGACAAGCGTAGCGCCGGCGATGACGGCGTTGAGCGGGACCCCGAACGCGCCATAGGCGGCCTGGTGCGGCGCCATTAAGGTAAACCACGCCCAGGTCAACAGCCCTGCGAACGGATAGCGCAGGGCGACAATGAGGCAGATCGCTGTAAAACTCAGAAGGATGAGATCGCGCATCGCCGGTTCCAGGACCTATTTCGGGGCGGAGTCCGCCCGTCGTCAGGAGTTCGACAGCGCGTCGCAAGACTCGGGCCTTTTTCGCGGTTGCGCGCGCCGGATCTCGGCCCGGCTCGGCGTTTGGCCGCGTGATGGCGTCCCCGGCAGGATTTGAACCTGCGGCCCCCAGATTAGGAATCTGGTGCTCTATCCAACTGAGCTACGGGGACCCGCGCGGCGCGCACGCTATCAAGTCTCGCCGTGAAAATGAACAACGCATGACGGTTGCGGCGTGATTTTCATGAAAACGCCGCGGAATCGTTTTCCTCGCGTTGATTAACCGCCATAATTAACCGCCCAAATGCGCCTGCGGGGGAGTAAAAAATGCGGGAGGCTTTGATGTTTGAAAATTGGCGGATGACTCGCCCGGCGATCGCGGTTCTGGCGGCGGCGGTTCTCGGGGCTTTCGGCCTCGGTTTGTTGCTGGGCCGGGCGATCGCTCCCGGCGGTCGGGATTCGGTCGTATCAGGTCCGCCGGCGGTCGCCGTTGACGCGGGCGCCGGCGCGCCCACGCAGCGGCGCGCCTTTCAGGAGCCTCGCAGCGAGAACGCCCGCCGCCCCGCGGTCGAAGAAACCGATGAGTTCGCCTATCGGCGCCTCAGTCTCGACACAAGCGAAGATACGCCGAAAGCCTGTTTTCAATTTACCCGCGCGCTCGACGACGACGGCGACATAAACTACGCCGATTTCGTCCGCCTTTCCCCCGAAGAAAAGCCTGCGGTCGAAGTCGCCGGAACCTCGCTCTGCCTGACCGGTTTGTCGTTTGACAAGGACTATCGCGCCACCCTGCGCGCCGGGCTTCCGAGCGCCAAGGGAGAAACGCTCGCCCGCAGTGAAGAAGTGGTCGTAGCGTTCGGCGACAAGCCCGCCTATGTGGGTTTCGCCGGGGACGGCGTGATCCTGCCGCGTCTCGAAGCCGACGGTATTGGAATCGAAACCGTCAATGTAGAGAAAGTCGAAATCACGGTGCGACGCGTCTCCGACAGGAGTCTGGCGCGCAAAGAAATGGTGAGCGGCGGCTCGGTTGGCGACGACGGTTATTATTATGTCTATGGAGATGAAAGCGGCGACGATGTAGGCGTCGTCGTCTGGCAAGATGAAATCGATACGGCCGGAGATCCGAACGAAACGGCGACGACCGTCTTTGCGCTCGGCGCCGCGCTCAAGGATCTGAAGCCGGGCGCCTATTTCGTCCGCGCCCGCGACGTATCGCCGGGCGCCGACAAGCGCCGCACCGCGCAGGCCTGGCGCTGGATCATGTTCACCGATATGGCGCTGACGACCTATTCAAGCAGCGAAGGCGTCGACGTTTTCGTCCGCTCGATCTCGACGGCCCGCCCGCTTGTCGGCGTCGAACTCGCGCTGATCGCCGCCAACAATGACGTGCTCGGTCGCGCGACCACCAACGCGGATGGGCGCGCGCGGTTCGACGCCGCCGTGATCAACGGCGATTATCCGCTGACGCCGCGTATGATCATGGCTTATGGCCCGCAGGACGACTTCGCCGCGCTCGATCTTTCCCGCGCGCCGCTGGATCTTTCCGACCGCAATATCGGGGGCAGGACGGCGCCGGCGAACCTCGACGCCTATGTCTATCTCGACCGGGGAATCTACCGGCCCGGCGAAACCGTTCACATTTCCGGCCTCTTGCGCGGCGCCGCCGGCAAGGCGGTGACAAACAGACCTCTGACGCTGACGATCAAGCGGCCCAACCTAACAGATGCTGAAAAGATCCGTATCGAGAAGACGGAGATTGGCGGATTTTCTTTGGATTACGAAACCCCGCGCTCGGCCCCGCGCGGGGTATGGCGCATCGACGTTGAGGCCGACGGCGCCGGCCGCGTCGGCGGCGAAACTTTCTCGGTCGAAGATTTCGTTCCGCAGCGTCTCGAGGTCAAACTCGAAACCGACGAAGAAACGCCGATGCGCGCCGGCGAAAAGCGGCCGATGACGGTGGCGAGCCGTTTCCTCTACGGCGCGCCTGCGAGCGGACTTGCGGTCGAGGCCGAAGCCCGGCTCCGGCTTGATCCCAATCCTTTCCCCGATTTGAAAGGCTATCGTTTCGGTCCCGTTAATGGCCGGTTCGACGAACGCTTCATCCGCCTGCCTAACACGACGACTGACGCGGCGGGCAATGCGGAGCTGTCGCTGTCGGTCGACGAAGCGCCGAAAGGGTACGGCGCGCCGATGCGCGCCGACGTGGTCGTGGGGGTTGTCGAACCCGGCGGACGCGTCGTGCGCGAAAGCGCGCGCATTCCGGTGCGTCCTGACGAACGCTATGTGGGTCTCAAAAAAGCCGGCGACGGGTACGGCTTCGGCCGCGACGAGCTGGCGGAGATCGACGCAGCTCTGCTCGACTGGCGCGGCGCGATGCAGGAAGGCGACCTCGAATGGCGCCTTGTCGAGGAGGATTACTGGTTCGACTGGTATCGCGACGCCGGCGAATGGCGCTGGCGGCGCTCCTACAAAGACGTGCTGGTGGCGGAAGGGCGCACGCAGGCCAAAAAGAATGCGCCGGCCCGCATTTCGCAGCGTCTCGATTACGGGACTTACCGGCTCTCGGTGTGGGACCCGGCGAGCAAGGCCAAGACCGATTTCCGTTTTTACGTGGGATGGCGCTCTTATGCGGCCGGCGCCGATACGCCGGATCAGGCGGCGCTGACGGCGCCGGATAAAAAGATCGCGCCGGGCGCGCGGGCGCGCCTGCGGCTCGAAGCGCCCTATGCGGGCGAGGCGATCGTCACGGTCGCCACCGACAGAGTGCATCTCGTCCAGCGCCTGAAGGTTGAGCGCAAGGGCCGGGACATCATTATCGACACCGACCCCGCCTGGGGCGCGGGATTTTACGTGCTGGCGACCGTGGTGACGCCACGCGACGCCGTCGACCGGCCGGTCCCAAGGCGCGCCATGGCGGTCGCCTATGTGCCGTTCGACATGTCGGAGCGCACGCTCAAAGTCTCTCTCAACGCGCCGGAGGTAATGCAGCCTCGCCAGAAACTGGAGCTCCCGGTAAGAATTGCGGGCGCCAAAGCCGGTTCGGAAGTGATGATGACTATCGCCGCCGTCGATGAAGGCATTTTGCGCCTGACCAAATTCGAGTATCCCGATCCGGTCGATTATTATTACGGCAAGAAACGCCTCGGCGTTTCCGTTCGCGACGACTACGGACGAATATTGCACGCCAATCTCGGCGCGCCGGCGCGCTTCGGCGGCGACCAGATCGGCGGCGAGGGACTGACGGTTGTTCCCACCAAATCGGTGGCGCTGTTTTCCGGCCTCATCACCGTGAATGCTGACGGACGCGCTGTGGCGCCCATCGAAATTCCCGACTTTAATGGCGAGTTGCGGCTGATGGCGGTCGCCTGGAGCGCCGAAAAGCTTGGCCGCACGGCGCAACCTTTGACAGTGCGCGATCCGGTTCCGGCCGAACTCGCGCTACCGCGGTTTCTCTCACCGGGCGATGCCGCGCAGGCGACTCTCCTGATCGATAACGTAGACGGCGCTCCCGGCGATTACGCCGTCGCCGTCAACGGCGAGAGGCCGATCGATCTTTCGCAATCGCAAACCTTCACCCTCGCAAAGGGCGAGAAAAAGACGCATCTCTTCGAACTCGCCGCCGGCGAGGTCGGAATCGGCAAGATTACGCTGTCGGTGAAGGGTCCCGATAACTTCGCCGTAACGCGCGATTATCCGATAGAGGTGCGCACGCCCTATTTCCCGGTGAGCGAGGCGCGCACGGTCGCGCAAGCGCCCGGCGAAAGTTTCGCGCTGACGAAAGCGCTCACCAACGCATTCGTGCCGGGTTCGGCGAAAGTCTCAGTGTCCTTCTCGCGATTGAAGGGCGTCGAGCCGGGGCCGCTTCTCGACGCGCTTTACCGCTATCCCTATGGCTGTTCGGAGCAGTTGACGAGTTCCGCCTTTCCGCTCCTGTTTGTTGACGTGCTCGGGGGCGAAGTCGGGCGCGATCCCGAACGCGCGGTGCGGCCGCGCGTGCAGGAAGCGGTCAACAAGCTGCTCAATCGTCAGGGCGGCGACGGCGCCTTCGGCCTGTGGCGCGAGGGCGACAGCGGCGCCTCGGCCTGGCTCGGACCTTATCTGACCGACTTTCTCTACCGCGCGCGGCAAGAAGGCTATGGCGTGCCGCAGGAGGCGCTGGAGCGTTCCTATGGCGCGCTTAGCGAAATCGCGCGTGTCGACCGCTGGACGGCGGTGAATTATCAGACTCGCGCCTATGACGGGCCGGGTTCGACCGACAAGACGGCCTATCTGCGCCGGCGCGCGGGCGCCTATGCGTTTTACGTTCTGGCCCGCGCCGGCCGCGCTGATCTTTCCGATCTGCGCTATTTCCACGACGCGCTGCTCAAGGAAACGCCGAGCCCGCTGGCGCGCGCCCATATCGCCGCGGCGCTTTTCATGATGGGCGACCGGTCCCGCGCGGCGAGCGCCTTCGATCAGGCCGTCGAAGCCCTCGGCTGGGAAAATCGGACCGATTATTACCAATCGCCGTTGAGGGATATCGCCGGCGTGCTGGCGCTCGCCGCGGAGGCGGGCGAGGACGATCGAGTCCCGGCGCTCACGGAGCGCCTGACTACGGCGATGAAAGATCCGAACCGGATGCACACGCAGGAGAAAGCGTTCACGCTTCTGGCCGCGCAGGCGCTGATCCGGGTGGCGGGACCGGTGGCGATCTCGGTCGACGGAGCGGCGCAGGAGAATCTTGCGCCGGCGCCGTCCTTCCATCCGGACGAGGCAGCGATCGCCGCCGGGCGCGCCTACCGTAACGACGGCGAGGGGCAGATCTTCCGCACCGTGACCGTCTCCGGCGCGCCGAAGGAAGCGCCGGGGCCGGTCGCGCAAGGCTTTACGCTGTCGAAACGCATCGCGACCCGCGACGGCCGCCCGGTCGATCTCAGTGCCGTGCGGCAGAACGACAGGCTCGTGGTGGTGCTGACTGGCGCGGCGGCGAATGAACGGCTGCATCCCGTCATTATCGCCGACCTGTTGCCGGCGGGCTTCGAGATTGAGACTGTCTTGCGCCCCGAAGACGGCGGCGGACGCGGCCGGTCGGGCCCGTACAAATGGATTGGCGAAATCAGCTATCCGAAGATCGCCGAAGCGCGCGACGACCGCTTCGTCGCCGCAATCGACGTCCGCAAGAACCGCTTCACCTTCGCCTATATCGTGCGGGCGGTGACGCCCGGCGATTATGTGCTCCCCGGCGGCGTCGTCGAGGATATGTATCGGCCCGGCGTCTTTGCGCGTACGGCGTCAACCAGTCTGTCGATCGCTGCTGCGCAATGATCTGTCGGCGAAATATCCATTCTCCGCTCATCCCGGCGAAAGCCGGGATCCAGAAGAAACATGCACGGCGCAAGATGCTCTGGGTCCCGGCTTTCGCCGGGATGAGCGGACTAATTTTGCTGATCTTTGCTGCAGATATCCTCTTTCCGCCGCCGCTTGAGCGCGCGGAGAAATTAAGCCCGCTTGTCGTCGACAGGGAAGGACGCTGGCTGCACGCCTTTCAGACGGAGGGAGGCCGCTGGCGCTTCGCCGCCGATCTCGACGAAATCGATTCGGTCTTCGTCGAACGGCTGATCGCGATTGAAGACAAACGGTTCTACCGCCATCCCGGCGTCGACGTAGCAGCCATCGGACGCGCCGGACTGAACGCCGCACGGGCCGGCCGGATCGTTTCAGGCGCGTCGACGCTGACGATGCAGACAGCCCGGCTTCTTGAACCGCGTCCGCGAACGTTCGCTTCAAAAGCGATTGAGATCGCCCGGGCGTTGCAGATCGAACGCCGCCTGTCGAAGCGTGAAATTCTCGAACTTTATCTGACGCTCGCGCCTTATGGCGGCAATCTCGAAGGCGTGCGGGCGGCGAGTCTGACCTATTTCGGCAAGGAGCCGGCGCGGCTTACCGATGCCGAACAGGCGCTTCTGATTGCATTGCCGCAGGCGCCTGAGGCGCGCCGGCCCGACCGCCGGTCCAACGCTGCACGGACGGCGCGCGGCGAAGTGTTGGAAAAGCTCGTCGCCGCCGGCGCACTTGACGCAAAGCGCGCAGAAGAAGCCGCCGCCGCCCTGCTTCCAACTGGTCGCAAGCCCTATGCGCGCGCCGCTTATCACACGGCGCGCCGGCTGGCGAAAGAGCATGCGGCGAACAATAAAGGCGTCGTCATTTCGAGCCTCAACCTTCTCCTGCAAATGCAGGCCGAAGCCATCGTCGCCGCCCACGCAGCCCGCGGCGCAGATGGCGCGACGGCGGCGGCGTTGATCATCGACAACGAAACCCGGGCAGTGCGCGCCGCGGTCGGCTCATCGAGTCTCGACGCGCCGGGCGGTTGGATCGACCTCACCAATGCGACGCGGTCGCCGGGATCCGCACTCAAGCCATTCATTTACGCGCTTGTGTTCGAGGACGGGCTCGCCGGTCCCGGCGCCGTCATCGACGACATGCCGCGCGCTTTCGGCGGCTACGCGCCGGAGAATTTCGACCGCGTCTTTCGCGGCGAAGTGCGCATTCGCGAGGCGCTTCAACACTCCCTCAATGTCCCGGCGGTGCGCGCCCTCGATAAAGTCGGCGCGCCGCGTTTTGCGGCGACGCTGAAGGCGGCCGGCGTCAGGCTCAAAACGCCGGACGGCGCTGACAAGACGCCTGGGCTCGCCATTGCGCTCGGCGGCGCCGGCGTCACCGAGCGCGACATTGCGGCGCTTTACGCAGCGCTCGCCGATGACGGCCGGGTCAGTCCGCTCAACTGGACAGAGACGGAAGAAAACGAACGCCCCGCAACCGCCGGATACCGGCTCATGTCGGAGAACACAGCGCGGCGGGTGAGCGCCATTCTCGCCGATGGGCCGTCGCTGGCCGGCCGCGCGCCGGCCGCGCTCGTCGATACTGCGCCGCGCATCGCCTTCAAGACCGGCACTTCCTACGGCTATCGCGACGCCTGGGCGGCCGGCCATGCTGGACGCTATACGGTCGTCGCCTGGGTCGGCCGGGCCGACGGCGCGCCGCGGCCCGGAAAAACCGGACGCGAAGCGGCGGCGCCGTTGCTCTTCGATCTTTTCGACATGCTGGCGCGAAACGACGCTGAGGGTGCGGGGCGAACCCCGCCTGTAGCCGACGAAACCTTGCAAGATACCGTCCTGACGCGTTTCGGCTCGCCTCAGGAGACAAATCCGCCCGAGATCGTCTTTCCCCGCAACGGCATAGAGATTTTCACAGCGTCACCAGGTGCGACGGCGCACGGTTTCGCGCTCGCCGCACGCGGCGGATCGGGCGGCTATCGCTGGTATGTGAACGGCGATCCGCTGACGATCGAGGTTACGAGCGGGCGCGCAATCTGGCGGCCTGCAGCGGCCGGTTTTTACGATGTCGCCGTGGTCGACCAACGCGGGAAGACGGCCCGCGCCAAGGTTCGGGTTACGGCGACAGGATGAGGCGGCGCGGATTTCTTACCGGCGTCATGGCGCTTGGCGCAGCGCCGCTGCACGCACGCGCGAATGGGCCGGATGGCGCAGCGCTCTCCGGCGACCGATTTATGCAAGCCGGCGCGGAGATGCGCCTTGCCGATATTCTCGCCCCGGCGACCGTCGGACTGGCAGGCGGCGCCGAACCCTTCGCCGAAGACGCAAGGCGCGCGCTCGCCGGGCTTCTCGCCGCGGGTCCGATAACGCTCAGCGAAGCCGGCAAGCCGGACCGATGGGGACGCCGCGTCGTTATCGCGCGCGATGAAAACGGGCGCAGTCTGCAGGAAAAGCTCATACGCGCCGGCGCTGCGCGGGTCGCGCCGGAAACCGACGAAGCCGAGTTTATCGACGCGTTGCTTGCCCGCGAGCGCGAAGCGCGCATTGCACGACGTGGACTGTGGCTGCTCGATCATTACCGGGTGCGCAACGCCCTCGATGCGAACGACGCCATCGGTGGCTATCATCTCGTCGAAGGCGTCGTGTGGCGCGCCGCAAAAGCGCGCGGCAGAATTTATCTCAATTTCGGCGCGGACTACCGGACCGATTTTACAGTCACCGCGCGATCCGTTCTCGCGCGGCGATGGGCGAAAGCCGGTTTTGACCTGCTGGCGTTTGAAGGCGCGCGCGTGCGGGCGCGCGGTTTCGTCGAGCGCATCAACGGCCCGTCGCTTGCGCTTTCCCATCCCAAACAGATCGAACGAGTCTAGTGCCTGTTTACAAAACGTGTACGCGTACCAAACTCGCCCCATGCGCGGATTGTCATCCCCGGGCTTGTCCGGGGATCTCAGGCTGCAGGTTCGATGCAAGCAACCATGGATTGCCGGGATAAGCCCGGCAACGACAAGGTTGGGTTTGTAGCGAGGCATGCAATCACGCCTCAATGATTTCGTTCCTTGCAATACATGTTAGCGCGCCGGCTCAAGCCGCTCAGGCCGCCTGTTTTTTCTGCAGCGAGGCGTCGAGTTCCGCAACGGCTTCTTCGAGGTCGATTTTCTTGACCGCTGCGACTTCGCGGGCGAGGCGATCGAGCGCCGCCTCGAACAGTTGGCGTTCGGAATAGCTCTGTTCGGGCTGGTCGGCGGCGCGGTAAAGATCGCGCACCACTTCCGCAACGGCGTTGATGTCGCCGGAATTGATCTTGGCCTCATATTCCTGAGCGCGCCGGCTCCACATGGTGCGCTTGATGCGCGCGCGGCCCTTCAAAGTCGCGACGGCGGATTTGATCTGGGCCTCGCTCGAAAGACCGCGCATGCCGACCGCCTTGGCTTTTTCAAGCGGCACGCGGAGTTTCATCTTCTCCTGGTTAAAGACAATGACGAAAAGCTCGATCGTCACGCCGGCGATCTGCGATTTTTCGATCGCAACGATTTTGCCGACGCCGTGGGCCGGATAAACGATATAGTCGTTGACCTTGAAGTTCTGCTTGGCCGCCGCCGCCGCCGGGGAAGGTTTCGCTGACCCCGCCGTCGCGGTTGTTGCGGTTTTCGGCGTCAGCGATGACGGGAACGGCGTTTGCGGCGCGGTGGTCGATCGACGCGGCGCCTGGCCGACCATGCCTTTTTTCACAGGCTTGGCCGGCTTCGGTTTGGCGGGCGCGGGTTTGGCCGCTGTCTTGACGGCGGTCTTTTTCGTTTTTTGCGCCGCTTTATCGGTGATCTTCGACGAAGCCTTCTTCGCAGCCGGCTTCTTAGCCGGCGTCTTTTTTACCGCTGCGGGTTTTTTGACCTTGGCCGGGGCCTTCGCCTTGGCGGTTTTCCTGGCCGGCGTCTTTTTCGCGGTTAATTTCTTCGCCGGAGTCTTCTTGATTGGTTTGGCGGTCGTCTTTTTCGCCGCCGATTTGGTTTTTTTGGACTTTTTGACCGCCTTCGCCGCTTTCCTGGCTGGCTTTCTCCGGGTCGCCGTATTTTTCGCCGCCGTTTTCCTGGCGGTTTTGGCGGGCGTTTTCTTCTTTGGCGCCTTTTTGGTTGATGTTTTTTTGACCGTTGTCTTACGGACCGGCGTGCGCTTGGCCGATTTGGTTTTCGTCGTACGCCGGGCTGGCGCGGCCTTTTTGGTCGTCTTGGTTTTGGTTTTAGTTTTGGTGCGGGCTTTAGTTTTTCCAGCCGTTCTGGACGCCATTGTCATTCTCGCTTCTGTTCTAAGAGCTCGCCGCCTGTCGAGCCGCCTAGCGGCCGCCATCAGGAAATCATCGCTCGTCCAACCTTGCGCAGTAGGATTCCTGAGATGTGCGGGAATCGCCCAGCATCGCAAAATAAGGCTCCTGTAACATCAGAAGCTGGCGCAACATTCAGCCATGTTTTCAGCGAATTGAGGGCTATTTTTTACACGCAGGTTAATTAGCGTTACATCCTCGCGGCTAGCCGACTTTTGCTCTTATATAGCATAAAATTTCAATAAACGCCACGCTGATTTTGCAACGCAACGAAATTGGCCGCACCCGCGCCCTCCGCAGCGCAGCCCGAGCGGACGCTTAAGACCCTTCGCCGGGTTTGGAGCTGAAATACTTGTCCAGCTTGCCCTTTTCTTCGGCGTATTTATCGGCTTCCGGCAACGGGTCGGTTTTTTCTGTGATGTTCGGCCATTCGGCGGCGTATTTGGCGTTCAGCTCCACCCATTTGCCGTCATCGTCATCGGTGTCCGGCACGATTGCTTCGACCGGGCATTCCGGCTCGCAGACGCCGCAATCGATGCACTCATCCGGATGGATGACGAGCATGTTCTCCCCTTCGTAAAAACAGTCGACGGGACAGACTTCGACGCAATCGGTGTATTTGCAGTGAATACAGGCGTCTGTCACCACGTAGGTCATGCTCGGCACGCTCCTGAAGGAATCATTTTCCGCATTTCATAACCGGTCGGCGGCGGGAAGCAAGCGGAACCGGGCGGATTCTCCTATGGCCGCGAAGACAGCCGCGCCGCAACGCGCGCCCGCGCTGCGCCGCTTTCCGGATCGCTCACATAAATCAGGCCGCATACGCGCCGCACCAGCGCGTCCTCATGCGGATCGCGTTCGCCGTCTGAAAGAACGATCTCCCACAGCCTTTCGATGAGCGCCGTTTTTTCGGCCGGTTCCATGTTCTTGGCGATCTTGGTGAACCGATGGATGTCGAAGGCTTCGGCCTGAGCCTGTTCGCCTTCTTTCCGGAGCGCTGCGGCCTCGGTCGGCGCAAGATTGAACTGGGCCGCGAGGATTTCGCCGATGAGCGCGCGTTCATCGTCGTCATAGCGATCGTCGGCGCACGCGGCTTCGACCAGAAGCGCTGCGACCGCAAGCGGCAAGGCGTCGACTGCGGCCGGCTCGGCTGCGGCCGGGCGCGGTTCGAACAGGGACAGCAGTTTCTTCAGCACGCACGCATCCTCCGGTATTAACGCTCCCCTGTCGACTTCAGCGCGTCGAGGGCGCGACGGTCTTTCTTGGTCGGTCTGCCGGCCCCTTTTTCGCGGACGCCAGCGCTGCGAACGGTTTCCCGCTTCAGCGGCGGGGGTGGAGAATTATCGTTATAAAGAGCGCGCGCCTCGGACGCCGGACCGCGACGGTCGGCGAGGGCGCAAATCTCGATGACGCGCAATCGCGGCCCGAGCGCGAACGCGATGCTGTCGCCGGGCCTTACAAGGGCGCTCGGTTTTTCGATCCGCTGGGTGGCGGCGGCGCGGGTGAGGCGCACGCCGCCGCCGGCGACGAATTTCGCCGCGACTGAGCGCGTCCGAAAAAATCGCGCGCACCAGAGCCACTTGTCGATTCTCTGGCTCGCCGCCGTCTCGGCGGAGGCGGGTGCAGCGCTCTCGCCAGTCACCGGGCCTTCTCAGACGGATCAGGCGGATCGGCGGGGGCCGGCTTTTTTTCCGGTTTTGAAAGCGAGTCCTTGAGGCCGGCGAGCACCGCGAAAGGCGAATTCGGATCGGCTGTCTTGCGATAGCGCGGTTTGCCGTCGGGAATGCGCGGACCGTCCTGGAATTTGCGCCGTTCCGGTTTGCCCCCGCGCCCTTCGCGTTTCGACTTGGCGGCGTGTTTTCGCCCGTGATCGGATTTCGCATCCGATTTGCCCGTCGGTTTGGGCTTCGGTTTCGGACGATGGCGCGGGGCGGGCCGCCACACGGCGATCTCGATTTCTTCGGCTTCGGATTGCACTTCAGGTTGCGGCGCGATGACGGCGGTTGCATGCTCAATTTCTGCAGGCGCAGCAACGGCCTCGCTATCTTCCTTCGACTGCGCCGTCGCGGCGCCGTCATCGCTCGATTGAACCGGCGCCGGCGCAGGATCAGCGCTCGGCTGCTGCGCCGCGCAAGGCGTTGCTTCCTGCGCTTCTGCTTGCTCCGGAACGATCGCGTTTTCGGAAGCGTTCTCGACCGGCGCGGGTGCGTCACGGTGAACGGGCGCAGGCGCGGTTTCGTCCGGCGCGGCCTCGACGGCCTCTTTTGGAACAACGGCCGCCGTCGCCAGTTCGGGCTTCGGCGCGGGCCGCTTTTCGATCGTCTTGCGGAAGCCCAGCGAATGCAGAATTGCTTCGAATTCTTCGCCCGAACAGCCGACGAACGACATCATGTGCGCGGTCGCTTCGAACCCTTGGCGCGGATCACCGTTGCGGCGAACGGCGCGGATTTCATGCGCCAGACGTTCCAGCATATCGATGCGCACGGCGCGCGCGCCTGACGGCCTGTAGCCGGAAGCGTAGTAATAGGCGTGCGGAAGATTATCGACCAGCGGCGTAGAAACCAGCCCCGCCTTCGGCGGCGTAAACGCTGCAGGCTGTCGGTCGGTCCATAACGCCCATAGCATTGTCAGAAGAGACGCAGGCGCAGGCTTCAAAAGCGCAGGCATAAATATCGTATATTCGCCAAAGCGGACGCCGAGCTGGCGCAGCTTGCCGCGCTCTTTCTGGTCGAGCTGGCGCAGATCGTCGCCGAATTGGGCGCGCGACGTGGCGCCGAAATTCTCAACCAGCCTGAACGCGACGCCGCGCGTAAGCCCCTGTAGGCCGTCGTCGCCGCCGGCGTTGGCGGCGCGCTGGAGCGTCAACAGCGGCGAAAGCAACGCTTCGACCTTAGCAGAGAAAAAATCGGCGAGACGATCTTCAACGCGGCCGCGCAAATGGGGCGAGATAACGTCGAGCCCCTTGACCCGAAGCGCGGGGCGCAGCGGCGCCGGCCCTTTTTCGAGTTGGGCGGCCTGTCCCGACCGCCACCAGATCGACCCGTCCTCACGCAGATCGAGCTCATGGCTCTGGGCGTTGGCGAGCGCCGCGGCGCGCGCGGCGAAGACCGGACGCAGGGCCCGTTCGGCGGCGGCGCGGACGGATTTCGCCTCAGCGCCCGACGCCCGCGGGTCGAGAATGAACTCGAAACCTAATAACCGGCCGACAAACTGGCCTTCCACAATCACTTCTCCGTCTTCGGTGACGCCGGCGAGGAGAGGCGCGTCGTCTTTCAATCGTCGCAACAATACAGACGTGCGCCTGTCGACAAACCGCTGCGTCAGTTTTTCATGCAGCGCGTCGGAAAGCGAGTCTTCTATCGCGCGGGCGCGTTCCCGCCAATATCCGGCGTTTTCAAGCCATGCGCCGCGGTGGGAGACATATGTCCATGTGCGTATATGCGCGATGCGCGTCGACAGGACGTCGATGTCGCCATCGACACGGTCGAGCGGATCTACATGCGCGGCCAGCCAATCATTGCCGATGCGCCCGTCATTCACGAGCTGGCGGTAGATGTCGCCGAGCAGGCGGGCGTGTTGGTCGGGCGCAGTTTTGCGAAAGTCCGGCGTCTGACAAACGTCCCAGAGAAGAGAAAGCGCCGCGCCGCCCTGCGCCATGTCGCGAATGTCGCGACGCTGAGCGAGACGTTGCAGGGTCTGCTCGTCCTCGCCCGGCCGCGCCCGCCGGAGTTCGGGCCGCGGCGCCGGCTTTTCGAGCGCGTTGAAAAGCGCCGGCAGAGAGGAATAATCGAGCGCTTCCGAACGCCATTGCAGGGCCGGGATTGCGTCGAAACGATGATCCTCGATCGCTGCTGCGGTCTCATCGTCGAGCGGCGGACAGTCGCCGGTCACGCCGAACGTTCCATCGCGCACATGGCGGCCGGCGCGGCCGGCGATCTGGGCGAGCTCGGCCGGATTTAGCTGACGCACGCCGCGCCCGTCGAATTTACGCAGGGCGGCGAAGGCCACATGGTCGATATCCATGTTGAGCCCCATGCCGATGGCGTCGGTGGCGACCAGATAATCGACCTCGCCGTTCTGATAAAGCGCGGCCTGAGCGTTGCGGGTGCGCGGGCTGAGCGCGCCAAGCACGACCGCAGCCCCGCCGCGCTGCCGGCGGATGAGCTCGGCGAGGGCGTAAACAGAATCCGAGGAGAACGCGACAACGGCGCTCCGGCGCGGCAGGCGCGTGACTTTCTTCGGCCCTGCATGGGTCAGGGCCGAAAAGCGCGGCCTCGATACAAACCTGGCGCCCGCGAACAGACGCTGCAGCGCCGGCCGGATCGTGTCCGAGCCAAGCAGCAGCGTTTCCGACCGCCCCCTTGCGTGCAGCAGCCGCGAAGTGAAAATCCGGCCGCGCTCCGGGTCGGCGGCGAGCTGGACCTCGTCGATGGCGAGAAAATCGACCGAACGCTCGAGCGGCATGGCTTCGACCGTGCACACCCAGTAACGCGGGGAAGGCGGCAGGATCTTTTCCTCGCCGGTTACCAGCGCAACTTCGCGCGCGCCGCGCAGTGCAGCGACGCGGTCGTAGATTTCGCGCGCCAAGAGCCGCAGCGGCAGGCCGATCATGCCGGTGCGGCAGGCCAGCATGCGCTCGAGCGCATAATGGGTCTTGCCGGTGTTGGTCGGCCCGAGCACCGCCGTCACGGGACCCGGATTGACGAGGCCTTTGTAATCGGGAGGCGGGGCGGGGACTCTCACGCTTCGAACTCTCGGACGATTCGTCGGGGTCGGCGCGCGACCGGGCGCCGTCATCTTTACCTATTTACCTAGGCGTCCGTCAGCCGCAGCGCCACAGGCGGCGCGCCCCGCCTCGTCTGATTATAGTGAACAGAAAAAACGAAAGCAGCACAACTGCTGCACGAATCACTGACTCGCACAGATTTTTATTCTGTTCTACCGGGCGCGGAATCTGGGGCGTTTCTCTTGGGCGGGCGAGGGGGCGCCGGCCGTTTCGGGCCCGCTTGACGGGCCGGCGCGCCTCGCCTATAGCCACGCGCACTTCAAGGGACTGACGGGCGTCAAGCGCGCCCCGATAACGACAAGGTGACGATCATGGCGCGCCGGTGCGAATTGACGGGCGTCGGTCCGATGACCGGGAACAACGTCTCGCACGCCAACAACCGCACGAGACGGCGGTTCCTGCCGAATTTATGCAATGTGACGCTGCACAGCGACAAGCTCGGCCGCGCCTTCAAATTCCGGATTTCGGCTTCGGCGCTGCGCACCGTCGACCATGTGGGCGGTCTTGACGCCTTCCTCGCCAAGGCCAGGGACCAGCAACTTTCCCCGGCCGCCTTGAAAGTGAAGCGGGAACTCGCCAAAGCTGCTTCCTGAGGGCGCAAACGTCCCGACGACAACGGCGAACGTCATGGAAGTCTCGGTCGCGGTCGAAAAGCGCAGACCGGTCAAGGAAACGCCTCTGCAACGTCTGAAGCGCGATGTGGCGGCTTTCGCCGTCGCCCTCCTGCGCGTGCTGGCGTTGTCGCTGTTATTGTCGCCGCTTTTGATCGCTTCTTTTCTTACGGTCGATCTGCCGTTTCGCCTATTCGATGGGCTGGCCGCGCCCGACGCCGCTTATAAACCGAGCGATTGGCTGAGCATCGGCGGCGTTATCATGGCCGGCGCGCCGCTTCTGGGAATTCTCTTCGCGCGCCGTTTCGGGGGCGAGGAGGCCTCGCGCGCCGTCACCGCATCATGGGGGCTTGCTGCGCTGGCGACTTTCGCCGAGCTTTCCTATCTGGCGCCGGCGCTCGAGGCCTCCGACATGCCGGCGGCGCGTTACGTGATGGCGTTCGTCGCCAGCGCCATGGCCGGCCAGTATCTGGCGGTCAATATCTACGATGTGATCCGCGGCGGCGGGCGCTGGTGGCGTGCGCCGTTATATGCGGCGCTGGCGGGATATGCGCTTGAGACGCTGATCTATTTCCCCGGAGTCTACGCCGGTTCTGGCGCGCCCTGGATCAACTGGATGATCGGCGGGCTCGCAGTGCGGGCGCTGATCGCATTCCTGTTCCTGCCGATCTATGCGCTGCTGCGCAATTCGCTGAAGCCCCGCGGCGGCTATGGCGGGAAGTAGGGGCGGCTCGTCGATAGAGCGTATTTACAAAACGAGGGATCATTTGGCGCCATCGTGTGCGCAATTGACGCGAAGCGACGCCTTGCAGACACAGGATCGCTGCCGACGAAGCTCAGCCCGGCTCAAATTCGTCGAAAAATGATTTACATCAATTCACGGGCGTCCAGCGATGATAGTTTAAGATGTTGGCGCATCACGCGATCGCCTTGAGCGGGGTCGTATGCTGTCGGGAAGGTTCTCGGCGCGCCGCCGGCGATTAGCGCGTGGAGAGGATAAGCATGTCGGTGCGCAGCGAATTAATGAACGAGGTCACGGCTTTTCCTCTCAGAGAAGCGCAAGAGATCGCCATCGGCTTTATAAAACCAAAGCCCATGATCTACTGGACTGACTTTCTCCTGAGTGCAGCTCTTGGGTGGGCGAGCTTCGTTTTGGCCGTGACGGCGCCGGCGTTTTCCTTGATGCAGATTGGCGGCGCAGTCATATCCGCTTTGGCGCTCTATCGGGCGGCGATTTTTACGCACGAACTCGCTCATTTGAAAAGAGGCTCGTTCGGCGCATTCCGATTTGTCTGGAATCTGTTATGCGGCGTTCCTTTGATGGTGCCCTCTTTCACGTATTCCGGCGTTCACCTCGATCACCACCGTTCGAATATTTACGGCACGCGTCAGGACGGCGAATATATTGCTTTCGCCGTTAGCAGGCCGGTTAACATCATCACTTACATGTTCCTGATTTTTCTCTTGCCGCTTTTGATGGCGTCGCGGTTTATAATCCTGACGCCTTTGTCGTATTTTATTCCGCCCCTGCGACGACTCATATGGTCAAGGCTTTCATCCCTGGCGATCGATTTGAGCTATCAGCGTCCCGCGTCTGGCAAACGCGATGATGCAAGCTGGCGGTTGCAGGAATTTTCAGCGTTTGTTTTCGGAGCGTGCGTGATTGTCCTGACGGTGTTGGGCGTTTTGCCGGTTTCCGTGATTATTCTCTGGTACGCTGTTGCGGTTATGATCTTTCTTCTGAACTCGCTGCGCACGCTCGCCGCCCATGCCTATCGGAATCCGGGTGATGTTCCGATGTCCCGCGAGGAGGAATTCCTTGATTCAGTGAATGTGCCGGGCGCGCCGGTTCTTACGGCGCTCTGGGCGCCTGTGGGGCTCAGGTTTCACGCGACTCACCATTTATTTCCAAGCATGCCCTATCATGAGCTTGCAAAAGCGCATCGCGCGCTGGTTCAGCGATTGCCGAATAACACCCTGTATTTGTCAGCATCAAGAAAAAGCCTGCTGAACGCCTTGTCGCGCCTGTGGAACGAGTCAAGGCAGGCGACTGTTAAATAATCGTCTTGCGCCGCTCACGATCCGGATGGAAGGCCTTCGCCTTCCTTCGCTTCCGTCCACAGCGCCTCCATCTCGTCGAGCGCGGCGTCGTCGGGCTTTCGCCCGTCGTCGGCCAGGCGCGCTTCGATATGACGGAAGCGGCGGGTGAATTTCTGGTTGGCGCGGCGCAGCGCCGCTTCAGGATCGACATCGAGTCGGCGGGCGAGATTGGCGACCGCAAACAGGAGATCGCCAAATTCATCCTCAACCGCGTTCCGGTCGCCGGAATTTTCAGCTTCCGTCACCTCACGCGCTTCTTCGATAATTTTATCAAGAATGTCGCGCGCCTCCGTCCAGTCGAAACCGACGCGGGCGGCGCGCTTTTGCAGTTTGACCGCGCGCGTCAGCCCCGGCAGGCCGGCCGGCACATCGTCGAGCAGGCCATGCGCGCCTTTGGTGACGCGTTCTTCGGCTTTCTGCGTTTCCCACGCAACCGTTTGTTCATCTGCGGATCGAAAATCCGCATCGGCGAAGACATGCGGGTGGCGGCGGATCATTTTATCGGAAATCGCGCCCGCCACGTCGGCGAAATCGAACAGGTCTTCCTCCTTCGCCATCTGCGCGTGATAGACCACCTGAAACAGGAGGTCGCCGAGTTCGTCCCTGAGCGCAGTCATGTCGGCGCGTTCGATGGCGTCAGCGACTTCGTAGGCTTCCTCGATCGTATACGGAGCGATGGTGCGGAAATCCTGTTCGAGGTCCCACGGGCACCCGCCCTCAGGCGCGCGCAGGCGCGCCATGACGTCAAGAAGCGCGTCGATCCCGCGCGCGGCTTTGGTCGTCTGGTCGGTCATGAAGGCGTCTCCGGCGTTGTAAGAATGGTGAAGTCGTGAATAGTGAATGGTGAATAGAAAGAGTCGGCGTCAATCTCTCTGTTCACCATTCACCACTTCACCATTCACCTCTTTAAGGCCGGGTCTGGCCGGACCCGCGCACGACATATTTGTAGGTGGTGAGCCCTTCGGCGCCGACGGGACCGCGCGCGTGCAGCCGTCCGGTGGCGATGCCGATCTCCGCCCCGAGCCCGAACTCGCCGCCGTCGGCGAACTGGGTCGAGGCGTTGCGCATGACGATGGCGCTGTCGACTTGGGTAAGGAATTTCTCCGCCGTTTGGTCGTTTTCGGTGATGATCGACTCCGTATGGCCGGATGAAAATCGGTTGATGTGCTCAATGGCGCCGCCGACGCCGTCGACGGCGGCGACCGAAATAATGCTGTCGAGATATTCCGTACGCCAATCCTCTTCCGTTGCGGCCTCCGTCTGCGCATAGACGGCGCGGATCGCCGCGTCGCCGCGCAATGTGCAGCCGGCTTCGCTAAGCGCGTCAAGCACTGGCGCCGCATGACTGTCGAGAACCGCGCGGTCGATGAGGAGCGTCTCCGCCGCGCCGCAAACGCCGGGCCGACGCATCTTGGCGTTGACGGCGATTTCGACCGCTTTGACCGGGTCGGCGTCGCGGTCGATATAGACATGGCAGATCCCGTCGAGATGACTGAGCACTGGCGCGCGGGCTTCAAGGTTGACGCGGGCGACCAGCGACTTGCCGCCGCGCGGCACGATCAGATCCACATTGCCGTCGAGACCGGAAAGAAGCGCGCCGACCGCCGCCCGGTCCGTCGTCCGGACGAACTGTATGGCCGTTTCCGGCAACCCGGCCTTTTTCAGACCCGCGCACAGGCAGGCGTGCAGCGCGCGCGAGGAGAAAAAACTTTCGGACCCGCCGCGTAAGATAGCGGCGTTGCCGGACTTAAGACACAGCGCGCCGGCGTCGGCGGTGACATTGGGGCGGCTTTCATAAATGATCGCGACGACGCCGATCGGAATGCGCACGCGTGCAATTTCGAGATCGTTAGGGCGGGTCCATGCGGCGATCGTTTCGCCGACAGGATCGTCCTGGGCGGCCACGGCGCGCAGTCCCTCGACGATTCCCTCGACGCGCTTGTCGTCGAGCTGGAGACGGTCAAGCATCGCGCCGGAAAGCCCCTTTTGAGCGGCGGCTTCGAGATCGCGCGCATTTGCGGCCAGAATGTCGCGCCGCCGGGCTGCGATCGCATTGGCGGCGGCGTCGATGGCGGCCGTTTTCTGCGCCGCCTCAGCGCTTGCAAGCACATGGGCTGCGACGCGCGCCGCCTGGCCCATTTCAGCCATCTCCCGATCAAGATCAGTCATGGAGCTTCTTTGTCGAGTTGCCAGGCCAGGGCCAGGTCGTCGCGATGAATGATGGCCGACTGACGGCGATATCCCAGAATGGTTTCGATGTCTTCGGATTTGCGTCCAAGGATGAGGCGCGCCTCGCCGGCGTCATAGGCGCACAGGCCGTGACCGAGCAACTCGGCGTCCGGTCCGTAGACGGCGACCGCATCGCCCTTGGCGAAATTTCCTTCGACGCGCATGACGCCGGCGGGCAGCAGGCTCGCGCCGCGCGTCAAGGCGGCGACCGCGCCGGCGTCCACGTGCACGGCGCCGGCCGGTTTCAGCCGTCCGCCGATCCAGCGCCGGCGCGCGCGTTCCGGGCTGGTGCGCGGCTTGAAAAATGTCGCCCGCGCGCCTTCTGCCAGCGCAGCGATTGGATGCGGCCGGTCGCCCTGTGCGATAATCGCCGCCGCGCCGGCGGCGGTTGCAATCTTCGCCGCCTCGATTTTCGTCTCCATGCCGCCCGTTCCGGATTCGCTTCGCCGGTTGGGGCCGCCGGCCATCGCCGCGATCTCGGGCGTAATCTGTTCGACGACGGGAATGTGAGCGGCGCCGGGTTGCACACGCGGATCCGCTTCATAAAGCCCGTCGATGTCGGAAAAGAGAACGAGCAGATCGGCGCCGGCCATTTGCGCGGCGTGCGCGGCGAGGCGGTCATTGTCGCCGTAGCGGATCTCCGCCGTCGCAACCGTATCGTTTTCATTGATGAGCGGCACGGCGGAAAGCGCTATGAGGCTTTGCAAGGTCGCCCGCGCATTGAGATAACGCCGGCGGTTTTCCGCATCGTCGAGGGTCAGAAGCATTTGCGCGACGCAGACGCGATGCGGCGCAAAGGCTTCCTGCCAGGCTTCGACAAGCCGCGCCTGTCCGGCCGCGGCGGCGGCCTGTTTGTCCTCGAGCCGCAGCCGGCCCTTCAACCCCAGACGATCGCGGCCGAGCGCCACGGCGCCGGACGTGACCAGGATCACCTCGCAACCGGACGCGCGCAAGCCGGCCGCGTCTTCTGCAAAACCCGCCAGCCAGTCGCCATCGAGCGCGCCGTCAGGTCCCAGTAGAAGCGCCGAGCCGACTTTCAAAACAGCGCGCTTCGCCGCGCCGAGATGCGAGGCAGCGGCGCTTTCATTTTTTATCGAAGCAGTTTCTTCCATTATATTATTCGTACGCGCGCCTTTATGCTTGTCACGGGCCGAGGCATAGCCTAACCTGTTCTTACTCACGCAAGGAGCGTCAGGAAAGTCCAAATGCGCCACGCGCCGCATCGCCAGCATCCGAAAACGCAAGCACGCCGCGCGCAGGCTGCGGACCCGCGCCTGTTCGCGCTCGTTTCCCTGGCGGCGCTTCTCGGTCTCCTCCTTCTTATGAACGGGGCGCTTTGAGTCTGTACTAAAAGACCGAACCGACGCGCCCCGCCCGATCCAGCCGAGCGGGGCTTTTTCTTATCCGATTTGCGAGCAGACTGATGACCGAGATACGCGACCGCGTCCAGATTTTCGACACGACTTTGCGCGACGGCGAACAGGCGCCGGGCTTTTCGATGGATATCGACCAGAAGCAGCGCATGGCGCGGGCGCTCGCCGCGCTTAATGTGGACATCATCGAAGCGGGTTTTCCAGCGGCTTCGCCGGGCGACTTTGAGGCCGTGCGCGCCGTCGCCGCCGCTGCGGCGGCCGAAAACAGCGCCGTTACGATCGCCGGGCTCGCCCGGGCCAACGAAGCCGACATCGTCAAAGCCGGAGAGGCGCTCGCGCCGGCCGGGCGCAAGCGCATTCACACCTTCATCGCCACCAGCCCCATTCACCGGGAATTCAAATTAAAGCTTTCAAGGAAGGAAGTGCTCGAACGCGCCGTCGCAGCGGTGAAAATCGCCAAGACGCTCGCCGAAGAGGTTGAGTTCTCGCCCGAAGACGGCGTCCGCACCGAACGGGATTTTCTGGTCGAGGTCGCCGCCGCCGTCATCGACGCCGGCGCCAGCGTCGTCAACGTGCCGGACACGGTCGGTTATACCACGCCGGAGGAGATATATGACCTCTTCGCCTTTTTGATCAGCGAGACCCCTGGAGCGGAACACGCCTTGTTTTCGGCCCACTGCCATGACGATCTCGGCATGGCGGTCGCCAATTCGCTCGCCGCGGTGCGCGCCGGCGCCCGTCAGGTCGAATGCGCCGTCAACGGCATCGGCGAACGCGCCGGCAATTGCGCGCTCGAAGAAGTGGTGATGGCGCTAAAGACCCGGGGCGATCATTTCGGCGTATCGACCTCTGTCGATACGACAAAACTCTACGCCGCCAGTCAGCTCCTGCAGGGCCTCACCGGCCAGATCGCGCCGCGCAACAAGGCGATCATCGGCGCCAACGCCTTCGCCCATGAAGCGGGCATTCATCAGGACGGCGTGCTCAAGCACGCCGGCACCTATGAGATCATGCGGCCCGAAGACGTCGGCGTTCCGAAAACGACGCTGGTTTTGGGCAAGCATTCCGGCCGCAGCGCGCTCGCCGACCGGGCCGCCGGGCTCGGCCAAAATCTCGCCGGCGACCGCCTCGACGAAATATTCGCCGCCTTCAAGCGACTCGCCGACAAGAAGAAGATTGTTACAGACGCCGACATAGAGTCCCTCATTCTCGGTCGCGAAGTCGCAGCGGCCGGACCCTGGCGGGTTGCAGCCGTCGCAATCAATGTCGAAGACGGCGCGGCCGGCGCTGCAAAGGCGACGGTCGGCCTCAGCGAAGACGGCGGCGCGGAAACGGCGCGCACGGCGACCGGCGCCGGGCCGATTGAAGCCGCGATCGCCGCGATCAAGGCGATCACAGGAGTCTACGCCTGCCTGGAACACTATTCAGTCCGCTCCGTGGGCGAGGGGTCGGACGCGCAGGGTTGGGCCGACGTGCGCCTGCGCTATAAAGGACATTCCGTTCACGGCTCCGGCGTCGATACGGACATTCTGCTCGCCAGCGTCAACGCTTATCTCGACGCGGTGAACCGGCTGATCCGCGACGCGCCGAAACCCCGTGAGCAACCGCGACTGAAACCGACGTCCGAAGACGCCGCCTAAGAAGACGGACCGGGCGCGCACATGACCAGGATAAGAAACAATGCCGATTCAGGAAGCCAAACTTATCTGGCGCAATGGGACGATGGTTCCTTGGGCCGAAGCGACGACGCACGTTCTCACCCACGGGCTGCATTACGGCACCGGCGTGTTCGAAGGCATGCGCGCCTACAACACCTCGCACAAAGGCGTCGCGGTGTTTCGCAATCGCGATCATATCGAGCGCCTGTTTTATTCGGCCAGCGTCTACAAGATAAATATTCCGTATACGGTTGATGAAATCATGGAGGTCTGCCGCGACATCGTGCGGCGGAATGAACTCGAATCCGCCTATATCCGCCCGATCGCCTATCTCGGTTATGGCGAGATGGGCCCGGCCTCGCATGCTTGCGAAACGGACGTTGTCGTCGCCGCCTTTCCCTGGGGCGCCTATCTCGGCGAGGAGGGGCTGAAGAACGGCGTCGACGCCGCTGTCTCGAGTTGGCGGCGGGCCGCGCCCGGCACCACTCCGGCCGGCGTCAAGGCGGCGGGCAATTATCTCTCGAGCCGGCTGGTGTCGATGGAGGCCAAGGATCGCGGCTTTTCCGAAGGCATCGGCCTTTCCCATGACGGCACGGTCAGCGAGGGCGCGGGTGAAAACCTTTTTATTGCGATCAAGGGACGGCTCATTACGCCGCCGGCGGCGGCGTCGATCCTCGCCGGCATCACCCGCGATACGGTGATGACGTTTGCGCGCAAATTCGGAATCGAAGTGGTCGAGCAGGCGATCCCGCGCGAAATGCTTTACGCCGCCGACGAGATGTTCCTCACCGGGACGGCCGCCGAAGTAACGCCGGTGCGCTCGGTCGACGGCATCAAGATTGGCGGCGGCGAACGCCCGATCACGCACAAGCTTCAAGCGGCGTTTTTCGGACTGTTCACCGGCGAAACGGAAGACGAATGGGGCTGGCTCGATCCGGTCGGATAGAGCGGGCGGCGGAATGAGGCATGTCGAAAACAATCGTGCGTCTCGCCGGCGACGGCGTCGGTCCGGAAGTCATGGCGGCGGCGGCGCGCGTGCTCGACGCCGCGGCTGAGCGTTTTCGACTTGAGCTCGATTATATCGACATGCCTTTTGGCGGCGCTGCCGGTGAAGCCGCCAGCGCGCCGCTTCCCGTTGATACTCTTGAAGCCTGCCTTTCGGCCGACGCGGTGCTTCTCGGCGCCGTGGGCGGGCCGCAGTTTGACGCTCTCCCGCCGGAGCAGCGCCCCGAAACGGGCCTGCTTGCGCTCAGAAGGGCGCTCGGCGTTTACGCCAATCTGCGGCCCGTCGCCTGTCATGCGGCCGGCGCGGCGCGATCGCCGTTCCGAGAAGGTCATCTCGACGGCGTCGATATTCTGTTCGTGCGGGAACTGACCGGCGGCGCTTATTTCGGCGCCAAGACTGAAGGCGACGGGTTCGCCCGCGACGACTGGATCTATACGGAAGAAGAAATCGCGCGCATGGTTCGCCGGGCGGGCGCGGCGGCGCGGCGGCGAAAAGGGCGCGTCACGTCTGTCGACAAGGCGAATGTGCTGGCCACAAGCCGTCTCTGGCGCCGCGTAGCGACCCGCGTCATGGCGGAGGAATTCCCCGACGTGGCGCTTGAGCACATGCTGGTCGACGCCATGGCGATGGCGCTCATCGCCCGCCCGCGCGATTTCGACGTGGTGGTGAGCGAAAATCTTTTCGGCGACATATTGACCGACGAGGCGTCGATGCTGGCCGGGTCGATCGGTCTGCTGCCGTCAGCGTCGCTCGGCGAGGGAACGCACGGGCTTTATGAACCGGTGCATGGCTCGGCGCCCGATATCGCCGGCGAGAACAGGGCGAATCCCGTCGGCATGATCCTTTCAGCCGCGATGATGCTCGAAATGAGTCTCGATGCGCCTGAAGCGGCGCGCGCCGTTCGCAATGCCGTCGACCGAGCGCTTGCAGGCGGCGCGCTTACGGCCGATCTCGGCGGAGAAATGGGTTGCGCGGCGATGGGCGCGGCGATCGCCCAACGACTCGACACGGCATGAGGAAGCTGGAAATTTCCGCATGAAAAAAACTCTCTACGATAAAATCTTCGATGCTCACGTCATCGCCCCGCGCGGCGAGGGCGCGGTGCTTCTTTATATCGACCGCCACCTGGTGCACGAGGTGACGAGCCCGCAAGCCTTTGATGGGCTGCGCGTCTCGGAGCGCGCCGTACGCCGGCCGGATGCGACGCTCGCCGTACTCGACCACAATGTGCCGACGACGTCGCGCGATCGCCCAATCGCCGACCCGATGTCGCGCAAGCAGGTCGAAGCGCTTAAGAAGAACTGTGCCGATTTCGGCGTCGAACTTTTCGACATGCGCGACGTTCGCCAGGGCATTGTCCATGTCGTCGGGCCGGAGCAGGGCCTCACCCAGCCCGGCATGACGATTGTGTGCGGCGACAGCCATACCGCCACCCACGGCGCCTTCGGCGCGCTCGCTTTCGGCATCGGCACGTCGGAAGTCGAGCATGTGCTGGCGACCCAGACGCTGGTGGCGAAGCGCCTCAAGAACATGCGTATACGGATTGACGGCGTGCTCGGCTTTGGCGTGACCGCAAAAGACATGGCGCTGGCGATTATCGGCCATATCGGCGCCGCTGGCGGGCGGGGATCGGCCATCGAATTCGCCGGCGAAGCGGTGGCGGCGTTGTCGATGGAAGGGCGGATGACTCTCTGCAATATGGCGATCGAGGCGGGCGGAAGAGCCGGCCTCATTGCGCCCGACGAAAAAACGTTCGCCTGGCTTGAAGGCCGGCCGCGCGCGCCCGCCGGCGCCGACCGGGACGCAGCGCTTTCCTATTGGCGTACGCTCAAAAGCGATCCGGGTGCGCATTTCGACGCGGAGATTCGGTTGCAGGCCGAAGACATCGTCCCGCAAGTCACCTGG
This sequence comes from Parvularculaceae bacterium, assembly GCA_046756245.1. Taxonomy (GTDB): domain Bacteria; phylum Pseudomonadota; class Alphaproteobacteria; order Caulobacterales; family Parvularculaceae. The sequence continues at coordinate 55,992 of JBHHVZ010000006.1, forward strand.
GGCACGAGCCCCGACCAGGTCGCCGCCGTCACCGGCGCCGCGCCGCGCCTTGATTCGTTTGCGACAGACGAGGCGCGCGCCGCAGCTGAACGCGCTTTCGACTATATGGGCGTCGAGCCCGGCCAGCCCTTAACCGATATCTCCGTCGATCGCATTTTCATCGGTTCGTGCACGAATGCGCGAATCGAGGACATGCGCGCCGCCGCCGCTGTATTGCGGGGGCGCAAGGTGGCGGCCTCCGTCAAGCAGGCGCTTGCGGTGCCGGGCTCCGGCCTCGTCAAACGGCAGGCCGAAGAGGAGGGGCTCGACAAAGTTTATCTTGACGCCGGCTTCGAATGGCGCGAACCGGGATGCTCGATGTGTCTGGCGATGAACGCCGACAAGACGCCGCCGGGGGAGCGCTGCGCGTCAACATCCAATCGTAACTTCGTGGGAAGGCAGGGGCCCGGTGCCCGCACGCATCTGATGTCGCCGGCGATGGCGGCTGCGGCTGCGGTGACGGGCAGGCTGACCGACGTACGCCGGTTGCTGAGCGAGAATTGATCATGGCGCCTTTCACCACCTTGACGTCCCCCGCGACGCCGTTCTTCCGCGAGAATGTGGATACGGACGTCATCATCCCCGCCGAACACTTGAAGACGACGGCGCGCGAGGGTCTTGGACGTTTCGCGTTCGCTTCGCTGCGATACGGCGCGGACGGCGAGATTTTACCTGAAAACATTTTCGACCGGGCGCCGTTTAACCGTTCCGGCATTCTCATCGCCGGGAAGAATTTCGGATGCGGTTCGTCGCGCGAGCACGCCGTATGGGCGCTCATGGACATGGGTTACGCCTGCGTGATCGCGCCGTCATTTGCCGAAATCTTCGCCTCGAATGCGCTCAATAACGGCATGCTGCTTGTTGCTCTCGACGAAGCAATCGTCGCCGAGCTAGCGGCGGAAGCGCTCGAGGGCGCATCGATGACGATTGATTTGCCGGCGCAGACGATCACGACCTTTCACGGGGAGCGCATCCCGTTCGACATCGACCTTTATGCGAAGGCGCGGCTGCTCGAAGGGCTCGACGCGGTCGGCGCGACATTGAAAAACGAAGCCGCCATCGCCGCTTTCGAAGAGCGCGACCGCAAAGAGCGTCACTGGCTCTACGTTCCGGGGGAATAGGGCGGCAATAAAGCTTTGAATGTTTTACAATCGCTTTGATGCAGCCTCATTATTGCGCAGCCTCTACGGCTTGCATCCCTGTTCACCCCCTCCGTCTCCCCCGGGTCAGGCCTACGAGATTCACACATCTCGGGCGCGGCTCCAGCCGTGTT
>JBHHVZ010000007.1:0-54777 GCA_046756245.1 Parvularculaceae bacterium
TTGGCGCTGTAAGCGGCGGAAACAGCGGGCTACAGTTTTTTCGTTTTTCAAAATGGACCCTTTTGGCGATGCGCGCCAATTCCGGGAAGCCCTAAGCTGACACGTCGCGCTTCGCCGTTTCGTAGGCTTCAAGCGCTTCCATCCACGCCTCTTCGGCCTCGCGAAGCGCAGCGTGCGCCGCGGCGCGTTCTTTGCCGAGTTCAACTACGCGGACGGCGTCCCTTTCATAAAGAGACGGATCGGCGAGCGCAGCATCGAGCCGGCCAAGCGCCGCGGCGAGTTTGTCGAAGCGCGCTTCTTCGGCCGCCGCCTTTTTCTTGAGGGGCTTGAGCGCCTCGCGCGCGGCGGCGGCTTCACGGCGTGCGCGGATGCGGTTGTTCGCCGTCTGTCTTGCATCGGGCGCCGAACTTTTTCGCGGCGTCGTTTTGCCGGCGGCGAGGACAAGCGCGCGGTAATCAGCAAGATCGCCGTCATAAGGCGCCGCCGCGCCGTCTTTTACGAGCCACAGGCGATCGGCGATCATCTCCGCGAGATGCGCGTCATGGGTGATGAGCAGCACCGCGCCCTTGTAATCGTTCAACGCCTCGGCCAGCGCGGCGCGCGCGTCAATGTCGAGATGGTTCGTCGGTTCGTCGAGAATGAGGAGGTGCGCGCCCGGAAGCGTAATGAGACCGAGCAGCAGCCGCGCTTTCTCGCCGCCCGACAGCTTTTCGGCGGGCGTGTCGGCCTTGTCGGGGCCGAAGCCGATGCGTGCGGTCGCAGACCGCGTTTGCGCTTCCGTCGCGTCGGGCATGATCTCGCGAACATGTTCGTACACGGAACGTTTTGGCTTGAGTTCGTCAATCTGATGCTGGGCGAAATAGGCGACGGCGAGCTTCTTGTGCTTGTAAACATTGCCGGCGAGCGGTTTGATGCGCCCGGAGATCGCCTTGACAAGCGTCGATTTGCCCTCGCCGTTGGCGCCGAGAATGGCGATGCGATCGTCCTGGTCGAGACGCAGATTGACCTTGCGCAAAACCGGTGCGCCTTCCTCATAGCCGAGATCGGCCTCGACAAGGCGCACGATCGGCGGCGCCATCGGCCGCGGATTGGGAAAGTGAAAAGGGATCGTGCGCTCCTCGATCGGCATGGGCGTTTCGCGCATCCGTTCGAGCGCCTTGATGCGGCTCTGGGCCTGGCGCGCCTTGGAGGCCTTGGCGCGAAAACGGTCGATGAAGGCTTGCATGTGGCGGCGCTGGGCTTCCTGCCTGGCGCGAAAGGCGAAGGCGGCGGCGTGCGTTTCCGCGCGTTTGCGTTCATAGACGTCATAACCGCCCGGATGCACCGACAGCCGGCCGTTTTCGAGCGCCATGATATGGGAGACAGCGTTGTTCAGAAGATCGCGGTCGTGGCTGACGATCAGCGCCGTATACGGATACCGTTTCAGATAGGATTCAAGCCAGACCGCGCCTTCGAGGTCGAGATAGTTGGTTGGTTCGTCAAGCAGCAAGAAGTCGGGGCGTGCAAACAGCACGCCGGCGAGCGCGACGCGCATGCGCCAGCCGCCGGAAAACTCGGCGCAGGCGCGCTGTTGGTCGTCATGGGAAAAACCGAGCCCGGCGAGGATTTCCGCCGCCCTTGCTTCGGCCGAATGGGCGGCGATGTCGGCGAGCCGCGTCTGGATTTCGGCGATACGGTGAGGATCGATCGCGGTCTCGGCTTCAGCAGACAGCGCCGCGCGTTCTTCGTCGAAAGAGAGCACCGTTTCAATGAGGCTTTCCGGCGAGACCGGCGCTTCCTGGGCTACCGAACCGAACCGGCGGTTCTTGCGAAGCGATATCTCGCCGCTTTCGGGGTGTATCTCGCCGCGGATCAGACGCAACAACGTCGACTTGCCCGATCCGTTGCGCCCGACAAGGCCGACTTTCCAGCCGTCCGAAATCGCCGCCGTCGCGCGGTCGAACAACAGACGGCCTTCGATTCGATAAGTGAGTTCGTTGATATGCAGCATGGGCGGGCGAGATGATGACGGCGCGAGCGTCTTGCATGAGCGAGCGCCTCATGACAACCGCCGCGCGCCGCGCCGGTGATGTTTCGAGGGATCGGGTAAATGAGTGAAGCCGGTTCAATCTCATCAATCTGGACGCAACCATCCGCCGCCATGCGGGCGAGGACAAGGCGCCGACCGTCCTTTCGCGACCGCAACCGGCTGGAACAGACAGTCAGGCCGCGGGCGTGTTCAGTCTTTCTTGAGCGTCGTCTGTATATCGCCGAGGCGATCGTAAATGCCGAAGACGACAATGTAGACCTCGCAAAGAAATCGCCAGAACACGAGAGCGACGGCGGCGCCGATCGGCGCAAGAACAAGCCCGGCGACGCCGTTAAGAAATCCGTCGCCGAACGCCGCGATCACGGCCCCGAGCATGGCGAGCGCAATGGCGATGAGCCCGATCCAGTAAAGGACCTTGATCAGGCCTGTGGCGATGAGCTTATCGAATGTGAAAAACCGGCTGACGAATCCGTCCATTTCAGTCTCCTGGCTGGCCGCCGCTTCGGGATTGGCGCCGACGGCGGCGACGCGCCGGCGCCGACCGCGTCCGCTAAAACCCGGGTCGATCGCCCCTCTTGGCTACGCCGATTCTGCCAGCGACGATCAGCCGCAACTGCGCTAATCTCAGAAGCCGCTGGAGACCGCATGATCTCTTGCGCCAAGGCTCCTTGCGGCGGTCTCAAAGCCTTGCTAGGAACCGCGGCCAAATCGGTAGTTTTCCACAAGAAGGACAAACCTATGGCGCTTGAGCGCACCTTTTCGATCATCAAGCCCGACGCCACAAGGCGCAATCTGACCGGCCAGATTATCGCCAAGCTGGAGGAGGGCGGCTTGCATATTGTCGCCCAAAAGCGCATCCGCATGACCCGGAAGCAGGCCGAAGGCTTTTACGCAATCCACCGGGCGCGGCCTTTTTTCAACGAGCTTGTCGATTTCATGACGTCGGGTCCGGTTGTCGTTCAGGTTCTCGAAGGCGAGAACGCAATCGCCAGGAACCGCAAAATCATGGGCGCGACCAACCCGGCCGAAGCGGAGCCTGGGACGATCCGCGCCGAATTCGCAGAGTCGATCGGCGAGAATTCTGTACACGGATCAGATGGTCCGGATACGGCGACGCAGGAAATCGCCTTTTTCTTCTCGGAAGACGAAATCGTCGGCTGAGCCTGACTCGCCTTTTCCTGCTGCACTAAATGTCGGGCGCCTTTATAGTGCGGCTTGCGACGACAGGGAGACGGCGTAATGGGAACTATAGCGCGGGCGAGCGCGATTTTTGCAGGACTCGCCATCTTCATGTCTGCGGCCTTCGCAGCGGACCTGGTCTATCCTGAGCCGGTCGAGGGCGATTATATCGCTCGGAATTTCACCTTCAGCAGCGGCGAAACGCTCAAAGAACTGCGGCTGCATTATCGCACAATTGGCGCGCTGAAGCGAGGACCTGACGGGCGTGCATTAAACGTCGTTCTCATCATGCACGGCACGACAGGATCGGGCGCAAGCTTTTTGCGGGAGCAATTCGCCGATTATCTGTTTCGGCCGGGCGGCATTCTCGACGCTTCAAAATATTTCATCATCCTTCCCGACGGAATCGGTCATGGCGACTCGTCAAAGCCGTCTGACGGCATGCGCATGAGCTTCCCCAAATATGATTATGACGACATGGTCCGGGCTCAGCATCTTCTCCTGACGGAGCATCTGGGCGTCGATCATTTGAGGCTCGTCATGGGCACGTCCATGGGCGGCATGCATTCCTGGATGTGGGGGTACATGTATCCTGACTTTATGGACGCGGTCGCGCCGCTGGCGAGCCTGCCGGTCGAAATCGCCGGACGCAATCGCATGCAGCGCAAGATGATCATCGACGCCATCAAGGCCGATCCGAATTGGAATGACGGAAATTATGAAGAAAAGCCGATCGAGGGTCTGACCGCGGCGGTTTATCCGCTCATCTTTATGGTGTCCTCGCCGTTGCAATATCAATTGCGCGCGCCGACCCGCGAGAAGGCGGAGGCGTATCTCGCCGAACTGGTGGAACGATTCACGGCCTATCTCGATCCCAACGACACGATCTACGCCTTCGACGCGTCGCGCAATTACAATCCGGCGCCGCACCTTGCTGAAATAAAAGCGCCATTGCTGGCGATTAATTCGGCCGACGATCAGGTCAATCCGCCCGAGCTCGGCATTCTCGAGCGGGCGATTAGAAATGCGCCAAACGGCCGCGCTATTGTTCTTCCCATTACGGAGGAAACGGTCGGTCACGGCACCCATTCGAAGCCGGCGGTCTGGGGCGAGCATCTGCGCGGCTTTCTGGCCGAGACCGAAAATCGCTGAAACGGGCTTATGATCGGAAACGTCGTCATTGATCTGGCGGTATCGCTTACAGGCGTCGTTATCCTAGTCGGCGTGTCTTATCTGCTCGGCGCTTGGAAGACGGTAATCGTCGACGATACCACCGCGGCGGAACGCTTGCGTTTCGACGAGCCCGATTTCGCGCCCGAGAACTGGCTCGTTGACAGCCAGGGCCGCGCCGCGCTGGCGTCGAATGCGGCGGGCGAGACGGCGCTTGTCTTCCGCAAGGGCGACGCGCTCGCTTCTCGCCGCCTGAAGCCTGGGGAAGGGCGCGTTGATCGCGACGACGCGCTTTTGCGCGTAAAACTCGCTGGCGATCACACCATGAGTGCTATTGTCTTCGATGCGGGGGATGCGGAGACCGCGGACGTTTGGGCTCGTAAAATCGCCGGCGACTATGGTATATAATGGAAACCATGCAGTTTCCCGACGTCGTCGCCTACGCTGTCCCCGCTTTCATCGCCCTCATCATTCTTGAGATGGCGGCGGCGCGCTTGACCGGCCGCGTGCGCTATGAAACCCGCGACGCGTTTGCGAGCCTCGTCATGGGACTCGGCAACCGCTTCGTGACGCTCTTTGGCGGCGGCGCGCTGGTTTATGCGGCGTTTTCTTGGGTCTATCAGTTCCGCTTCATTGAAGCGATGCCGGTCGCGTGGTGGACGGTCGCGCTCTGTTTCGTCGCCGACGATCTCGCCTATTACTGGTTTCACCGCATCGCCCATGAGCGTCGCTATTTCTGGGCGAGCCATGTGGTTCACCATTCCTCGCAGCACTACAATCTGTCGACGGCGCTGCGCCAGACATGGACCGGCAAGTTTTCGTTCTCCTTTATTTTCGGCCTGCCGTTGGCGCTCATAGGCTTTCCGCCGGAGATGATCGTCTTCGTCGCAGGCGTAAATCTCGCCTATCAGTTCTGGATTCATACCGAGGCGATCGACCGGCTGGGACCGTTCGAGTGGATCTTCAACACGCCGAGCCATCACCGCGTGCATCACGCCACAAATGCGCGTTATCTCGACGCCAATTACGCCGGCACGCTGATTATCTGGGACCGGATGTTCGGCACCTTCGTTCCCGAAGACCGTGCGGAAAAGCCGCGTTACGGCATCGTCAAGAATCTCGGCACGTTCAATCCGCTGGTGATCGCCTTTCATGAGTGGATCGGCGTTGCGCGCGATCTCGCTTCGGCCCGTTCGCTGAAAGAGGTTGCGGGCTATCTCTTCGGACCGCCTGGCTGGTCGCCTGACGGCTCGCGCATGACCACGGCCCGGATCAAGGAGCGTTGGCGGCGCCTGCAGGCTCACGAACGGCCGGCGCCGAACCCGGACGGAAAGGCGCTGCGCCCGGCCGAATAGCGACGGCGCCCTTTCGTCGCAATCACGCCTCGATTAACGCGCATGTGACGCGGCTTTACCTTATTTCCCCCCTGAAACCGCCACGGCGCGCGCCCATGTCTTTAAGCGACCGGCAATTACGGGAGCTTTCGCCATGAAACGCACGACGCTCGCTGCTCTCGCCGTCCTCGCGACCGGCCTCGGCGCCGCCTTCGCGGCGGGGTTCGGCTTTGACGACCGGGGCGCAACCGACAACACGCTTCGCAGTTTGATTCGTGACGAAGTGATCGCGCATGCGCGCGCGCTTTTCGACCGCGCCGATCTCGACAGGAACAGCAGTCTCGATGTCGACGAATACGCCTCGCTCGCCGTCATCGAAGCCGAGCTTGCACGATTGAACGGCTACGTCGCATTCGAAACGCCGACGGGTCCCCGACGCGTCGCGATAGACGTTGACGCGCCATCCAGCCTCGGGCGCGGCGAGCGCACGCTGATCGACGCCGTCGCCAGAAGCGCGTTCTATGTCGCGTCCGGCGGCGAGGAAGCCCTGACAAAGACGCAGTTCCTGGCCGAGCGCGACGCGGCTTTCGCTCAATCCGACCGCAACAATGACGGCGCGCTCGCCAAGTCGGAGCTCAGCGCATTCGCCGCCCGCGACGCCGGCGTTTACCGGGCCGACGCCTGATCTTTTATTGAACTCTCGCTGACCGCAAGTCGTAAATTTGGGAAATGCGTCGCCTTTCAATGGCGACCTTTGATTGGAAATTCAGATCGTCAGCGAGAGCTTGGCGTCACCCCGCCCCAACGGCCTCATGCGGCGCGGCGCGGGCGATGATTTTTTCCACGGCGATATTGGTCGTTATTGCTCCGTATACAAATGATTTGTTCTCAGGATCGAGACGTAGATTGCAAAATCCGTCAAAGACGTAATCAGGCGCGGACTTTCGAAGCGCCGTCGCCTCTAGCGCCAGCGCCATGTCTTCGGCGAAGGCGCGCGCCGTTCCTTCGTTCAGGGCGCCGGGCGCAAACCATTCTTCGAGAAGCCGCGCATGCTGATCGTAATGCGGGTTGGCGCCGGTTGCACCAGTGATTTCCGCCTTAATCGTAGCAAGGCTCTCCGGTTCACGAGCCAGCGCGCGCAACACGTCGAGCGCGATAACATTGCCCGAACCTTCCCAGATGGCGTTCAGCGGCGCGGCGCGGTAATAACGCGCCATCGGGCTTTCTTCGACAAAGCCCGCACCGCCATGGCATTCAAGCGCTTCATAAACGACGCCCGGCTGGCGCTTGCAGATCCAGTATTTGGCGATGGGGGTTGCGAGCCGCATGAACGCCGCCTCGCTTTCGTCGCTTGCGGCCGCGTCGAAAGCGCGCGCCAGACGAAAGGCGAGCGCCGTCGCCGCCTCGCTTTCAAGCGCGAGATCGGCGAGCACGGCGGCCATCGCCGGCTGGTCGACAAGCTTTTTTTGAAAGGCGGTGCGGTGCTCGGCGTGCCATATCGCGTGCGCGAGCGCGGCGCGCATGCCGCCGGCCGAGCCGACCACGCAGTCGAGCCGCGTGTGCTGGACCATGTCGATGATCGTGCGCACGCCGCGGCCTTCCTCGCCGACCCGGCGCGCCCAGGCGCGCGCATATTCAATCTCGGAAGATGCGTTCGAGCGGTCGCCGAGCTTGTCCTTTAGCCGCATGATGTGAAAAGCGTTGCGGGTTCCGTCAGGCCGCCAGCGCGGGACGAGAAAACAGGTAAGCCCGGCGTCCGTCTGCGCGAGCGTCAGAAAGGCGTCGCACATGGGCGCCGAGCAAAACCATTTATGCCCGGTGAGTTCGTACTCGTCGCCGCCGAGAGGCGCGGCGCGCGTCGTGTTGGCGCGCACGTCCGAGCCGCCCTGCTTTTCGGTCATCGCCATGCCCATGGTCGCGCCGCGTTTCTCCGTAACCGGAATGAACCGCGGGTCGTAAACGCCCGAAACGACACGCGACTCCCATTCCCTGGCGACATTCGGCTCATGGCGCAGCGCCGGAACGACGGCGTAGGTCATCGACATCGGGCAACAGACGCCGCCGTCGGCCTGGCCCATCAGAAACATCAGCGCCGAATGAAGAACATGGCCGGCCTTTTTCGCTTTCCACGCCGCCGCCGAAACCCCCGCCGACAGCCCCAAATCCATCAACTGGTGATAGGCGGGGTGAAACTCGACCTCGTCGAGCCGGTGGCCGTAACGGTCAAAGTTCCTAAGCTGCGGCGAATTTCGGTTGGCCTGACGGGCCCATTCCGCGGCTTCGGCCGAACCGCAGCGCCCGCCGAAAGCCGACAGATGCGCTTCATGCGCGCCGGCGCCGGACTGCTTCACCGCGCCTTTAAGCGCCGCGTCGGTCTCATAGAGGTTGACGTCCTCGAAAGGTGGCGGCTGGTTCGTCACTTCGTGGGTATCAAGCGCGGCGCGCGGGCGGAAATGCGTCATCGAAAATCTCCTGTGTGCGCGATCAGTTTACGCCCGTCGCCGCCGCAGGCGTAGGGTCGGTTGCAGTCGCCGGCGATGCGGATTCGCTTCCCGGCGCCTGAATTCTCCAGTCTCTCAAAAAGCCTCCAAAAAGGGTCCATTTCGAAAAACGAAAAACTTGAGGCCCGCCGATTTCCTGATGTTGCGGGCCAAAGGGTCCATTTTGTCCATTTTCGAACGTCCCATGAACAGGCGGTTTTCCCTCGCTCAGCGCGCCGCACCCCCTCCGGTCTCGCGCCTTGCGGCGCTCGACCACCTCCCCCGCAAGCGGGGGAGGAATAGCGCCGCGCCTGCGGCAGATGTTCTTCCCCCATTTATGGGGGAAGTGACCCGCGCCGTTAGGCGCGGGTCGAAGGGGGGTTGAGCGAACGATTGACTGCGGTGGATTCAATCTCATCCCCGCACCATAACCCCGCCCCGAAACCCGTGGATAACTATCCCGCAAAATTTAATGTTCGTGGTCGAGAACGACCAATCATGCGGTATTTGCAGATTGCAGACGCACGCGGAAAGGGAATCCGGAACGGTGCGCCGCGTCGCCGGATTTTGAGCCGCCCGACGATTCCTTTTAGACTTGGCGGAAAACTAAGGGAGGCCGGACAGGTGGACGCAAAAGAAATTCTCGCGGTTCTGTTTGGCGTGGTCGCCGTGCTTGGCGTCTTTGGAGGCATCGTGAACCGCATCCAGCTTCGAAAAGGGATCGGCGCCCAGTTCATCCGGTATAATGCGATCACGGTGGCGTTGCCGGCCGCAGTCTCATTGGCGTTTCTTGGGATGCTGACAGAGGCGGCCGTTACCGTCCTGACTGGTGCGCTGGGCTATGTATTCGCCGGGGTGGCTGGAAGCGACGGATAGAAGGCGGGCGGCGCCTCACCCATCCCGCCGGGTCCAGCTCAGCGCCTCGTCGACGAAAGCTTCGCCGTTCGGGGTGAAGGCTTCCGGGTCGTCGAACGCGCCAAGCAAGAAATGCGTCTCGCCCGACCATTTTTCGCCCTCGTAGGAAAGCGGCGTTCCGCATTTCGGGCAAAAGCCGCGCTTGACGCCGGACGAGCTTGCATAAAAGGCGGGTTCCGTCAGCCAGCGGACGTTTTCGTTCGTAAACCCGACCCAGGTCGAAAACGCCGCGCCGGTCGCCTTGCGGCAGCTATGGCAGTGACAATTGGCGACGAATCTCGGCGCGCGGCGAATTTCAAACCGCGCCGCACCGCACAGACAGCCGCCTTGTTTTGCTTCTTCGGCCATTCGTCATCTCCCCGCCTGCGTCAGCGCGTAAAGCGCGACCGCCGCGGCGTTCGACACATTGAGGCTTTCCATTCTCGCCTCTACGGGAATTTTGACAAGCCTGTCGCAGGTCTTGGCGACAAGGGGGCGAAGGCCCGCGCCCTCCGCGCCCAGCACAAGCGCGACCGGCGCGTCGGCGGGAAGGGCGGCGATGTCGTTTTCCGCTTCGCCGGCGAGGCCGGCGCAGACATAACCGAGACCCTGAAGCCCCTCGAGCGCGCGGGCGATGTTGACGGCGCGGATGCATGGCACGCTCTCGGCCGCGCCGGCGGCGGCCTTGGCGAGCGCGCCCGAAAGCGGCGGCGTGCGCCGGTCCTGCACGATGATCGCGCGCGCGCCGAAAGCCGCGGCCGAACGGAAGATCGCGCCGATATTCTGCGGATCGGTGATCTGGTCGAGAACGACGACGGGGCGACCGGACTCGGCCGGCGCGCAAGTCTCTTTAAGCCGCGCCCGGGGGAGGGTTTCGGCTTCAAGGGCGAGGCCCTGATGCACTGCACCGGCGGGGAGAAGGCGGTCGATGTCGGCCGGCCGGACAAGCTCGGGCGTCGCCTTCGTTCCGTGCCCGGCGAGCCAGTCGGCGGCGTTTTTTGTGGCGAGCAGACTCAGAGTGCGCCGCTCCGGGTTCGCCAGCGCCGCCGCCACGGCGTGGCGGCCGTAAAGCCAGACGCGCCCGGTTCCGGCTTTATCGCCTTTCGGATTTCTCATGCGTTCTGGCTAGCCGGTTTCGCGCTCGGGCGAAACGGGTCTTCGCGCCGCCCGCGCGCCGGTTGCGCGTGCCGCGCTGCGCGGTTATACAGCGCCCTCATTTCGCCGGACGGCGCTTTCAAGCTTGTTGCCGATCAAAGTTGGAGAGCTTCGCGCCCATGGTTCGGAGGGGTGGGAGAGTGGTTAAATCCACCAGACTGTAAATCTGGCCGCTTCGGCGTACGTTGGTTCGAATCCAACCCCCTCCACCAGCCTTCGCCGCTTATCGAGCGAAGCGAGATTAGCGAGAAGGCTGTTACGCCGCAGTTCCGAAGGAACGAAGGCGATCCGGTCGCCGCGAGCTATGCGCGGCAAGCCCGATGTCCCCCCGGAACTTCCACTTGCGTCGCCCGCGCCGAAGGCCATTTGACAATCCCCCGGTGTCGGGATTACGCTGACTAACTAGTTAGTCAGTTGCGCATATCCATGATCGGGCGCGCTGCGGCGGGCGGCTGTGCGCCGCGGCGGGAGGCGGGGTCCGACGTCGGCGCATGGAGCGGATAGATGGCGAACGGAAAGCGCGCTGAAAGCGGGAAGCGATCAGACAGGGACTCCGGCGACACCTCGCAGATCATCATCAACGGCGTGCTGTCGGTGCTCGCCGAAGAGGGCATCGCCAATCTGACGACCAAGGCGGTGAGCGCACGCGCCGACGTGTCGACCGCGGCGATCCACTATTTCTTCGAAACCAAAGAAAACCTGCTTTACTCGACCTTCCGCTACATGGTGAAAGCGCTGCGCGACGAAACGACGGAGATCCGCAGGAAAGAGACGGATCCGTTGAAGCGCATCGCGCGGTCGATCGAGGTTCATTTCAGCCCGTTTCACTTCGTCGAGGACGCCTCGATCCTGTGGCCGCAATTGTGGGCCTATTCAGGGTCAGACGCGGCGGCGGCGCGTTTGTTTCGCATCTTCAGCGCCAGGATGATCGGCAATTATACGGCTGACTTGCATGAGGCCGGGCTCGATCCGAAACAGGCGCGGTTAAAAGCGGTGGAGCTCAGCGCGCTGACCCGAGGTTTGTGGCTCGAAAAACGGATGGCGGAAAGCGTCGAGCAATCCGAATGCTGGCGGATTCTCGAATACGCGCTCGCCGCCGTCGCAAAGGAGACCGGGCGCAAAGCGCCCCGATTCCGACGGCGCTCAGAATAGCGACAGTCGGCGTTCGGTCGGAGATCAATTTCAAACTTCCAGTCGGGAATAGGGCCATGAGCGAAAATACGAGCGGGACCGCAATCAACTCTCAGGCGCGCGTCGTCGTCATCGGCGGCGGCGTCGTCGGCGTATCGACGCTTTATCACCTCGCCAAGAAGGGCTGGAGCGACGTTGTTCTGATCGAACGAAAAGAGCTGACGTCGGGCTCCACCTGGCACGCCGCCGGCCTCCTGCCGCTTTTCAACATGAGCTATTCGGTCGGGCAGCTGCACAAATATTCGGTCGGTCTTTACGGAAAGCTCGGCGACGAAGTCGGCATGGATGTCGGCCTGCGCACCGTGTCGAATATTCGTCTTGCGACCAATCAGGACCGTATGGACGAGTATCATCAATATGCCGGCGTTGCGCGAACGATCGGCGTCGAGGTCGAGTTTCTCACCCCTGACGAAGTCGTCGACATCTGGCCCTACGCGGTCAAGGATGGCTTGATCGGCGCAATTCGCCATCCCCATGACGGCTACATCCAGCCGGCCGATCTCACCCAGGCGCTCGCAGCCGGAGCGCGCGCGAACGGCGCGAAAATATACCGCAACACCACCGTCACCGGCATTACGCAGACGCCAGGCGGCGATTGGAAGGTCATGACGGACAAGGGCGAGATCACCTGCGAGCACATCGTCTCGGCGACCGGAAGTTTCGCGCGGCGCACCGGCGCGATGGTCGGCCTCGATATCCCGGTGATTCCGGTCGAACACCAGTTCATTGTCACCGAGCCCCATCCCGAACTACAGGAACGCCGCAAAAAGGGCCTGCCGGAAATGGGCGTCCTGCGCGAGTCCGACGGCTCGTGGTACATGCGCGAAGAGGCGGGCGGGCTGCTGCTCGGCCCGTATGAAGTCGGCGCGCCGGTCTGTTACGTGGACGGTCCGGACAAGGATTGCGAATACGAACTGTTCCAGGAAGACCTCGACCGGCTGATGCCGCATATCGAGTCGGCGATCCGCCGCGTGCCGATCTTCGAACAGCTCGGCATCAAGAAAGTCTATAACGGCGCGATTGCGTACACTCCCGACGGCAATCCGATTGTCGGACCGGCCTGGGGCAAGAAGAATTTCTGGCTGAACGAAGGCCACAGCTTCGGGATCACGGCGGCCGGCGGGGCCGGCTGGCAGCTCGCTGAATGGATCGTCGAAGGCGGCCCGAGCGTCGACATGCTCGGCGTCGACTCGCGTCGCTTCGGCGGCTACGCAACGAAGAGTTATCTCATCAAAAAGAATGAGGAAGCCTACGCTCACGTCTTCATCATTCACTTTCCGGACGAGGAGCGTGAAGCCGCAAGGCCGCTGCGCACGTCGCCCTGTTATGACCGGATGAAGGAGAAAGGCGCCGTGTTCGGCCAGCTTTTCGGTTGGGAGCGTCCGAACTGGTTCGCGCCCGAAGGCGTCGAGCATAAAGACGACTGGTCGTTCCGCCGCTCGAAATGGCATGAATATGTGGGCGATGAATGCAGGAACGTGCACGAGAATGTCGGCGTCCTCGACATGACCGCTTTCGCAAAGGCGCGCCTGTCGGGGCCGGGCGCGGAAGCGTTTCTCGACCGGATGCTCGCCAATCGTCTGCCGAAAAAGATCGGCCGCGTCGGGCTCACGCACGGGCTGACGCCGCGCGGCGGCGTGCGTTCGGAATTCACCGTCCAGCGCGAAGGACCGGATCGATTCTATCTCGTCTCGGCCGGGGCCTGGCAGCGCTTCGATCATGACTGGTTGAAAAAACACATGCCTGACGACGGTTCGGTTCAGTTCGAAAATCTCACCGGCGCCATGGGCGTGCTCGTCGTCGCCGGGCCGAAAGCGCGCGATCTGTTGCAGCCGATCTGCGGCGCCGATCTCTCCAATGAAGCTTTCCCGTGGCTTTCCGGACAGGAAACCACGGTGGGGCTGGCGCCGGTGAAACTGCTGCGGGTGAATTTCGTCGGAGAGCTTGGCTGGGAGATCCATCACCCGCTCGAATATCAGAACCACATTTTCGACGCGCTTTTCCGCGATGGCGAAAAGCATGGTCTGAAGCCCTTCGGCATTCGCGCCATGAACAGCCTGCGGGTTGAAAAATCCTACCGCCTGATCGGGACGGAGATGTCGATCGAGTATTCGGCATACGAATCCGGCCTCGATCGCTTCATCGCGCTCAAGAAGGGCGATTTTATCGGCAGGGACGGTCTCACGGCGTGGGAAAAGCGCGGGCGCAAGAACGCCTTCGTGACGCTCGAAGTGACCGATCCGAAAGACGCCGACGTGATCGGCAACAACCCTATCTATGCGAACGGCGAGGTTGTCGGGCGCGCGACCGGCGGCGCCTACGGTTTTCGACTCGATAAATCACTAGCGCTCGCCATGGTTTCGCCCGAGGCAGCCAAGGTCGGCCAGGCGCTCGAAATCGACATTCTGGGAACGCGTCATCACGCGAAGTTGCTTGAGGAAAGTCCGTATGATCCGACGAATGATCGGCTCCGTTCATAAGGGGGCGCGGTGAAACCCATGCGCTATTCCGCGATTTCCCTTCTGGCGAATGCTTTGAGCGGGCACAAAAACTGGCCCGAGCACTGGCCGGACGCCGCGCCGAAGCCGGCCTATGACATCGTCATCGTCGGGGCCGGCGGCCACGGGCTGGGCGCAGCCTATTATCTCGCCAGCAAATACGGCGTCACGAATGTGGCCGTCATCGAGAAAGGCTGGCTCGGCGGCGGCAATACGGGACGCAACACGACGATTATCCGTTCCAACTATCTCTATGACGAAAGCGCCCGGCTTTACGATCACGCCGTCGATCTCTGGGACGGCCTCAGTCAGGAGTTGAACTATAACGTCATGTTCTCAAAGCGCGGCGTCCTGATGCTGGCGCACAATGTTCATGACGTTCAAAGCTTTCAGCGGCACATTCACGCCAATCGCCTCAATGGCGTCGATAATCGATGGCTGACGGCGAAACAGGCCAAAAACTATTGCCCGCCGCTCAATATTTCGCCCGATGCGCGCTATCCGGTGCTGGGCGCGGCGCTGCAAAAGCGCGCCGGCGTGGCGCGGCATGACTCGGTGGCGTGGGGCTATGCAAGAGCGGCGGCGAAGCTGGGCGTCGACATTATCCAGAACTGCGCCGTCACCGGCATTCGCCGGGGCCCCGACGGCGCGGTCGAGGGCGTCGAGACCGAGCGCGGTTTCATCGCCGCAAAGAAAGTCGGCGTCTCGGCGGCCGGCAATTCCTCGATCATCATGAACATGGCGGGTTTGCGGTTTCCGCTCGAAAGCTTTCCGCTGCAGGCGCTGGTTTCAGAGTCCGTGAAGCCGGTGTTCCCCTGCGTCGTCATGTCGAATTCGGTGCACGCCTATATCAGCCAGTCCGACAGGGGCGAACTCGTCATCGGCGCCGGCACCGATCAATATGTCTCCTACAGTCAGCGCGGCGCGCTGCACATCATCGAGCATACGCTCGCCTCGATCTGCGAGATTTTCCCGATCTTCAAACGCATGCGGATGCTCAGGACCTGGGCGGGCGTCGTCGATGTAACGCCGGACCGTTCCTGCATTCTCGGCAAAACGCCGGTCAAGGGTCTGTACGTCAATTGCGGCTGGGGCACCGGCGGTTTCAAGGCGACGCCCGGCGCCGCCGATCTTCTCGCCTACACCATCGCCAAAGACGAGCCGCATCCGATCAACGCGCCGTTCACGCTGGAACGGTTCACCACCGGCCGGCTGATCGATGAAGCCGCCGCCGCCGCTGTCGCCCATTAACGAGCGTTCGTTATGATCCTCATTCACTGTCCCTATTGCGATGAGAAGCGCCCCGAAGTCGAATTCGCCTATGGTGGCGAAGCCCACATCGCCCGCCCGGACGATCCTTCGGCGCTGAGCGACGAGGAATGGGCGGACTATCTGTTCGTCCGCTCGAACAGCCGCGGCGTTCATTTTGAGCGCTGGATTCACGCCCATGGCTGCGCGCGCTATTTCAACGCCGTGCGCAACACCGTCACCGACAAATTTCTGATCACTTACAACACCGGCGAACCGAAACCTTCCGAGCGCGAAATTGCGGAGCTGCAGAAATGACCGGATTTCGCAGAACCGGCCGCGGGCGGGTCGATGCGCAAGCGCCCGTCACATTCACCTTCGACGGGAAAGAATATGAAGGTGTTAAAGGCGACACGCTGGCCTCGGCGCTGCTCGCCAACGGCGTGCATTTCGTCGGGCGGTCATTCAAATATCACCGCCCGCGGGGAATTTTCGGCGCCGGCGTCGAAGAACCTAACGCGCTCGTCACCCATGACCGCGGTCCGGCGCGCGCAACGCCTAATGTGCGCGCAACCGCAGTCGAACTCTATGACGGGCTGACCGTTCGCAGCCAGAATTACTGGCCGTCGCTCAAATTCGATCTCGTTTCGATGAGCGATGGTCTGGCGCCGCTGCTGCCGGCCGGGTTTTACAACAAAACCTTCATGTGGCCGAAATCGTTCTGGGATTCCGTATACGAACCGATGATCCGGCGCACCGCCGGGCTCGGACCGGCGCCGAAAGCGCCCGATCCGGACGTCTATTCCAGTACATACGATCACTGCGAGGTGTTCATCGCCGGCGCCGGGCCGGCGGGGATCGCCGCAGCTCTCGCGGCCTCGGAAAGCGGCGCGCGCGTCTTCCTCGCCGACGAACAGGCCGAGCCAGGCGGCGGGCTCGTATCCATGCCCGAAGCCGTGATCGACGGCCTACCGGCGTGGGCGTGGCTCGAACAGAGTCTCGAAGCGCTTCACGGCCGGGAGAATGTCACGGTGCTGCCGCGCACCACCGTCATCGGCTATTATCACGATAATTTCCTCGGTCTCATTGAACGGCTCGCCGATCACGAAGCCGAAGCCGGCACGCAAAAGCCGCGCGAGCGGTTGCGCAAGGTGCGGGCGGGGAAAGTTGTTCTGGCGACGGGCGCAATCGAGCGCCCTCTGGTGTTCGCCGACAATGACCGCCCCGGGATCATGCTGGCCTCGGCGGCGCAGACCTATCTCAACCGCTATGGCGTCGCCGTCGGCGACAACGCCGCCGTGGTCACGTCGCATGACAGCGCGTATGGCGCGGCGTTCGATCTGTCGGACGCCAATATCCGCATCGCCGCAATCGTCGACGCCCGCGCTTCCGTAGGCGCGAATCTGCTTACCGAAGCCGAACGCCGCGGCATTGAAGTAATGACCGGTTCGACGGCGACGGGGACAACCGGCCGATTCCGCGTCAGAGAGGTGAGCGTCGGACCGATTCAGAACGGCAAGGCCGGCCCGGCCCGGAAGATTCGCTGCGATGCGGTTCTCATGTCGGGCGGCTGGACGCCGAGCGTGCATCTCTGGTCGCACGCGAGAGGATCGCTGGTCTGGCGCGAGGATATCGGCGCTTATGCGCCTGACGTCGCGAATGAAAACGCGGTCTGCGCCGGCGCCTGCAACGGCGATTTCGGTCTCAAACGCGCGCTTGAGGGCGGCGCGGAAGCGGGCGGCGCGCCGCGCGGCTATGACGTCGTCGAACGCGGCGCCTGGTCGGGAACCGTTGTCGAGTCGCCGCCTTCCGGCCGTGACGAACCGCGCACCAAGGCGTTTGTCGATTTTCAGAACGACGTCACTGCGAAAGACATCAAGCTCGCCATCCGCGAAGGCTTTAAATCGATCGAGCACGTCAAACGTTACACCACGACCGGCATGGCCAACGATCAGGGCAAGACCTCCAATCTCAACGGTCTGCAAATCGCCTCGACCCTGCTGGGGCGGCCGGTCGAAGAGGTTGGACTGACCACCTTCCGGCCGCCCTACACGCCGTCGACCTTCGGCGCGCTCGCCGGAAACAATGCGGCGGATCATTTCGACGTGCTTCGGAAGACGCCGGTCGACGCCTGGGCGGAAGCGAACGGCGCCGTGTTCGAACCGGTGTCGCTGTGGCGGCGCGCGCGCTATTTCCCACAGAGCGGCGAAGACATGCGCGCGGCGACAGCGCGCGAATGCGCCGCGACGCGGGCTTCGCTCGGCATTTTCGACGCCTCGACGCTCGGCAAGATCGAAGTGGTCGGCCCCGATGCGGCCGAGTTCATGAACCGCATGTACACCAATCCATGGAAGAAACTCGGCGTTGGGCGTTGCCGCTACGCGCTGATGCTGCGCGAGGACGGCTATATCATGGATGACGGCGTCGTCGGACGTCTCGCCGAAGACCGCTTCCACGTGACAACGACAACCGGCGGCGCGCCGCGCGTTCTCGCCGTCATGGAAGACTATCTACAGACTGAATGGCCGGATCTCGACGTGTGGCTGACGTCGATCACCGAACAATGGGCGGTGATCGCGCTCAACGGTCCGAACGCGCGAAAGGTTCTTGCGCCGTTCGTCGAAGACATAGACCTGTCGCCGGATGCGTTTCCGCATATGGCTGTGCGCGAAGGCAGGATCTGCGGAATTGAAACGCGTCTTTTTCGCGTGAGCTTTACTGGCGAGCTCGGCTTTGAAGTCAATGTCCCTGCCCATTACGGCGAAGCGCTTTGGAAAATCCTCTATGAGGCCGGCCGCGAATACGACGTCACGCCCTACGGCACCGAGACGATGCACGTTTTACGTGCAGAGAAAGGCTTCATCATTGTCGGTCAGGACACTGACGGCACAGTAACGCCCGATGACGCCGGCCTGTCCTGGGCGGTCGGCAGGAAAAAACGCGACTTCGTCGGCAAGCGCTCGCTGGCGCGTCCCGATCTCGTCGCGTCGGGGCGCAAGCAGCTTGTCGGCCTCATGACCGACGATCCCAGTGTGGTTCTCGAAGAGGGCGCGCAGATCGTCGCGACGCCGGACCAGCCGGTCCCTATGGAGATGATCGGCCATGTGACATCGTCCTACTGGAGCGCGGCGCTCAATCGGTCGATCGCGCTGGCGCTCGTCAAGGACGGAAGGGCGCTCGAGGGTAAAAGCGTCTACGTCCCCATGCCGGACGCGACTCTCAAGGTGAAAATATGCGGAACCTGTTTTTATGACCCGCAAGGGGAGCGGATCAATGTCGAATGATGCGGACACGGCGATGCTGAGCATCGATCAGGGCGTGTCGAACCAACCCGTTTTCGAGCGGCAGTCGGAGGCGTTGATCGTGACGCTCGCACCGGAGCGCGCGCGCTTTTCGCTCCGTGTGAAGCCGGACCATCGCGTCGCGCTCGTTTCTCAAACCGGGATCGCGCTTCCGGCGAAAATCGGCGAAACGATCATCGACGGCGACGACATGCAGTTCTGCCTCGGGCCGGACGAATGGCTGTTGATAAGCCCGATTGAAATGCGTGAAGAGCGGCGCAAGGGGTTTCAGGAAGCGGCAAAGACGATCCCGTTCAGCTTTGTCGATATCTCGCACCGTAATGTCGGCGTGTCGATTGCGGGCGCGCTGGCGGCTCGGGTTCTCAATACGGGCTGTCCGCTCGACCTGTCGTTGGAGCGTTTTCCGGTCGGCAAGGCGACTCGAACGGTGTTCGAACGCGCGCAGATCGTGCTTTTTCGCGAGGCTGAACAAACGTTTTATGTGGAATTGTGGCGGTCGTTCGCGCCGTACTTTCTGGGGCTGATCGAAAAGGCGGCGGCGGAGTGGTCGTGACGGCTTTGCATGTTGGCGCGCACGCTGTCGGCGCCCTTTTTTATTGGCGATAATCGATCAATACGTCGCCGAGCGCCTCTTTCAGCGGATCGAGATAGGGTTCGAACGGCCGCCAGGGCTCGAGTCCCTTGGTGTTGATGGGCTGGCGCACCTGTTCCGAACTCGCTGTGCGCACGGCGCGTTCAGTCTTGTAATATTCGACGCAGGCGTCTTCGAATTCCAGTCCGCAGAAATCGAGGATGCGGCGCACTTGCGTCTCCAGATCGGCGACGACGTCTTCATACTGAACGCGCAAAATTTTGCCGGGGAGAACCCGGTCCCAGTGCCGCATCAGTTCGACGTAATCGCGGTAATACCGGCCGACCTGTTCAAGCCCGTAGGTGAATTCCTGCCCTTCCGCGAAGAGCTGTTTGAATCCGCTGAAACAGCATGCGAGGGGCGCGCGCCTTGCGTCGATGATTTTCGCATTGGGCAGGATCAGGTGAATGAGCCCGATATGGCGAAAATTGTTCGGCATCTTGTCGATAAAGAAAGGCGCGCCCTGGCGATGCACGCGCGTGTCCTCGATGAACTTGCGGCCGAACTGGTTCAATTGCTCTTCGCTCAGATCGTTCAGAATCTGGGGATAGGGCGGTTGTCCGTTTTTGCGTTTGCCCCGCCTCAGACGGTGGGACAGCGCCAGGATGTTCGGGAGCTCGAGCGTCCCGTCCACCTGGCTGTGCGAGGCGAGAATCTGTTCGAGCAGGGTCGACCCGGCGCGCGGCAGGCCGAGGATGAAGATGGGATCGGGCGCGGAAAACCCCTTGCCGCCCTGCTTTTCGAAAAGCGCCTCGGTGCAGACTTCGGCCTGCAGACGCAGCTCCTCTTCCATCTGGTCGGCGTCATAGCGGCACTGGACGTGTTTCAAGTCATTGCCGCGCTCGTAATACCGGAAAGACGATTCGTAATCGCTGCGGTCTTCGAACGCCTTGCCGAGTGAAAAGCAGATCTGAATGCGGCTGCCGTAATTGAGCTGCTCGTTCGCCTCCTGCTTTTGCATCAGATCCACTTCTTCATCGGTGAATCTGTAGGTCTTGAGGTTGGCGAGACCGTAATAGGCGTCGCCGAAGTCGGGCGCCGTGCGAAAGGCGGCGCGATAGGATTCCACGGCATCTTCATAACGCCCATAGGTTTTGAGCGCGTGACCACGCGAGGTCAGCGTCGCCGGGTCGCCGGGCAGCTTCTCGAGAACCTTGTCAAATAAATCAAAGGCGCGCTCGAAATCGCCGCAGTGCATCGACTCAATCGCGTAATGCGATTGAAAAACGGGGTCGGACGGATTGCGCTCATAGAGCCGGCGCGACTGTTCAAGCGCAGCATCGTATTTCTGTCGCTTTCTCAAGACCTGAATGTAATCGAGGCGAACCTGCAGATTGTCAGGCTCGAATTCGGCGGCGCTTTCCAGCAAAAACTCTGCGTCGTCGAGAACGCTGAACCGCACGCCGATATCGGCGAGAAGGCGCATCGCTTCCACATGGCGCGGGTTTTTCTGCAGGAAAGCGCGGCACAGTTTTTCGGCCTTCAGCAGCCGCCCCTCATGTATGAGGTTCGTGACGGCGACGACTTCCTTGGGCAGTCCGGCGAGGCGGTCGGCCTGTTCGCGCGCGTGTCCGGCTTCGCCCGTGCGGCCCGTCGATTGCAGGATGTCGGCCTGCGCGCGCCAGCTCGCTTCGAGCGCCGGGTTGAAGTAGCAGGCCCGTCGAAAGGCATTGAGCGCGCTTACGGCGTCGCCGATGGCGCGGAAAAGGTGCCCTTCCTCCTGGTAGGCGCGGCCGTATTCAGGGGCGACGGCTTTCAGCCTGTCGAGAAAAGTTCTGGCGTCCTCATGCCTGCCGAGATAACGCGCGCTGACTGCGCTCATATAGAGCGCGTCAGCCGTGTCCGGCGCCTCGGCCAGGATTTCGGCGAGTTCCTGCAGCGCGCGCTCGAACTGCTTTTCGAAGATCCGGGCCTGTGCGGATTTCAGCTTTTCTTCGTAATTCCTGTCGGATTCCGCCAACGCAATACTCCTAAAAGAAGCGCCCCTACGGAGGGGGCGCTTCTCATATCACGAGCCAGTGATTTTATACAACAGGCGTCTAGTAGCGGAATCCTACGCGTACGCCAATCGTCCGTGGTCGAATAACCGTGACGCGCTCCCTGTCGAACACGAAGTTGTTGCTGAGTTCGCCGCGCTTGTCGGTGAGGTTGTCGCCGAAGATTTCGAACGACCATTGCTCGGCCGTTAGCCCGGCCGAAAGGCCGAACGTAACCCAGTTGTCGACCGGCGCATCGTTGATTTCGATAATGTCGCTGCGCTGCTTTCCTGAGTAGACGATCTGCGGCATCACGTGAGCCAGATAGTCCGTCCCGACATCCCATTCATAACGGAACCGTATGTTGCTCTGGAATGTCGGCGCAAAGGCGAGTTCGGCGCCCTTGGTGACGTCGCCGGTCGGCGTGATCACCTTGGTGATTTCCGTATCGAGGATTGAAAACGCCCCGGTGACGGTCAGGCCTGGAATGTTTTCCGGCGCCAGGATGAAGCTCGACTCGACGCCGTAAACTTCCGCATCCGCCGCATTGTCCGAGAAGAACAGATTGGTGATGCTGGGGTCGAAAATCGTCGTCTGAAGGCGTTCGATCTCGACAAAGAATGCATCGCCATTGAACTGAAGCTGGTTGCCGAAAATATTCATCTTCCAGCCGATCTCGTAATTCGTCACGTCGTCGGTGTCGAGTTCGAACGGCACCGTAAAGTTGCCTGGTCCGCCAGCGCCGCCGGGCCTGTTGAGCAAGCCGGGACGAAAACCTTCCGAGAACGTTGCATAAAGCAGGATGCCATCAGTCGGCGTCCAGCTCACATTGCCTTTGAAAATAAAGCCGTCCGTCTTGGCCTTGTCCGGCGCGCGCAGTGCGTTGAAGATCTGGTTAGCCTGTCCCAGCGTTGCGGACCCGTCGCCCGCGGCGATTAGAGCAGCTAAAATTTCAGCAGGCGTTTGGTTGTCGGCGACGTTAAACGTTACCGGCAGTGTCGCCGAGCGCGCGCAGTCGCCGATGAAGGTGAACAACCCGTCCCCATTGTAAAGGTCGCTGATGTCCGTTCCAAAAGCGTCGGCGTCCGGCTGGAAGCTGTTACAGAACGATGCGTTCGCACTGCCTTCGAAGTCGACCTCGATGTCGAAGTAGCGCGTTCCGAACGTCAGGGTCAGCGTGTCCGGAACGAGATCGAAGTTCACTTCGCCGAAAAAACCAAGCTGTTCGTCCGTTCGCTTTACATCGTTACGAAAGATGACGCCGTTTGGGAACGGGCCGGGATCGGAGAAAAAGCCGGTGTCCTGCGGAAAGTTCTCCGAAAAGCCGATTGACCCGAAGACGAGCGCGCTCGTCGATCCCGGATAGTTGAAGTCGTTGCGCTCCTTGATCTCGAGATCGCTGTAGAACGCGCCGACCGTGGCCCGCAGCCGGTGTTCGGCCGGCGTGTTGAAGCGCAGTTCGTGCGTGAAAACCTGAGTTTCCGTCGTTGAATCAACGAACAGGTTCGGCGCCTGACAGGTGCCGGCAGGTATGTCTTGCGGCAGGCTGTAGAAGACGTTGTAGGACGGATAGGTGACCGTGCTGTCGCAGACGTAATAGGGCAGGTACTGGCCAACAAAGAGGTAATCGGAATAATCCACCCGTTGGTCGACGTCGCGATCGGTGTATGCGCCGGTATAGAGTGCTTCGAGCGCGCCGATGCGGCCTTCGAGCGTCCAGCTCGTATTGTTGTAATCGTCCTCGATCTCGTCTTCTTCGAAGCGCTGAATTTTCAGGCCTGGAAGTTCCGGATCGACGAAGAACACGCCTTCGGACTCAATGTTTTGACGGGCATGGCCGACCGTCAAGGTCCAGTCGTCGTTGATTGCGTAAAGCGCGCTCAGGCGAAAACCGGCATAGGTCGTATCGTTGAAATCCTCTTCGACGCGGTCGCTGTTATTCGCCTGAAGGAAAGTCACCTGATCGAGCGGCAATGTTGACTGAAAACCCGCGCGCTGCGCCGATACCGGGACGCCGTTGTCGCGCACCGTGCCGGCCGGGCGGAAGCGCGCCGATTCGGAGGCGTCGCGCACGCCCTGCACGTTGTCGATATAGCCGCCGCGATCGTCGACATAAGCGACGGCCCGCACGGCTAAATTGTCCGAGACCGGCACGTTGATGACGCCCTCGACCTTGTCGCTCATCTCGCCACTTTCCGTGAACGAGACGCTTGCGTTGCCGATCGCTTCAAACTCGCCGATCTTCGGCTTGTTGGTGATCAAGCGGATTGTGCCCGCTTGGGAGCTCGCGCCGAACAGCGTTCCTTGCGGGCCGGGGAGCACTTCGACGCGCTGAAGGTCGACGGCGTAGACGTCGAGGTTTCGGCCCGGCTGGGAGAGCGGCTGTTCGTCAAGATAGAGCGCGACGTTCGGCGCGAGGCCGGCGACGCCGGCGGTCGTCAGGTTCGGTGTCGTCGAGGCGACGCCGCGAATGTAGATCGTGTTCTGGCCCGGGCCGCTGCCGCCTGCTGTGACGCCCGGCAGTTGAACGAGATAATCGGTGAAGTTATCCACCCTCAGCTCGTCTAGCTCGCCGCCGCCGAGCGCCTGCACGGCGACAGGAATGTCTTGCGCGTTTTCCGATCGTTTGGTGGCGGTGACGACGATCTGATCGACCTGTGCGACTGCCGCGGAACTCATGGCGGCCGCGACTGCGATTGTCGAAGCGCCGGCTAAATATCGTTTCATCGGATCTTACCCCTCCGCTAGAAAATTGCGCTGTTCAGAACAGCCTTCACCAAAAGAACGCAGAACCGTGCGCAGATGCGTACAATTGCGCATGCTTCCTGAAACGATCAGGCGGCTACATTGCTGCATCCGCGCAAAACCGCTCAGTCGCGCGCTCGATGACTAAGATTAAATGGTAACGAGCTTCGTATTGGAACAAAAGGCGTAGCGGCTTGGCGGAAAGCTACTATAATAATAACTTATGAAAGGAATTCAAGTCGTTGATGTTTCGTTTGATCTCTTCCACATAGAAAAAAGTCGAAACATGGCGGTACGGATCTGCATTGTTGCAAATTCACAACAGAAAAAAATCGTCTGCAACGCCACACGCATCAAGCAATGGGGAATTTCCGGTCGGCGCAAGTTTCAACGGTCGCCTCAGCCATCTGCGGCATGTTCGCGCCGCCTGCGAAGGCGCCGAAGCGCGCGGACGTTCGACCGCCATTCGTCGGCGGAAAAGAACGGAATCGTCGCGCCATTTTCATCCGTTTACGTACGGATGAGACATTAGTTCGATAATTTGACCATGAGTCGATATCAGCGCTGTCCGGCGACGACGACGCTCGCAGGCGCGATCCTTCCGGCGAAAAATCGTCGTAAATCCAGCGGATCCGCCGATTGCGAGCATTTTATATTGCGTTGATCCGGCGTTTTGGCCAATAGTTTCCTGTAGGCATAAAGGCCGCCGGTCGAGCCATGTGGGGGAAATGTCAATGAAGACGCCGCACAATTTCGACCTGCGTTCGCTGCAGGTTTTCGTCGTAACCGCCGAACAGGGAGGCATGACGCAGAGCGCGAAAGCGCTCGGCATGACCCAGTCCGGAGTCTCTCAGACCATCGCGGCGCTGGAAGAGGCCGTCGGCGGGCGCCTGTTCGATCGCTCCGTGCGGCCGATCGTCCTTACTGCAGCCGGGCGGGCTCTGTTGAAGAGGGGCCGGCAGATTCTCAACGACACGCTGGAAGCGTATCTGGAAGCGTCGGACGCCAGCCGCAAACAGCTTGCAACGCTCACCGTGGCGATGCCGGAAAGTCTCGCCAATCTCGTCGGACCAAAGCTTTTTCGCAAACAGCAGGCGCTTTCGGATTGCTGGCGGATCTGGAGCGGGCTGACGGCCTCCCACCGGGATGCGTTTCTTTCGCATGCGGTTGACGTAATCATCACGGAAGACAGCAATATTACCGACATATCGGGCCTTGAACGCCATTCGATCTTCAGCGAGCCGTATGTGCTTATTTTTCCCAAGTCCTATACGGGCTCGACCCAGCTTGGGCCGCATCTGAAAAGCATGGAGCTCGTAAGGTTTTCATTGCGATCGTCGGCCGGGCGTCAGACTGAAACGCAGCTCAACAGGCTGCGTCTGCATTTTCACGAGACCGTAGAATTTGACAACTCGGTCGGTCAGGTTTCAGCCGTCGTCGACGGATTGGGCTGGGGCATAACGACGCCCCTTTGCCTTTTGCAGCGTCCCGATTTGATCGAGAAACTCAAGATCGCGCCGATCAAGCGCGGCGGGTTCTACCGCCATATAACCTTGATTGCGCGCGAAAACAGTCTGGGCGCCGCCGCACAAAAGCTGGCTGATGCATGCCGCGGCATTCTGCGCGATGAGGTTATGCCCGATCTTTGCCGCAGAATTCCCTGGCTTGAAGAAATGCTGCTTTGCAGGACAACGCGGGAAATCTACAAGCGCGATTTTTGAACCGCGCTCGTCTTGATGATGCGCGGGAGTTCTCGAAACGGACGAATTTTGGCTTGGACGCGCTTGGACGAGCCGGCTTCGCTCGGACGCCTGTTTGATGAGACAGGTCAGTCGCGTTATGGTCGCCCGGCGATCGGGCGCTGTCTTTTCGATTCGGACGCGATGAATGGCGATCAGGCGATGTGCAGGTTTGCTTGAACGAAAAAGGGATCTTCTCTGAAATGGCGAATGAATACGAAACCGACTATGAAGTCGGTCAGCATAATGTGCGCTTCTTCGGATTCGAGGTTCATAACCCCGTCTTTTTCGTTGCATCCATCCTCATCATCGTTCTCGTCGTATTTACGCTGGCCTTTCAACAGCAGGCGGCCGCGATATTCGAGGAAGCGCTGAACATCGTCACGTCGCGCTTCGGCTGGCTGATGGCGTCCCTCGCAAATTTCTTCGTTCTTTTTTCGATTGCGCTAATCGTTTCGCCGTACGGATCGGTCCGTCTCGGCGGACCGGACGCCCGACCGGATTTTGGCTATATGGCTTGGTTCGCGATGCTTTTCGCCGCAGGCATGGGAATCGGCCTGGTTTTTTTTGGCGTCAGCGAACCAATCTCGCATTTTTCAGCCTCCTTCGCCGCAGATGCGGGCGGCCCGGCAAGCTATTCGCCGTTGGGCGGGGCTCCCGGCGACGCGGCCGCGTCTAAACAGCTAGGAATGGCGGCAACGATTTTCCATTGGACGCTTCATCCGTGGGCTGTCTATGTGATCGTCGGGCTGGCGCTGGCGCTCTTCAGTTACAATTTCGGCTTGCCGCTGACGATCCGCTCGGGATTTTATCCGATTTTCGGCGATCTCGTCTGGGGAACGCTCGGCAACGTCATCGACGGCGTCGCCCTGGTGGCCACCGTATTCGGCCTGGCGACGTCGCTTGGGTTTGGCGCCCAGCAATCCCTGGCCGGGTTGAATTTTCTATTCGGCCTCGAAATCAACGCCGTCAATCAGGTCATTCTAGTCTTCGTAATTGCGTCGATAACGCTGCTGTCGCTCTTTCTCGGGCTCGACAGAGGCGTCAGGCGGCTTAGTGAAATCAATATGGCGCTCGCGGCGATGCTGTGCCTGTTCGTGGTGGCCGCAGGCCCCACGGTTATGATCCTGCTCGATTTTCCAAAAAATATCGCCGCCTATATCGGCAAGCTGCCGGCATTGTCGAATATGTTCGGGCGCTCGGACAAATTGTTCTATCACGACTGGACCATATTCTACTGGGCATGGTGGACGGCCTGGGCGCCGTTTGTCGGCATGTTCATCGCGCGGATTTCACGCGGCCGTACGGTTCGCGAATTTGTCTTTTATGTTCTGCTTGTGCCTTCGATCGTATCGACCTTCTGGTTCACCGCGTTCGGGACAGTGGCGATCGATCAGATCGTTACACATGGCTATAACGGCGCCGCAGAAGCGAAGCTGCCGCTCAAACTGTTTTTCATGCTCGAAGAATTGCCGCTGACGCAGATAACGTCGGTTATCGGCATAACGCTGGTTCTGATATTTTTCGTAACGTCCTGGGATTCCGGCGCGCTGGTTCTGGACACGATTGCGGCTGGCGGCAAGATCGACACGCACAAGCTTCAGCGCGTGTTCTGGGTGGGCATTGTCGGCTCGGTGGCCATCGCGCTCCTGCTTGGCGGCGGGCTTCGATCGCTGCAATCGGGGGCGAACGTCACAGGCCTGCCGTTCATGATCGTTGTCGCCGTCATGTGCGTTGGCGTGGTCAAGGGGCTTCATGAGGCTCGACGCCGGCAGCGCCGGCTGCAGGACACGTTCCGTAGCGAGGAGGAAGGCGCGTCCCCTTAGATCGTAGCTGCGATGATGTGCGCGGGCCCTAAGAGTTCTTCCGCACAAGATCGTCAAAAACCGATGGCGCGCGGCGAAAACGCGTGATAGGGGGCGAATCGCGGACCGAATTGTTCGGCGCTGCGTTTCAAGTTTCCGGCATTTCCATGCGGCCAATGCTTCTCTCCCTGGCGGCCCTCCTCGCCTCGGCGGCGATCCTGCTCGCTGGCGGCGGCCTTCAGGGCACGCTCGTCGCGGTCCGGGCTAATCTTGAAAACTTCCCGTTGCCCGTGATCGGGCTGCTGATGTCGACCTATTATGTGGGCTTCATCGCCGGCTGTCTGATCGCGCCGTCGATGGTTGCGCGCGCCGGTCACATCCGTACGTTCGGCGCCTTGGCGGCCATGGCGGCGGCGGCGGCGCTGATCTATGCGCTTTCCGTCCATATCGTCCTGTGGCTGGCGTTGCGGCTGCTGACCGGCTTTTGTTTCGCCGGGCTCTATATGATCGTCGAAAGCTGGATCAACGAAAAATGCGGCAACCGCGATCGCGGCAAGGTGCTGTCCGTGTACCGTATCGTCGATCTGGTCGCGATGACGGTCGGCCAATTTCTTCTGACGCTGGCGCCGCCGGAAGGGTTCGCTCTTTTCTCACTTGTGTCGATTCTTATTACCCTGTCGATTGTGCCGGTCGCCATGACCAAATCGATCGCGCCGGAGCCGTTGACGCAGACGCGGCTTAACGTGGCGAAGCTTTTTCGCATTTCGCCCTTCGCCGCCGCTGGCGTGCTCGGCGTCGGCATGGCGAACGGGGCGTTCTGGGCGCTCGGTCCGGTTTATGTGCAGAAATTGGGATTTGATCTCGAGATGGTTGCGATGTTCATGAGCGTTGCGATTGTCGCCGGCGCGCTGGCGCAATGGCCGATCGGCTATCTATCGGATCTGTTGGACCGTCGGAAAGTTCTGCTCTGGACCGGCGCGGCCGCCGCGGCGAGCGGCGCGTTCCTGAGCGCGGTTGGCGTGGCGTCGCCGACTCTCCTTCTGCTTGGCGGCGCGCTGTACGGCGTCTTCGCGATGCCGATATTCGGCTTGAGCGCGGCGCACGCCAACGACCACGCGGAAGCGGATGAATTCGTCTCAATCAGCAGCGGATTGCTGCTCGTTTACGGCGTCGGCTCTATCGCCGGGGCGGCGATTGCGCCCTTGCTGATGGATGCGACGGGTCCGGCGGCGTTGTTCGCTTATACAGCCGGCGTTCACAGCTTGCTCTTTGCATTCGGGTTTTATCGCATTCTTGGCAGCCCGGCTGTTCCGGCCGATGAACAGGCGGATTACGTTCCCGTGCCGCGCACGTCGCCGGCCGTATTCGAAATCGATCCGCGAAGCGGCGACGACGAGGCGACCGCCGCCGTTTAGGCGGTTGCAGCTTGACCCCCGCTGAAATTCCGCTCTGCGCTTGGCGGATGGCCGAAATAGTTGCGAAACGCGCTCGCAAAATGCGCAGCCGATGTGAAGCCCGTCGCCACTGCGATCTGCAGGACGGGCATCGTCGTCTGGGCCAGCAGCAGTTTTGCTTTTTGCAGCCGCAGTTCAAGATAATACCGCGTCGGCGTCTTGTTCAGCGCATTGCGGAATAGCCGTTCGAGCTGGCGCGGAGATACGTTGACCGAGCGCGCGATGTCGCCGACAGGCACCGGCGTTTCGATATAGGCTTCCATATAGGCGATCGCCGCCAGCAACTTGGGATGGGTGATGCCGGTCCGGTGCTGGATGGACATGCGTTGGTGATCGTGCGGCTGGCGCACAAAATTATGCAGCATCTGTTCGGCGACGTTGATTGCGAGCGTTCGCCCGTAATCCTCGGAAATCGAGTAAATCATCATGTCGAGCGGAGCCGTGCCGCCCGAACAGGTAAACCGGTCGCGGTCGATCTCGAACAGGGTCGCGGTGACGTCGAGGTCGGGAAAAGCTTCGACAAACCCCTCCACATTCTCCCAGTGGATGGTGCAGCGATAGCCGTCCAAGAGGCCCGCCTTAGCAAGCGCGATGCTGCCGGTGCAGACGCTGCCCAGTGCTGCGCGGGCGCGGGCATAGTCGCGCAGGCGGCTTATGGTTTTCCGGTCGTTGAAATCTTGCGCCTGCAGACCAGCGCAGACAAATAATACGTCGGCGTTGATCGGGTCCTGTATCGAGCCGTCGGGCGTCGTTTTGACGCCATTGCTCGCCGTCACCGCTTCGCCGTTCGCGCTGACTGTGCGCCATTCATAAAGGGCCTTGCCGCTCATCCGGTTGGCCGCGCGCAACGGCTCGACCGATGAGGTGAAGGCCATCATCGAGAAGTTCGGCAACAGCAGGAATTCTACCCGTTGCGGTTCGCGTTGTGTGGGGTTGCCGAACATCGCGCCGCGCCAGCCTCTTGGTTGCGCCGAAGGTCAGCCTAGCAAGACTCGCCCATGATTGCATCGCCAAAAGGCCGGTCGTCAACGCGGCGGAAATGGGAGCAATGAGGCGGGCGCCGACCGGGGCGAATAGTTAAAGGGCCGGACTTGTCCTGAAAAAGGTCGATTCACGATTTCGTTCCTCATGGTGACGGTTTTCCGCAAGGCGGCGTCGCTTTTGGAAAAGTCCCGGCGAAAAAGCATGGGCATGATTCGCTCAGCACAGGACGCATGCAGTCCTTCGCAGGATGCGGAGGAGCGCTTGCGGGCACACGAACAGGGACGGCGATATGGCGTATGATCTGCTGCCTGCGCCCGGCGCGCCTGATATCGAAATCGCGCGCGCCGCGAAAATGGCTCCGATCCTGACGCTCGCCGAGGAGCGGCTTGAGGCGCCGGCGTGGGCGCTCGTTCCCTACGGGCATTACAAGGCGAAACTGTCGCTGGACTTTATCGCATCTCTGACCGATCGCCCGAAAGGCAAACTCGTCCTGGTCACTGCGATCACCCCGACGCCGGCGGGGGAAGGCAAGACGACGACAAGCGTCGGACTCAGCGACGGTCTCAACAGGATTGGCGTCAAGTCGATCGTTTGCCTGCGCGAACCCTCGCTGGGCCCTTGTTTTGGGATGAAGGGCGGGGCGGCCGGCGGCGGCCGGGCGCAGGTCCTGCCGATGGAGGACATCAACCTCCATTTCAACGGCGACTTTCACGCGATTACCTCGGCGCATTCTTTGCTTTCGGCGATGCTCGACAATCATCTGCACTGGGGTAACGAGGAAAATATCGATCCCGGCCGGGTGACCTGGCGCCGGGTCGTGGACATGAACGACCGCGCCCTGCGCAATATCAATGTCGGTCTCGGCGGGCCGGCCCACGGCGTGCCGCGCGAGAACGGCTTCGACATCACCG
Source organism: Parvularculaceae bacterium (assembly GCA_046756245.1). Taxonomy (GTDB): domain Bacteria; phylum Pseudomonadota; class Alphaproteobacteria; order Caulobacterales; family Parvularculaceae. Next base: position 30,726 of record JBHHVZ010000007.1, read on the forward strand.
TCGCCTCGGAAATCATGGCGGTGTTGTGCCTGGCGACTAATCTCCCCGACCTCAAGCGCAGACTCGGCGACATCATCGTGGCGCGGCGCTACGACAAATCTCCGGTGACTGCCCGTGACATCGGCGCAGACGGCGCCATGGCGGTGCTGCTCAGAGACGCGCTGCAGCCCAATTTGGTGCAGACCATCGAGCGAAACCCCGCGTTCATCCATGGCGGACCGTTCGCCAATATCGCTCATGGCTGCAATTCGGTAATGGCGACTCAAACGGCCCAACGCCTCGCCGACGTCGTGGTCACGGAAGCCGGCTTCGGCGCCGATCTCGGAGCGGAAAAATTCCTCGACATCAAATGCCGGCAATCGGACCTTCGGCCCGATGCGGTCGTGCTGGTTGCAACCATCCGGGCGCTGAAAATGCAGGGCGGCGTCGCCAAGAGCGATCTCGGCGCCCCGAATCCGGAGGCGGTTGAGCGCGGCGCCGAGAACCTTTCCCGCCATGTCGAAAATTTAAAGAAATACGGCATTCGCCCGGTCGTCGCCGTCAACCATTTTGTCAAGGACAACGACGAAGAACTCGCCGTAATCGAACGACTTTGCGCAGAGCTGGACGTGCGTTGCGCCATTGCAAAGCACTGGGCCGACGGCGGCGAGGGCGCTGTCGCGCTCGCCGAAACCGTCATGGCGCAACTTGACGAGGGCGCGCCGGACGTCGACCTTCTCTATCCGGACGATATGCCGCTCGCCGACAAGATCGAGACCGTCGCGCGCGAAATTTACGGCGCCGCTGGAATTGCGCTAAGCGCGGCGGCGGCGCGCAGCCTCAAAGAGTTCGAAAAGCTGGGCTACGGAACTCTGCCCGTCTGCATCGCCAAGACGCAATACAGCTTTTCCACCGACCCGACCCGGCTGGGCGCGCCAATCGGACATACGCTTGAAGTGCGCGAGGCGCGGCTCGCAGCCGGCGCCGGCTTCGTCGTCGCCGTCTGCGGCGACATCATGACTATGCCGGGGCTTCCGAAAAAGCCCGCGGCCCTGGAAATCGGCCGCGACGATAACGGTGAAATTTTCGGACTGGCGTAAGGCCCGGGAAGCGTCCGCGCGTTTACAGGAAACGGATCATGAGCGACGACGACATCATTCTCAAAGACCTCAATGACGAAGATCTCGTCGAGCAGATCAAGGACGATCTTTATGACGGACTCGCCGAGGAGGTTCATGAAGGCGTTCAGATTCTGCTCGAGCGGAAATGGGATGCGAACATGGTCCTTTCCGATGCGCTTGTGGAAGGCATGCGCATTGTCGGCATCGATTTTCGCGACGGCATTCTGTTCGTGCCGGAAGTCCTCCAGTGCGCCGGGGCCATGAAAAAGGGGATGGAGCTCCTGCGCCCCATCCTTTCGGCGAGCGAAACCAAGTCGACGGTCGGCAAATATGTGATCGGCACTGTCAAAGGCGACATTCACGATATCGGCAAAAACCTCGTGGGCATGATGCTCGAAGGCGCCGGCTTTGAAGTCGTCGATCTCGGAATCAACAATCCGGTCGAGAACTATCTCGAGGCGATTGATACGCACCGCCCCAATATTCTGGGAATGTCGGCGCTGTTGACGACGACCATGCCGTATATGGGCACGGTCATCGAAGAGCTCGACAAGCGCGGCATCATGAAAGAGCTTCCCGTCATGGTCGGCGGCGCGCCGCTCAATCAGGAATTCGCGGACGCTATCGGGGCGACGTCTTACGGTCGCGACGCAGCAATGAGCGCCGAGCTCGCCAAGGCGCTCATGGGAAGGAATTCCTGATGTTCGCGCGCGCCGAACACGATCAGGCGGGGCCATCCTGCCTTGTGGTCGCTTGCGGCGCGCTGGCGAAAGAGATTGTCGCGCTGCGCGATTCATTAGGGTTGTCCGAAGACCGATTCTCGCTGCAATGCCTTCCGGCGGGGTTTCACAATACGCCGCAAAAAATTGCGCCCGCCGTGGAAGAGATTTTACAGCAGCGCGCGGCGGATTATGATCGCATATTCGTCGCTTACGGTGAGTGTGGCGCAGGCGGCGCGCTCGACGCCGTGCTCGAACGCTATGGCGCCTCGCGGCTTGACGGCGCCCATTGTTACGAATTTTTCGCCGGCGCGGCGCTCTTTAACGACATAATCGAGAATGAAATCGGCAGCTTCTTTCTGACCGATTACCTGGTGAAAAATTTCGACCGGCTGGTGATCAAAGGGCTGGGCCTCGACCGCTTTCCACACCTGATGGATGATTATTTCGGCAATTACAGGAACCTCGTTTACCTGGCCCAAACTGAAGACGCGCGCTTGATGGAAGCGGGCGCGGCGGCGGCCGAGCGCCTTGGCCTTCAATATGTCTACAGATTTGTCGGCTACGGCGAACTGGCCGGCGCGATCAAAGCGCTGGGCGACGTTGGCGGGAGGCCCTCCCATGTATGCGGTTAGGCTCTGGGCGACCCGCCACGCGCGTCTTCTCGAACGGATTTACGACGCCGCCTACGGCCCGACGATTGCGACGCTCAAAAGCGTCGACAGGGTGTTCGGAAGACGCGCCGACAAACCTGTGGCGGCCGTCGAGGCGGCGGCCAAGGGATTCATGTTTGATTGCAAGATGTGCGGCGAATGCCTGTTATCGAAGACCGGCATGACCTGTCCGATGAACTGCCCGAAGGAAATTCGAAACGGACCCTGCGGGGGCGTGCGCGACGACGGCATGTGCGAGGTCAAACCCGACATGCGTTGCGTCTGGGTCGAGGCGTGGAACGGCGCGGCGCACATGAAAAAAGGCGACGCCATCAACGATGTGAATTTCGCCATCGATCATCGCATTGTCGGTACGTCGTCATGGCTGAGGCTGGCGCGCAATGAATGATGCAGTAAACGATGACGTCTCCGTCGTTGAGGAGTACGGCGCCAACCCCGGCGACCCCCTGCCGCTGCGCGCCGGCCATGTTTCGCACGGGCGGTTCGAGCGGGTCTTGCGCGCCGGGCGTTTTGCCGTCACCACCGAAATCGCGCCGCCGGATTCGGCCGATCCGGACGACGTGCTGCATCGCGCCACCTTGTTTGACGGCCACGTGGACGCCATCAACGCCACCGACGGGTCGGGCGCGAACTGCCACATGTCGAGCCTCGGCGTATGCGCGATCCTGACGCGCGCCGGCTATTCGCCAATCATCCAGGTTTCGTGCCGCGACAGAAATCGCATCGCCATTCAGGGCGACGTTCTCGGCGCGGCGGCGCTCGGCGTGTGCAGCGTGCTGTGCCTGACGGGCGACGACGTTGGCGCCGGCGATCACCCCGAAGCAAAACCGGTCTTCGATCTCGACAGCATTTCGCTTCTTCAAACCATCAGAACGCTCAGGGATGAATCGCGATTCTTGAGCGGCCGGGCCCTCGAAACGGCGCCGAGGCTGTTCATGGGCGCGTCGATCAATCCTTTCGTTCCGCCCATCGACATCCGGGTCAATCAGCTCGCCAAGAAAATTGCAGCCGGCGCCGAGTTCATTCAGTCCCAATACTGTTTCGATATGCCGCGCTTTGAGCGCTTCATGCAACGCGCCGCCGATGCGGGTCTTACTGAGAACGCGTACTTTTTGGTCGGCGTCGGCGTGCTTGGGTCGGCGAAAACGGCGAAGTGGCTGCGTTCGAATGTGCCGGGCGTGCATATCCCCGACGAAATCATCGCCCGAATTGAAGGAGCACAGGATCAGAAACGCGAGGGCCGGGCGATTGCTGTTGAGTTCATGCAAAAGGCGAAAGAAATCACCGGCGTCAGCGGCGTTCATCTGATGGCTTACAAACAGGAACAATGGGTCGGCGAAATCGTCAAGGCGTCCGGCGTGCTCGAAAACCGCAAACCTTGGGCGCCCGAACCGGTAGAAACCACGATTGGCGTCGTCGCCGCCGTAAACCAGGGCTGATAATATCGCCGCTATGAAACGCAAGGGAAAATCATGACCAGAACCATCGTAAGCTCCGCGGCGAAAGAACTCGTCATTGGTTTCGATCAACCGTTTGTAATGATTGGCGAGCGGATCAACCCGACCGGCCGCAAGCTTCTGGCTGCTGAAATGAAGAATGGCGACTATTCCCGCGTCGAGCGCGACGCGCTTGCGCAGGTCGCCGCGGGCGCGCAGATGCTCGATGTGAATGCGGGCGTTCCGCTGGCGGACGAGCCGAAAATTCTCGCCGAATGCGTCGAACTTGTACAGTCGCTGGTCGACGCGCCGCTGTCGATAGATTCTTCGATTATTGAGGCGCTGGAAGCGGGCCTTTCGGTTTACAAGGGCAAAGCGCTGGTGAATTCGACGACAGCGGAAGAAGAAGTCATGGAGCGCGTGCTTCCACTGGTCAAAAAATATAACGCGGCGGTCGTCGCCATTTCCAACGACGAAACCGGAATTTCCGAAAATCCCGACGAACGCTTCGAAATCGCCAAGCGCATCGTCGAACGCGCCGCCGATCATGGGATCAAAAAGGAAGACGTCGTCGTCGACCCACTCGTTATGCCGGTTGGCGCGATCAATACGGCTGGCCGCGACGTTTTTCACCTGATCCGCCGGCTGCGAGATGAGCTGAAAGTCAATACGACCTGCGGCGCATCGAATGTCGGTTTTGGCCTGCCCAACCGGCACGCCGTCAACAACGCCTTTCTGCCGATGCTGGCGGGCGCGGGCATGACTTCGGCGATCGTCAATCCGCTTCATGACGGGCTGGCGATGGCGGTCAAGGCGGCCGACGTTTTGAACGGCGTCGACGCGAACTGCGCCAACTGGATCAGATCGTTCCGCGAACCGCCCGCCGAAGCGCAGGGCGAAGGACGGGGAGGGCGCCGCCGTGGCCGAAGACGGGCGTAAGCGCTATTCGGGCTCGTGCCTTTGCGGCGCCGTGCGCTTTGAGGCGGTCGGCTTGAAAGATATCTGGTGCTGCCATTGCCGACAGTGCCGATCGATAACCGGACATTATCTCGCAGCCGCAGCGGCGAAACGCGAAAACGTCACAGTCGACGGCGACGTGTCGTGGACGACAGTTTCCGAAAACGCGGCGTACGGATTTTGTCCGCAGTGCAAATCCTTGTTGTTCTGGCGCCATGCGGAACGGCCAACCCTGTCGGTGGCGCCCGGCAATCTTGATGACGCCGTCGGGCTCGACGTCAAGGGACACGTCTTTATCGAGGAAAAAGGCGAGTATTACGAAATCACCGACGGTCTGCCGCAATATTGCGGCTACCGCGAGGACGATCTGCGATGACGGACGCATGAATGACTGAAGAGCACTGGGTCATATTCACGCCTTCCGGCATGCGCGCGCGCGGCGAGGACGGGGAAAGGATCTATGACATCGCCCTGCGCGCCGGCGTCGACATGCAGTCGATTTGCGGCGGAAAAGGCTTGTGCAAGCGATGCCAGGTCGAGCTGGAGCCGGGGCGGCACGCGAAATACAAGATCAATGTCGAGCAAAATCATCTCTCGCGAATGACGCCGACCGAAAAGAAGGCGATCGCCGAAGAGGAATTGCCGGAAGGGCGCAGGCTCGCATGCCGCGCCAGGCTAAAGGGCGACGTCGTTATCGAAGTGCCCAGCGACAGCCGGGAATATGAAATTTCAATTTCAAAACAAAGCGCGGAATTCGTCACCGATCTAAATCCGGCGGTGACGCTGCATATGTGCCAGTTGCCGCCGCCGACAATGGAAGACAATCCGAGCGACGCGGAAGCGCTGATACGGGAACTACGAAAACTCGGCGTCGAAGCGAAAATGAAGCATCGCGGACTGATCAAGCTGCAGTCCATTCTGGCGGAGAACGACAGGACCCTGATCGCCGTCGTGCGTGACGATTGCGAGATCATCGACGTATGGCCGCCGTCGCCGTTCAATGTCTACGGCGCCGCGCTCGACATCGGCTCGACCTCGATCGCGCTTTATGTGTACGACCTGTCGCTCGGCGTGCTTGCTTACGAAAAAGCGGCGATGAACCCGCAGATCCGATACGGCGAAGACCTGATGAGCCGCGTGTCCTACGTAATGCTCAACAAGGGCGCGGAACATAGGCTTACCGACGAAGTGCGCAAGCAGGTCGGGAGAATGTTGACCGACGCGTGCGCCGAGCTCGAGATGGGGCCGAACCAGCTTTTGGAAATTGTCGTGGTCGGCAACCCGATCATGCATCATCTATTTCTCGGAATTTCGCCAGTGGAGCTGGGACAGGCGCCGTTTCCCCCGGCGATCAAGGACTGGCTTGAGGTGCCGGCGCGCAAATTCGGCCTCGGGCTTTCGGACGCGGCGCGCTTTTCCTTCTTTCCTCTGATCGGCGGGCATGTGGGCGCGGACGCGACCGGCGCCTATCTTTCGCAAATGACGTCGATGGAAGGCCGTTCAGTTCTCCTGGTCGATATCGGCACCAACGCTGAAATTATTCTCAGTCACAACGGACGCGTCGCCGCAGCGTCATCGCCGACGGGGCCGGCGCTGGAAGGCGCGGAAATCAGCGCCGGCGTCCGCGCCAATCAGGGCGCCATCGAGCGCGTGCGGATCGATAAGGAAACCAAGGACCCGACTTTCAAGATCATCGGGCATGACGAGTGGCTTTCCGATTCGCTCGGCGATCTTTCGTTCCACCGGATCACCGGTATTTGCGGTTCGGGCATATTCGAAGTGATGGTCGAGCTCGCCAGCGCCGGTCTGATCGACGAATCGGGATTGTTCATTCCGGACGCCGCGCCGGAGCGCTTTTGGGAAGACGGCAATAGCTGGAAATATCTTCTGGTCGGCAGCCGGGAAAAGCAGATCTTCATCAGGCAGCGCGATATCCGCGCCGTCCAGCTCGCGAAAGCGGCGTTGTCGGCCGGCGTGCGCCTGCTTTCGGAATATCTCGACTGTGAAGGATTCGACGAGGTGCTTTTGGCCGGCGCGTTCGGAACGCACCTTGATTCCCGTTATGTCGCCGATATCGGAATCATCCCGAATACGCCGGCGGAGAAAATTCATTCGATCGGCAATGCGGCAGGCATGGGCGCGGCGATGGCGCTGTTCAATGTCGACGAACGGCGGCGCATTATCGAGGCGGTCAAACATATCGAGAAAGTTGAAACGGCGACCGAGCCGCGGTTTCAAAGCCTGTTCGTTGAAGCCATGAAATTTCCGACGGCGCCGCGTTCCGGCGAGCGGGCCGGTTCCGGCCGCAGCCAGCGTCGGCGCCGGCGCGCGCGCGCGCAGTGAAAAGAGGCAGGAGCGAAGACGATGGCCAGAGAAGGAAGAACCGGCGGACGTCGCGGAAAAGGGCGGCCAGGCGCCGCCGCAGCGCCGAAAGCGCCGCCCTATATCACGCGCGAGATACCGCCTTATGAAATTCTCGGCGACGCGGATCTCGCTCAGATCGAGTCGAACGCCGACACAATACTTGAAGAGATCGGCATCGACTTTAAGGACGACCCGGAATCGATTTCGATTCTTGTCGCCGGCGGGGCCAGCGCCGATGGGGAACGCGTGCGTTTTCCCCGCGGCATGTGCCGCGAGATCATCCAGAAGTCGGCGCCGCGGGAATTCACCCAGCATGCGCGCAACCCCGAGCGCAGCGTCGTGATCGGCGGTAAACACACCGTACTCGCGCCGGCGTATGGCCCGCCGTTTGTCTACAGCCGGGAAGGCGGACGCCGTTATGCGACGATCGAGGATTTCCACAATTTCGTGAAACTCGCCTACATGTCGCCGGCGCTTCATCATTCAGGAGGCACGATCTGCGAGCCGGTCGATCTCCCCGTCAACAAGCGGCATTTCGATATGGTTTATTCCCATATCAAATATTCCGACAAACCATTCATGGGGTCTGTAACGGCGCCGGAGCGGGCCGAAGACTCGGTCGCGATGGCGAAACTGGTTTTCGGCGAGGACTTCGTCGAAGACAATTGCGTCCTGGTCAATCTGATCAACGCCAATTCACCGATGACCTTCGACTCGATGATGGTGGGCGCGCTTAAAGCATATGCGCGTCATAACCAGGCGGTGATGGTTTCGCCGTTTATCGTCGCCGGCGCCATGTCGCCGGTCACGGTCGCCGCCGTCGCCGCGCAGTCGCTCGCTGAGGGCATGGCCGGGATGACGCTCGCGCAGTTGATCCGGCCGGGCGCGCCAGTGATTTACGGCAATTTCGTCATGTCGATGTCGATGCAGTCCGGCGCGCCGACATTCGGCTCGCCCGAGGCTTCGCTTGTCATCAATGTGAGCGCCGCGCTCGCGCGCCGGCTTGGGACGCCGTTCCGCAGCGCCGGCGGGTTTACGGCCTCCAAGGTTCCCGATGCGCAAGCCGGGTATGAAGCGGCGAACGCGCTGCAGGCTGGGCTCGTTGCGGGCGTCAACTTCATGCTGCACACGGCCGGCTGGCTCGAAGGCGGACTCGCTATGGGCTACGAGAAATTCGTTATGGACGCCGACCAGGCCGGCATGCTGGCGGTCTTTACGCGCGGCGTCGACATGTCGGATAACGGCCAGGCCCTCGACGCCATTCGCGAGGTGGGGCCGGGCCAGCATTTCCTCGGCTGCGCGCATACGCAAGCGAATTTCAGGGACGCATTTTACCGCTCCCTTGTCGCCGACAACAACAGTTATGAACAGTGGATGGAAGACGGCGCGCTTATGGCGGAGGACCGGGCCGAAAAACTCTATAAGAAAATGCTCGCCGATTACGCGCCGCCCGAACTTGATCCCGAAATCGATGAAAAGCTGCTCGCTTTCATACAGACGAGAAAAGACAGTTTTCCCGATTCCAATGTGAGCTAGCTCTAATCAGCGAAATGCGGCGCGCGTCAAGACCGGATTAGTGCTGTTGTCCGGCTGTTGGCGCGGTTATGGCAGTTTTTTGCAATATCGGATCAGTTTGATAGGGTGGGATTGCGAGCGTTTGATCGAAATCAACAGTTTATTGAAACAACTCCTTGCTTTCGACATGACAGCGCCGCATCGATCGAGGCGTAATTAAATAAAGCCTCCAGAAAATCCAACCGGCCGGGGAATAACGCGTGAATGAAACGCAGTCTTCTATTGTGCATTTGACCGTTTGCGCCACGTGCCTCGACACGAGCAAGAGCGGCGACGAAGGCGTCAACGGCGGCGGCGTGTTATATGGAATGATCGAGAACGTTCTTGAAACACATCCGTACAGGGATCGTATCGAATTGATTCCCCAGCGCTGCTTGATGGCGTGTTCGAACGGTTGCGTCGCAAGCGTGGCGTCGGAAGGCAAGATGCAATATCTGCTGGGACGGATGCCGGCCGAAAACGACGTCGCTGCGCAGTTGGTCGATTTCGCCGCCATGTACGCCGATGCGCCGACGGGCGTGACGGCGAATCACGAGTGGCCGGACAAACTCGCTATGTTCTTTCTCGGGCGCATTCCCCCCGTAAATCCGGTCGATGCGGACTGGGCCGAAGACGGCTGCAATCTTTGAGGGGGGATCGGTCCGCCGGTCGCGACGAAATGCCCTGAGATAAATCTCAAATTCGCCTGCTATCCTGACCCTTTAATGCGACGCTCTCGCTGACCGCGACTTATAAGGTCGTAAAAAGCGCCTTGCCTTTCAATGTCGATCTTTGAACGGGATCTCAGTTCGTCAGCGAGAGTCTGGTATAAGGTGTTCGGAACATGGCTTCGTCGGCAAAGCAGATCCGCCGTTATGAAGGCCCGCCTGTCTTCAGTTTCGGATTCCGGCCGTTCTTTCTCTCCGGCGCGGTCGTGGCGGCGACGCTTCCATTGCTGACCGCGTTGTCGGTGAGCGGGCGCTCGGCGATCGAAAGCGGTTACGGCCCGATCGCCTATCACGGCCATGAGATGCTTTACGGTTATCTGAGCGCGGTTGTCGCCGGCTTTACTTTAACGGCCGTGCCGAACTGGACGGGACGGTTGCCGATCACCGGCGCCCGTCTGGTGGTCCTCTTCGCCGTCTGGTTGGCGGGCCGCGTCGCCGTCCTCGCGTCGGGCGCGATCGGCTTTCTGGCGGCCGCGGGCGTCGACATTTTGTTTCTTGTTCTTATGAGCCTGTTCATCTGGCGTGAAGTTCTGACCGGCAAGAACTGGCGCAATCTGCCAATCTGCGTGTTGATCGCCCTATTCGCAGCCGGCGATGTCATCTGGCATGTCGGCGCGCTTCGGGGCGAGCCGGGCGGGATGGGCGTTCGTTGGGGGATTGCGGTCATCGCCATGCTGCTGGCGTTTATCGGCGGACGCGTGACGCCGAGCTTTACGCGCAACTGGATGGCGAAAACCGGCCGCGCGCCGATCAACGCCGCCGTAACAGCGCTCGACAAGGCCGCTCTGATCTTACTGGCGATCGGCGTCGCGGGCTGGGTCGCGGCGCCGCAGGCGGCGATCACAGGATGGCTGTTGATTGCGGCCGCAGCCGCGCATTTCGCACGGCTCTCACGCTGGGGCGGATGGCGCACTTTCGCTGAGCTGCTCGTGACCATCCTCCATATCGGCTATTTCTGGGTGTCGCTTGGCATTCTGCTGATCGGCCTGTCGATTATCGCGCCTGCCGCATTTCCGCCCTCGGCTGCGCTGCATGCGCTGACGGCGGGCGGCGCCGGCGTCATGACGCTGGCGGTGATGACCCGGGCGACGCTCGGGCACACCGGCCGCGCGCTCACCGCCGATACGCCGACGAAAATTATCTATGGATTGGCCATCGCCAGCGCCGTTCTACGAACGGCGTCGCCATTTCCGCCGTTCGATTACGGCGGAGCGCTCATTGCGGCGGGCGTCTTATGGGGCAGCGCCTTTGCGCTCTTCGCCGTCATTTACGGCCGTTATCTTTTGTCGCCGGGGGTTGGCGCGAAGCAATCCTCGTAGGCGACGCCGGCTGCAAGCGCGCGGTAAAAATCCGACCCCGGTGAAATGGGGTTTGCACGCTTGACGGTCTGATTTTCGGCCGCGATTCGACATCCCCCATAGGGGGGACTCTTCAAGCCCGCGCACCAAGTGCGCGCAGGTGAGCACTTGGTGCGTCTTCTCAATCGCCGACGTCAAAAATCGTGGAAACTTTCAAGAATCTGTCATCAGACTGCAAAGCGACTGTCATCAAATTTCATCAAAGAGCACTCTCGTAGCCGTCGCCGATGGGGCGGCGGGTATTGAGGGCGATATGAACAAGACAGCAATGATTGCGCTGACGGCGGCGAGCGCGGTGATAAGCGGTGCGGCGGCGGCCGACGAATCGGGGATCAAGATTTCAAAATGGGATGCGGCGCCCGTCTTCACCGGCGACGGCTGGGAATTCAAGATCGGCGGCCGCGTCCAGTTCGACTATTCCAACGTTGACACGGACGTCTCCGGCGCCGACTGGAGCGCGACCGAACTACGCCGGCTGCGTCTCGGCGTGTCGGGCAAATTCGGCGACAATCTGAAATACAAGGTCGAACTTAACACCGACAGCAGCGAAGATGTGAATCTGGAAGACGGCTATCTCGACTGGAAGCCGACCGGCGGTCACTGGAGCGTCAAGGCCGGTCAGTTCAAAACGCCGAATTCGCTCGACGAGCAGACCTCGTCGCGCTTCATCTCCGTTCTGGAGCGCGCGGCCTTCACCGACGCTTTTCAATTCAACAGACGGCTTGGCGTCGCCCTCCATACGAGCGGCGACAAATATACGTTTATGGCCGGCGTTTTCGGAGACAACGTCAATGAAGACGCAGCGACGGAAGGTTTTGCGCTGGCGGCGCGAGCGACGATGACGCCGATCAAGACCGAGACCCAGCTTGTGCATGTGGGCGCATCGGTTCGCTATCGCGACGCCGGCGACGATCAGGGCGATTTTCGCTACCGTCAGAGGCCGGTTTCGCATATTCCCGGACGTATTCTCAGCACCGGCGCGATCGCCGATTCTGATGTCTTCGTCGGCGCCGAAGCGGCGGGGATCTTCTCCCGGTTCTGGACGGCCGGCGAATATGGCGCGACGTTCGCCGACTGCAGCGCCGCGGCGGCCTGCGCCGACGACCCGGATTTCGACGGCGGCTACGGCGAAGTCGGCGTCTTTTTCGGCGGCGTCAGGACCTACAAGAGCGGCAAGTTCAACCGCCCCAGAGTCGACCATCCGGTGACAGAGGGCGGCGCCGGGGCGCTGGCGCTCGTCGCGCGTTATGACGCAATCAGCCTCAACGACAGCGCCGTCAATGGCGGCAGTTATGACTCTTACATCCTTGGCGCCGACTGGTGGGCGACGAAATACACGCGGCTCAGTCTCAATCTCTTCAAGGTCGACGCCGATCTGGGCGCTTCCGCGTCCGGGCTTGATCCGAATTTCGCCGCCCTCGTCGCAGCGAACGCGCCGAAGGAAGACGTCAAGGGCGCCATCGTGCGCGCCCAGTTCGATTTTTAGATTTCGCGAACAACGTAAATCAAACGGGAAGCAGAAAGATGAACGTCAAAACACTCACAGCAAGCCTGGCCGGAACGCTCCTGGCGTTCGGATGCGGGGAAGACGCGCCAGGCGTGAGCGCGCCGGCGCCGGCGGCTTTGGCCGCGGATGAAATTCGCATCGTCGGATCCTCGACGGTCTATCCGTTTTCGACAAAGGTTGCGCAGGAATACAAGAACAAGACCGGGCGCAATGTCGTTGTTGAATCAACCGGCTCGGGCGGCGGACACAAGCTCTTTTGCGCCGGCGTCGGTCTGGAGCACCCGGACATCACCAACTCGTCGCGGCGCCAGAAAAAGAGCGAATTTGATCAGTGTGCAAAAAACGGCGTGACCGAAATCGTCGAGGTGAAAATCGGCTATGACGGCATCGTCGTCGCCAACGCGTTGGAAAGCGCTGATCTCGAGCTGACGCTCAAACAACTCTATCTCGCCTTCGCAAAAGATGTTCCGACGAACGACAGCGACTGCACGCTTCGGCCGAACCCCAATCAGACATGGGCTGACATAGATCCGAATCTCCCCGCCGCTGCGATCGAAGCCTACGGGCCTCCGCCGACGTCGGGCACGCGCGACGCCTTCGTCGAGATCGCAATGGAAGGCGGGGCGAAGGAGATCGCCTGTCTTGCAGCGCTGAGGAAAGAAAACAAGGATGAATTCAAACGCATCGCGCACACGTTGCGCGAAGACGGCAAGTGGATCGACTCTGGCGAGAATGACAATGCGATCGTTCAGACGCTCGTCAACACGCCGACCGCCGTTGGAGTTTTCGGCTACTCATTTCTCGATCAGAACATCGACAAGATTAAAGGCGCTATGATCGCCGGCGCGGAGCCGACATTTGAAAATATCGCCAGCGGCGATTACCCGATTTCACGCTCGCTTTATTTTTACGTCAAGAAAGCCCACGCCGGTCTGAAGAAGGGAATCAAGGAATACGCGCTCGAATTCATGTCTGACGAAGCGGCCGCGCCGGGCGGGTATCTGGAGGAAATCGGGCTCGTGCCGCTGGGAGATGACGAACGCGCAAATTATCGCGAGGCGATTGAAAACATGAAGCCCTACTCGCAATAGGCCGGTTCTTGGGGGAGAAGACGGAGGCGGCGATCCGGCCGCCCCTTAGGCCGTTTTGAAAAAGAAAGTGCGAGACGCGTTTTGACGACTATCGACGCCTATATTCTTCTTTTGGGACTCCTGGCGATCGCCGGCGGCTTTGTGTTCGGGCGCGTGCTCGCTGTCGCGCGGATCGCCGGGCTGGGCGTCAAAGCGCACTCATTGCCGAACTATCATGGCTTTTTCACGGCCTGGCTGATCGGGGCGCCGATGGCGTTCCTGCTGGCGCTACGATTCATCGCGTCGGACTGGATTAATGATGCTCTTCTTGCGGTTTTGGCGTCGGCGATTGCGTTCACAGGATTCGTCGCCGGCAATTACCTGATCGGCCCTGCGTTTCGGGCGCGCAATCACGTCGAAAATTTTATCCGCGGCGCGCTGCTTCTGTTTTCCGGCATCGCCATCCTGACGACATTCGGAATTGTACTCTCGCTTTTATTCGAGAGCCTGCGGTTTTTCGATACGGTTCCGTTCCTTGATTTCCTGACGGGGTTGCAATGGTCGCCGCAAACAGCCTTGCGTGCGGACCAGGCCGGCCAATCCGGCGCATTCGGCGCCGTCCCGGTTTTTGTCGGCACTTTTTTGATCATGGCCGTCGCGATGCTTGTCGCCGGGCCGATCGGTCTGATGATCGCCATCTATTTATCCGAGTACGCCGGCAAGAAAACCCGTGCGCTGGTGAAACCGGCGATCGAAATTCTCGCCGGCGTGCCGACTGTCGTGTACGGCTTTTTCGCCCTGCTGACAGTGGGGCCGGCCATCCGCGGCTTCGCCGAATCCCTCGGATTGACTGTTCCGACCCAGAGCGCGATCGCAGCCGGAACTGTTATGGGGGTCATGATCATTCCGTTCATTTCGTCCTTGTCGGATGACGTCATCAACGCTGTGCCCCAGTCTTTGCGGGATGGCTCTTACGCGCTTGGGGCGACGAAATCCGAAACAGTCGGGAACGTGCTGCTCGCAAGCGCGCTGCCGGGGATCATCGGGGCGTTTCTTCTGGCGGTCAGCCGCGCCATCGGCGAGACCATGATCGTCGTCATGGCGGCGGGCCGCGCAGCCAACCTGACAGGAAATCCGTTCGAAGCCGTCACGACCGTGACGGTGCAGATCGTCGCGCTGCTGACGGGCGATCAGGAATTCGACAGCCCGAAAACGCTCGCCGCCTTCGCACTCGGTCTGGCGCTCTTCGTCGTGACGCTTCTGTTGAATGTTTTCGCGCTTGCGATCGTCCGGAAATATCGGGAAAGGTACGAATAGATGCAGGACCTCCCTCAAGCGAACGCCTCTATTCATCAGTCAGCTTTTGCGCGCGACAGACTCAAAAAGCGCAAGGCGCGCGAAATCCGTTTTCGGCTTGTCGGATTGATTGCGATCGTCGCCGCCGTGGCGGCGCTGTGCTGGCTTGTGATCAGTCTGGTCGGAACCGGCTACACCGCCTTTTACCAGCATTTCATGACGATCAAAGTCGATCTCGCCGCCGACATTCTTGACCCGGACGGGGCGCGCGATCCTGAATCATTGCGTCGCGCGAACTACCGGAAGATCATTCAGCAGGCGCTCTATGACCGGTTTCCGGACGTGACAGGCAGGCGGGATAAACGCGAACTGTTCCAGATCATTTCAGCGTCCGGCGCGACGAATTATGTGCGCCAGAAGGTCTATAACGATCCATCGCTCGTCGGCCGAACAATCGAAATCACCGTTCCGACCTCGGATGACGTCGACCAGCTTCTTAAGGGCCATATAGATCGCGGCGTTCCTGAAAAGCTGCGGCGGATTTCCGACCGGCAAATCGCCTGGATCGACGCTTTGAAAGAAAGCGGAGAGGTTAAGCCGAAATTCAACACGATATTTTTTACGGCGACCGACAGTCGAGATCCGGAACTGGCCGGCATCGCCAGCGCCGTCGTCGGTTCGGTTATGGCGATAATCGTTGCGTTCGTGCTCGCGGCGCCGATCGGCGTTGGCGCGGCGATTTATCTCGACGAGTTTGCGCCGAAAAACAGCGTGACTGATTTTATCGAGATCAACATCAACAATCTCGCCGCCGTGCCGTCGATCGTATTCGGGCTGCTCGGTCTTGCGGTGTTGCTGAATTTTTTCGGCATGCCCCGTTCGGCGCCGCTTGTAGGCGGCATCGTGCTGGCGCTGATGACGTTTCCCACGATCATCATTACGACCCGCGCCTCGCTGCGCGCCGTTCCGCCCTCGATCCGCAACGGCGCGCTGTCGGTTGGAGCCTCGCATATGCAGGCGGTTTTTCACCATAAGCTGCCGTTGGCCATGCCGGGGATTCTCACCGGCGCCATCATTGGCATGGCGCGGGCGCTCGGGGAAACGGCGCCGCTATTGATGATCGGAATGGTCGCGTTCGTCACCGAAATTCCATCCTCGATCGCCGCGCCGGCGTCGACGCTGCCAGTACAGATTTTCCTGTGGTCGGACAGCGCTGAGCGCGCCTGGGCGGAGCGCGCTTCGGCGGCGATCCTCGTGCTGCTGGTGGTTCTTATCGCGATGAACGCCGTGGCGATCATCCTTCGAAGCAGACTTGAACGCAGGTGGTGAGACCGATGTTGTCGAGTCAGGGACTTATTAAGAGAATTCAAAAGGCGCCGTTTCAGGGAAACGTTATTCAAATGCCGACTAAAAAAGCCGAAACGAGCCCGCGCGCAAACAAGTTTCACTGCCGCGACGTACGGGTGTTTTACGGAAGCCTGGAAGCCCTGCACGGGATCGATATGGAAATTCCCGATTCGGGCGTGACCGCGCTTATCGGCCCGTCGGGATGCGGCAAGTCGTCGTTCCTGCGCGTTTTCAACCGAATGAACGACACTATCGACGGCGCGCGCGTGACCGGCGAAGTCCTGATGGACGGCGTTGATATTTACAGCCGCGCGATTGATCCGGTTTTGTTGCGCGCGCGGGTCGGCATGGTGTTTCAAAAACCGAACCCGTTTCCAAAATCAATCTATGACAATATCGCCTACGGTCCGCGCATTCACGGCCTTGCTTCGTCCAAAAGCGAACTCGACGGGATTGTCGAAACCAGCCTTAAAAGGGCGGCGCTGTGGGATGAGGTCAAGGACCGGCTGAAGGATCCCGGCACCGGGCTTTCCGGCGGCCAGCAGCAGCGGCTGGTCATAGCGCGGGCGATCGCCGTCAATCCGGAAGTTATTCTGATGGACGAGCCGGCCTCGGCGCTCGATCCGATCGCGACAGCGAAGCTGGAGGAATTGATCGGCGAACTGAAACAAAAATATTGTATCGTGATCGTCACCCATTCAATGGCGCAGGCGGCGCGTGTTTCCGACAAGACGGCGTTTTTCCACCTTGGCGATCTTGTCGAGTACGATGATACGGAGACAATTTTCACCAATCCGAAAGACAAGCGGACGCAGGACTATATTACCGGGCGCACGGGCTGATCGGCGGACGTAAAGAAAGCGACATCGCATGAACGAACATATCGTATCGTCGTTTAACGAAGTGATGGGGAAGTTAAACGAAGAACTGCTGCGGATGGGCCGGCTTGTCCGCGATCAACTCGACTCGTCTATCAAGGCGCTGCTGACGCGCGATGAAGACCTGGCGCGCCGCGTGCGAAAAAACGACAAGCAGGTCGACGCCATAAACGATGATATCGAAGAGCGCGTCATGCATATTTTGGCGCTGCGCCATCCTTTCGCGGTCGATTTACGCGATACGATCGCCGCCATGAAAATCGCGCGCGAATTGGAGCGCATCGGAGACCTCGCCAGAAATATCGCCAAGCGCAGCGGCGTCATCATCGAGCATGAAGAAGTCGCCGGGATGGCGGGGATCGAGAAGATGGGCGCGGTGGCGCTGAAAATCGTCGAGGACGTGATGCGCGCATACGAAGAACGCGACGTCGACGCCGCGCTCGCCGTCCGCAACGCCGACGAGGAAATCGACGATTACTGCAACAAGGTCTTTATCGAGGTGCTGTCGGACATGATGGTCGATAGAGAGAACATCAACGCATGCAGCCAGATGACGTTCATTGCAAAGAATCTGGAGCGGGTCGGCGACCACGCCACTAACATCGCCGAGTCGATCCATTTCGTTCTAACCGGCGAGAAGATCGACGAGCGTCGTCCGAAAAAAGACAAGACGAGCACGATGATCGTTCAAAATCCCGGCGATGAAGGGGATTGATATCTTCGGGGCCGAGTCGAAAAGCTGGTGAAATGTTCGGCCTTATATGACGCAGCGCTGACCGCGACTCATAGGTCCAGGGAAAATCCGTATATTTCAATGTCGACCTTTAAATTGACTCTCAGATTATCAGCGAAAGCCTGGCGCCCGTCCGCCGCAGCCGATGGCGGGCGAAAAAGGGAATAAACACAATGTGTTAGGGCGAAAAGCGTGGCGCCTGACAACTTTTTGGCGAAATATCGCTTGTCTAATAACATTTCTGCGATCTTTACATTTTGTTAGCCATATGTAACTTTTTCGCATCAATCATTTTTAATGGGGGAGTTAATGGAAATCTCGAGAAAGCTCGCCGTCATGGCGGCTGCAGGGTTGGCTCTTTTTGGAGCGCACTCGGCTTTCGCCGCCGATATAATCAGCAATGGCACGATTATGGTTGGCGTCGACGATCTCGGCCAGCTCAATCCGACATCGGTTCTGGGCCCCGCATCGCCGGTGACGGGCACGACTGTCGTCGGGCTGCGCTTCGTGCCGACCGGAAACGAATCGACGTCGCATGGCTGTCTCTGCGAGGGCTGGGGCGTCGGAATCGCCGATACGGGCGTTTCCGGCTTCGCCAACAACTCCTCCGGCACGGCTAACCTTACGCCCATTTCCTTCGTCTCGGACGGCGTCACGGCGACCTCGGTGGTCGAACTGACATCGGGCGAATTGCGGGTCACGCATGCGTTCGCGCCGGCGGCCGAAACGCCCAATCTCTATCGGGTGACGGTGACGATCGAAAATATTTCGGGCGCGCCCATCGCCGACCTTCGTTACACCCGCACGTTCGACTGGGATGTCGAGCCGTCGACATTCGACGAATTCGTCACCCATGCCGGCGTCGCCACGACTCCCTCGGTGCTTCTGGCGATCGATAACGGCTTTGTCAGTTCGGATCCGTTTGCGGGGCGCGCACCGCTGCTTGCGGGCGGCACGGGCGATTTCGTCGATCTCGGCCCGTCCGACCACGGCTCGAATTTCGATTTCAGCTTCGGCGCGCTTGCCGCGGGCGAGAGCTTCACCTTCGACATCTTCTATGGCGCGGCCGCCACTGAGGCTGCGGCGCTGGCGGCGCTCGGCGCCGTCGCGGCCGAACTGTTCTCGCTCGGCCAGTGCTCGTCAGACGCTGCGGGAACCGGCGCGACCTTTGGCGGCGCCACATGCAACACCTTTATCTTTGGCTTTGCCGGCGTCGGCGGCGAAGTGATCGTTCCGTCGGGAGTTATTCCGCTTCCCGCGGCGCTGCCGATGTTCCTGACCGGACTTGGCGGCGTCGCCTGGCTTCGCCGCCGTAAGCGCGCGCTGGCCTAGACGCAGGAAAGAAGGAACCTATCATACGCGCGTCCTTCTAGATCGAAGGGCGCGCGTCGTTGCGACTCGACGAAGACAGAACAGCGCTAAGCCGCAAAGGGGCTCGTTATCACATGCGTAATCCATTTCAATTTCTGCCGACGATCTTGTGTGGCGTTGGCGTTGCGCTTTCGCTGGCCGCCGCCGAAGAACCCGCCGCCGAAACCGGCGAGGACGGCCCTGTTTTCGGTGCGTGGAAAATCCATTGCGAGTCCGTTGTGAGTTGTCAGGCGTATGTGAATCTCGCAGAGGTCGATACAAACCAGCTCGCCCTTACGGCGTCCTTTCATTTCGTCAAAGGCGCGAGCGGACCGACCGGCGTGATCACCCTGCCGCTCGGCGTCGCGCTGAAGCCGGGCGTAAGAATTCGCACGGAGTCTGAAGCCGAACCCATAAAGCTGGAGCCGGAAGTTTGCTATCCCGACGGCTGCCGCGTCGTCCTCAATCCGACAGACGAGCAACTAGCGATCCTCAGCGACGTTGAAAAATTCAGCGTCGTCTTTTTCGCTTATGGAAACAAAGGCCGTTCGCGCTCGATCGACGTGCCGACGGACGGGCTTGACGAGGCGCTCGACTATCTGGCCAAACAGATCGCGCTGGAAGAAGAGTCTCAGTAGGAAAAACGCGCGATCAAGCACTTCGCCGTTCTTCAAAATCGGGATGCGGCAGGCCGATCCGGGCTAGAGCATGTTCTCCGAAATGCGAGTCGGAGAACATGCTCTAGGTTTTTGTTTTGTCGCGCATTATATCCGAAAACCGGTTCCCACTTTTCGGAATGCGCTCTAGGCGTCAGCTCGATTCCGCAAGGAAGGAAAGCTGCGTGATGATCGCGTTGCGGTCGGCCTCAAGAAGATCGGTGAGCGGCGTCGGATAATCGCCTGTAAAGCAATGGTCGGTGAAGGCTGGCGAGGACTTGTCGCGCGGACCCTTGCCCATCGCTTCGTAAAGCCCTTCAAGCGAAAGAAATGCTAGACTGTCGACGCCGATATGATCACGAATATCATCGATTGACCGCCCGACTGCGATCAGCTCCTCTCGTGACGGCGTATCGATGCCGTAAAAATCGGGATGAATTATAGGCGGGCAGGCGACGCGCAGATGCACTTCGCTGGCGCCGACGCCGCGCAGCATGTCGGTGATTTTGCGCGACGTCGTGCCGCGAACGATCGAATCGTCCACAAGCGCCACGCGCTTTCCTTCTATGGCGCCGCGATTGGGCGAATGCTTGCGCGCAACGCCTGCTTCGCGGGTTTTCTGTTGCGGCTCGATGAACGTGCGCCCGACAAAATGGCTGCGGATGAGTCCCATCTCGTAGGGCAGTTGCGACTGTTGCGCATAACCGATAGCGGCCGGAACGCCGGAGTCGGGAATCGGCGAAACGAGATCGGCGTCGCAGGGCGCTTCCTCGGCGAGCTTGCCGCCCAGCTTCTTTCGAATGTTGTAGACACTTTTGCCGTCCATGATCGAGTTCGGCCGTGCGAAATAAATGAGTTCGAAAATACACGGGCGCGCATGATCCGGCGCCGGGGCGAACTGCTGGCTTTTGACATTCCCGTCAGCGGTGCAGATCACCACTTCGCCGGGCCTGATGTCGCGAATGAAGCGCGCGCCGATCAGGTCCAGCGCGCACGTTTCAGACGCCAGTATTGGCGCGCCATTGAGATCGCCGAGCACCAGAGGGCGGATGCCGACCGGATCGCGTGCGCCGAGCAATCCCTCTGGCGTCAGGACGGCGAGCGCGTAGGCGCCTTCAATCTGCTTGAGACTGTCGATCAGCTTGTCCGCCACATGCAGGTGATGAGAAAGCGCCGTTAGTTGAAGAAAGAGTTCGGAATCGGACGTCGACTGAAAAATGCATCCGCGCCGCACCAGCCCGCTGCGCAACGTCCGCGCGTTGGTGAGATTGCCGTTATGAGCAACGGCGATCCCGCCGCGGTCGAGATCTGCATAAAGCGGTTGCACATTGCGCAAGACCGTCTCGCCCTGCGTCGAATATCGCGTATGCCCGATGGCGGCGGCGCCTTTCAGACGCGCCAGCGTTTCAGCGTTTGAAAAATGTTCCGAGACGAGGCCGAGGTCGCGTTCGCTATGAAACCGTTGGCCATCGAAACTGACGACGCCCGCCGCTTCCTGGCCGCGATGCTGCAGGGCGTGCAGGCCGAGCGCCGTCAACGCGGCGGCGTCGGGCGCGCCAATGACGCCGAAAACGCCGCATTCCTCATGCAGTTCAGGAGCAGGGAAGTCGCAGCGCCGCTCCGCCTTAACGCGCCGGCGACGCGCATGCGCAAGATAGGCGGCGGCGCGGCGCGCGGCGGCGGAGGGTTTGGTCACGGCTGGTCTTCCTCCTCAACCAGAATCTCGGCCAACGGGTCTTCCGGCTCCGCCGGCTTACTGGATGGGTCGTCGACAGGGTCGCCGGCGTCAGACGTGGTCACTGTCGTGATCATCTCCGACAGGCCGGCGCGATCGCCGCGGGCGTAGCCGGCCTGCGTCGCATCCCGCGCCGACTCGTCAGTCTCTTCCGGTTCGGTTTCGCGGGTGCGGACATAGGCGCTGTCAGGCGCGAAACTCTCAAAAAATCCGGCGGCAGCCGCCGCGACCGGCTGGGTGACGGCGTTGCGCACGGCTTCCGGCTGGCTGGCTTCATCGAGATAGTAGCCATAGCCCAGATAGGCGAGGCCCACGAGCACCAATCCGCGCAACGCGCCGAAGACGCCGCCTGCGGTCTTGTCGATCACCAGCGCGCGTCCGTTCAGCGCATGTCTGCGCAATGCGAAATGCAACGCAATATAAAATCCGAGAAAGAAAATGACGATCAGCGCGACGCCGACGGCGGCCGTCATGAAAAACGAATGGTCTCCGCCTGTTGCGCTCAAAATCGGCTTCATCGCTAAAAATGCGACAAATCCGCCGCCTGCGAGCGCGATCAGCGTCGCCGCCTCGCGCAATCCGCCTCGTATGGCGGCGAACAAGGTCGACAGGCCGATCACCGACAAGACGACCGCGTCGAACCAGGTCATAAGATTACCCTTTGCAACTCGCACCCCTCACAAAACGCACACCGGGCCGAGTCGGCCCGCGCTTCGTCTGGCAATCCATATCGCCGAAAGCCGCGGCGCTCAACCTCGCCGACGGCGCGCCGTGATCACTCTTCCGTTCGGCGGGCGCGGATCCAGCCCGCCAGATCGCCCAATGTCGCCATTTCGCGAATTTCAAGCGCATCGTCGTCAACGCCCGCCGGGGCCAGCGCGCCGGCGAATCCAAGCTTTCTGGCCTCCTTCAAACGCGCATCCGCCTGACCGACCGGACGCACCGCCCCTGACAGCGCCGCCTCGCCGAACACCGCCCAGTTGCGGGGCAGGGGCGCGTCGAAGAGCGACGAGCATAACGCCGCTGCGGCGGCGAGATCGGCCGCCGGCTCGGAGATTCTCAAGCCCCCGGCGACGTTGAGAAAGACGTCGTGGCGGCCGAAATCGAGCCCGCAGCGCGCGTCCAGCACCGCAAGCAGCATCGACAGCCGGGCCGCGTCCCAACCGACAACGGCCCGTCTGGGGGCGGAGAGGGGCGAGGGCGAAACAAGCGCCTGGATTTCCACCAGCACCGGGCGGGTGCCTTCGATACCGGCGAACACCGCCGCGCCTGACACCGGCTCGCCGTTCTCGGTGAGAAACAGCGCCGACGGGTTCGACACTTCGCGAAGGCCTTCTCCGGTCATTTCGAAGACGCCGATTTCATGTGCAGCCCCGAAGCGGTTCTTGACCGCCCGCAGGATTCGAAATGAGCGACCCTGTTCGCTTTCGAAATACAAAACCGCGTCGACCATATGCTCGACCACACGGGGGCCGGCGATCTGGCCGTCCTTGGTGACATGGCCGATCAGGAACATTACGGCTCCGGTCGATTTGGCGAAACGCACGAGTTCCTGCGCGCAGGCGCGCACCTGCGTCACCGTGCCGGGCGCGGCCGGCAGCGCGTCCGACCAAAGCGTCTGGATCGAATCGACGATGACGACTTGCGGCGGGTCGGCTTTAAGCGTCGCCAGAATGTCACGCAGCGCCGTCGCGGCGGCGAGGCGAGCGGGCGCGTTTTCAACGCCGAGGCGTTTCGCCCGCAGGCGGATCTGCGCGACCGCTTCCTCGCCCGAGATGTAAACGACCGACGCCCCACGCGTCGCAAGCCCGGCGGCGATCTGCAACAGAAGAGTCGACTTGCCGACGCCGGGGTCGCCACCGACCAGAAGCGCCGAGCCCGCCGCCAGCCCGCCGCCGCAGGCGCGGTCGAACTCGGCATTGCCGGTCAGAAGCCGCGGTTCAAGCGCGCCGTCACCGTCGAGCGCCGTCAGCACGACCGGCTTTGCTTTGGTTTTGGGCGCGGATGCGCTGGCGAGCGAGCCGGGCGGTCCCGCCTCGGTCTCTTCAAGGATGATCGTATTCCATTCGCCGCAGGCCTCGCAACGGCCGGCCCATTTCGCATAGACCGCCCCGCAGGACTGGCAGACATAAGCATCGCTCGATTTCACCATGGCGTATTCGTTCCTGCTCCCGATATCCTGCCCGAGAATCGCCCGATTCCCGGCCGCAGCGACACATGACCGGCGCGCGCACAGTTTCGCAACGAAAAAGAAATGCCTCGTCCCGCCCGTTTCGAGTGATAAACTGCGCCGGCCTTTGGGAGCGGGGGAGAGCTCTTGTATTTCTGGGACGCATTCGAGAGGTGCGGCGCGCGCGCGGCTTTGCGAACGGAAAGCGGCGAGAGCGTAAGCTATGCCGCGCTCGCCGCGACGGCCGACCGTCTCGCGCGCCGATTCGGCGCCGGCAAACGGCTGGTGCTGATCGCGACGGACAATTCGGTCGACGCGCTGACGGCCTATTTCGCCGCCCTGCGCGCGCGCCATTCGGTCATGCTGTGCGATGGCGAAAATGCGCGGCTTTTTGACAAGGTCATCCGCGATTACGCGCCC
>JBHHVZ010000008.1:0-51556 GCA_046756245.1 Parvularculaceae bacterium
ACAAAAACCTAGAGCATGTTCTCCGACTCGCATTTCGGAGAACATGCTCTAGGCGGCCCGCTGATCTTGTTGCCCGTGCAGATTCTGTGGATGAACCTCGTCACAGACGGCCTGTCGGCGCTGGCGCTCGGGGTTGAGCGGGCGGAACGCGACGTGATGACACGACCGCCGCGCCCGCCGCAGGAACGACTGCTCGATCGACGCGGCGTTGCATCGATCGCGCTTCTGGGCGGTTATATCGGGCTCGCTGCAGCCTGGCTGTTTCAGACTTATCTCGCCGCAGGCGATCCTGATGCGGCGATGCGCGCCCAGACCGTCGCTTTCACAGCAATCATCGTTATGGAGAAATTCAATGTTTTCAATTTTCGCACGCTTTACGAACCGCTTTGGCGAACGGGCTTTTTCACCAACCGATGGCTGCTAATCGCCGTCGCCGGAACGTTAGCGGTGCAGACGCTCGCCGTCTATGCGCCGCCGCTGCAGGCGCTTTTGCATACGGTTGCGTTAAGGCTTGGCGACTGGGGGACGATCGTTCTGATTGCGGCGCCGGTGATTATGGTCGTGGAAGCCGTGAAAACGTTCGCCTGGGCGCGCCATATAAAGGCCGCCAACAAGTGTTGCGATTGAGAATGATATTTTATCACGCTTGAATCGCTAATCGGCCACGTATTTGCTTTATTTCGGCCGCCACATAAAGCAGGCCGCCCTGAGCGCTCAGGCGCGCCAACGGTCCGGCGAGGCGGACGGCGGACTCTCAGCCACGCGCTGACGTCGTCTCGTCCCCCATGTCGCGATCCGCTTTCATATCGGCGGCGGCAGGCGCGCCTGTCGGAATGCCGACTTGCGATCGGTCGGCCAGCGTCCGCCGCTTTGCTGCGGCGGACGCCTCACAGCTTTGTGAATGGGACGACGATCGGCGAACGAGGCGCGCAGAGCCTCAAGTTCTGGTCGGGCGAAAACGAAATTGAGACGCGCGCGAGCAATTAGGGGGGCTTTCGAAATCGACAATCTTGCGTTATTCAATCTGTAAATTTATAACATCACCAACCTGGCGCTGCGTATCACGCCGGGCGCTCGCTAGGCGCGGGACACGCCACGTCGTCGCGCCAGTTCATAGCGATAGTTGCGTAAGCATGTAGAGTATCCGTAGCGTAGCGGGTCGGGCGCATCGAGTCCTCCATAGACTTTGTCCGACCCGCTTCTTTTTTCCCACAGCGCGCCGATCCGTTACGGGCCCTGTCAACCAGGCGGCCTAATTCATGCGTATAGCTTTGCGGCGCATTTAGGTGCGCTGTTCGGCCTTGCAGGAACAATGGCGATCGGTTATGGACGCGCGCTCACCGCGCGGGAGGCGAGCGGCGAAGACCAGCCGTAAGACCGCACCGCGCCCCTTCAATCCGGCGCCTATTCGCTGTAAACCGGCGCGGCGCCAAACCGGAAGGCAAGACAATGGCGAAAAAAATCGCGGGCTACCTGAAACTTCAGGTGCCGGCGGGTTCGGCGACGCCGTCGCCGCCGATCGGTCCCGCCCTCGGCCAACGCGGCCTTAACATCATGGAGTTCTGCAAGGCGTTTAACGCCGCCACGCAGGAGATGGAAAAGGGAATGCCGATTCCCACCATCATCACGATTTTCGCGGACAAGTCGTTCACCTTCGAAACCAAGACGCCGCCGGCTTCCTTTTATCTGAAGAAAGCGGCGAAGCTCGACAAGGGCGGCTCGACGCCGGGACGCGAGACCGCAGGCTCGGTGACGACGGCGCAGTGCCGGGAAATCGCCGAAGCGAAAATGAAGGACTTGAACGCCAACGACCTCGACGCCGCAACCAGGATCATCATGGGTTCGGCGCGCGCCATGGGTCTCGAGGTCAGAGGGTAGAGTCATGGCGAAAATCGGAAAACGGATCAGAGCCGCCCGCGAAAATGTCGATCGCGACAAGCGGTATGCGATCGATGAGGCGGTGAAAATCGTCAAATCGAACGCCGGCGCCAAATTCGACGAGACGGTCGAAGTTTCGATGAATCTGGGCGTCGATCCGCGCCACGCCGACCAGATGGTGCGCGGCGTCGTGTCGTTGCCGCATGGCACCGGACGCACAGTGCGCGTCGCGGCGTTCGCCAAGGACGACAAGGCCGAAGAGGCGAAAGAGGCGGGCGCCGACATTGTCGGCGATGCTGATCTCGTCGAAAAGATCCAGGGCGGCTTCATGGATTTCGACCGGGTCATTGCGACCCCGGACATGATGCCGCTCGTCGGCCGGCTCGGCAAAGTGCTCGGACCCCGCGGGCTGATGCCGAACCCGAAGGTCGGCACGGTGACGCCGAACATCGGCAAGGCCGTAAAAGACGCCAAGGGAGGCGCGGTTCAGTTCCGGGTGGAAAAAGCCGGCATCGTTCACGCCGGCGTCGGCAAGGCGAGCTTTTCGGAAGACCAGATCGCCGAGAACGTAAAAGCGTTTATCGATGCGGTGGCGAAAGCCAAACCGTCGGGCGCCAAGGGGACCTATATCAAGAAGATCGCAATTTCGTCGACCATGGGTCCGGGCGTTAAAATCGATGTAAGCGCAGCCGCGCAGCCGCCGACTGCCTGAATGTTCTAAAAAGAGCCCGAGTTACTCCAGTAGCAGTGAAATCAGGCGGCCGCTGGCCGCCTGATTTATTCAGGAAGTATAGACGGGCGTTTATTGAAATTTTTGCGCGCCCCTCTTGCATTCTTGCCGCAAAGCGTTATTGACGCGGCTTCGCTGATCGGGAGTTGCTCCTGCGGCGACCTGTCCGAGACTGCGGGCGGAGGCGAGCCTCCTTAATCTCCCGCATAGACAGAAGGAAACGGGCCAGCCGAGGTTTCGGCCGCGTCCATTGACCTTTCTGGGACAGGCTCTGGCGCTTGAAATGCGCGGAGCCTTTTTGGTTTCCGCCCAACTTGAGCGCGACTGAACCCGCATGAACGGGGGGTCCGTTCATGCAAGCTGAGGCCAAGAAAGGGAAACGTCCAATGGACAGAACCCAAAAGGCGGAAATGGTCGAGTGGATCGGCGGCGTGTTCGACGAGAACGCGGTCGTCGTGGTCGCCAATGGCGGCCTCTCCGTCGCCGAAATGTCCGAGCTCCGCGGCGAACTTCGTGAAGCGGGCGCGAGCATGAGGGTGGTGAAGAACCGCCTCGCCAAAATCGCCGTCAACGGCAAACCCAGTGAAAAGCTCGCCGACCTCTTCCAGGGGCCGGTCGCAATCGCGTTCTCGAAAGATCCGGTTGCGGCGGCCAAGGCGGTCGACAAATTCGCCAGGAAAAATGACAGACTCTCCATCCGCGGCGGCGCGATGGGCGAGGACATCTTCGACGAAGCCGCCGTGAAGGCCCTGGCCTCCATGCCGTCTCGCGAAGAGCTGTTGGCCTTGATCGTACAGACGGTGATGTCGCCGGCGGCGGATCTGGCCGGTGCGATTTCGGCGCCGGGCGCGCAGATCGCCGGCGTTCTGGAAACCCTGGAAACCCGCGAGGCCGCTTGAACGGGCGTCGCTTTATTGCCGCCTGATGCGGCGAATCACAACGACTTGAAACGGAAACGGAAAAATGGCTGACCTTAAGAAACTGGCTGAAGAGCTCGTCGGTTTGACGCTTCTCGAAGCGGCCGAGCTCAAAAATATCCTGAAGGATGAATACGGCATTGAACCGGCCGCGGGCGCGGTTGCTGTTGCGGCGGCGCCGGGCGCGGCGGGCGGCGGCGAAGCGGTCGAGGAAAAGACCGAATTCGACGTCATTCTGGTTGCTGCGGGCGATAAAAAGATCAATGTGATCAAGGAAGTGCGCGCCATCACGGGGCTTGGTCTCAAGGAAGCCAAGGAACTCGTCGAGGCCGGCGGCAAAGCCGTCAAGGAAGGCGTTTCCAAGGACGAGGCCGGGGAAATCCAGAAAAAGCTCGAAGAAGCCGGCGCGAAGGTGGAGCTCAAATAGGCCTGATTTTCATTCAGGGTTTGGGCGGGCGCGCCGATTTTGGCCGATATGGCCAAAAAGGGGTTGCGAGAGCGGCCGGGCGCGCCTATTAACTCCGTTCGCCGTTGGCGGGTTTCCGTCGACGGGGTCAGGCTTTGCGGCGACGTGCTTCGATATATCGAGACCTAAAATTAAGCTCCCGCGCCCCGCGGTTCGCTTGAGCGATCTGCGGGCGCTGCCGTGCATGCGCGTTTTTCGCATAGCCGGCGCGGCGGGCGATTCCGTAAGAGGAAAAGATGGCGCAATCCTTCGTTGAGAAGAAACGCATTCGCAAGAATTTCGGCCGCATCGGCGATGCGGCGTTAATGCCGAACCTCATTCAGGTTCAAAAAGATTCTTATGAGCAATTCCTGCAACGCTTCACCCCGGTGAACGAGCGCAAGATCGAAGGGATTGAAGCGGTGTTCCGCTCAGTCTTTCCGATCGCCGATTTCACTGAAACGGCGGTGCTCGAATATGTTTCTTACGAATTCGAAGCGCCGAAATACGACGTGGAGGAATGCCAGCAGCGCGACATGACCTACGCTGCGCCGCTGAAGGTGACGCTGCGCCTCATCGTCTTCGAGGTCGATGAAGACACGGCTGCGAAGTCGGTCAAGGATATCAAGGAGCAGGAAGTCTACATGGGCGACATGCCGCTCATGACCGACAACGGCACGTTCATCATCAATGGCACGGAACGCGTCATCGTCTCGCAGATGCACCGGTCGCCGGGCGTTTTTTTCGATCATGACAAAGGCAAGACCCATTCATCGGGCAAGTTGTTGTTCGCCGCGCGCATCATTCCCTATCGCGGCTCCTGGCTCGATTTCGAATTCGACGCCAAGGACATTGTCAATGTGCGTATTGATCGCCGCCGCAAGCTGCCGGTGACGACGCTGCTGTATGCGCTGGGGATGGAGCAGGAGGAAATCCTCGACGAATTTTATGACCGCGTATCTCATAAGCGCGTCAAGGGCGGCTGGACCATGCCGTTCGATCCCAAGCGTTTGAAGGGGATCAAGCTGGAGCGCGATCTCATCGACGCCGACACCGGCGAAACGGTGTTTGAAGCGGGCAAAAAGCTCTCGGCCCGGGCGGCCAAAAAGTTCGCCGAAGACGGTCTCAAAAACCTTCTGTTGAGCGAGGAGGAAATGATCGGGCGGTTCTTTGCGTCCGATCTCGTCAATTTTGAAAGCGGCGAAATATACGCTGAAGCCGGCGACGAAGTGTCGGCCAAGACGCTTGAAACGTTTGAAGAGATCGGCGTCGACGCCTTCGACACGATCGATGTCGACCATATCAATATCGGCGCGTATATGCGCAACACGCTGGCCGCGGACAAAAACTCGAACCGCGAAATGGCGCTCATTGACATTTACCGGGTGATGCGTCCGGGCGAACCGCCGACGCTGGAAACGGCCGAAGGGTTGTTTTACGGCCTGTTCTTTGATCCTGAACGCTACGACCTGTCGGCTGTCGGCCGGGTCAAGATGAATATCCGGCTGGGCTTCAAGACGGAAGATTCGCTGCGCACGCTTCGGAAGGAAGACATTCTTGCGGTCTTGAAGACCCTTGTGGGTCTGCGCGACGGCAAGGGCGACATCGACGATATCGACAATCTCGGCAATCGCCGCGTGCGTTCGGTCGGCGAACTGATGGAAAACCAGTACCGCATCGGGCTTTTGCGCATGGAGCGCGCCATCAAGGAGCGGATGTCTTCGGCCGAGCTCGAAACTCTGATGCCGCATGACCTTATCAACGCCAAACCCGTAGCTGCGGCGGTGCGGGAGTTCTTCGGTTCGTCCCAACTTTCCCAGTTCATGGACCAGACCAACCCGCTTTCGGAGATCACCCACAAGCGCCGCCTGTCGGCGCTCGGGCCGGGCGGTCTGACGCGGGAAAGAGCGGGCTTTGAAGTGCGCGACGTGCACCCGACCCATTACGGCCGGATCTGTCCGATCGAAACGCCGGAAGGGCCGAATATCGGCCTCATCAACTCGCTGGCGACCCACGCCCAGGTCAACAAATACGGCTTTATCGAAAGCCCCTACCGCAAGGTCGTCGACGGCAAGGTGAGCGACGAAGTCGTCTATCTCTCGGCGATGGAGGAGCAGCGTTTCGCCATCGCCCAGGCCAACGCCGGCGTCGACGAAGACCGACGCCTCGTCAATGAATTCGTCAACTGCCGCGTAGGCGGCGATGCGACGCTCGTTCCGCGCGAAGACGTCGCCTATATCGACGTTTCGCCCAAACAACTGGTCTCGGTCGCCGCCGCGCTTATTCCGTTCCTCGAGAACGATGACGCCAACCGGGCGCTGATGGGTTCGAACATGCAGCGTCAGGCGGTGCCGCTGCTTCAGGCCGAGGCGCCGCTCGTGGGGACCGGGATGGAAGGAGTCGTCGCGCGCGATTCCGGCGCCGCCGTGACCGCGCGCCGGCCCGGCGTCGTCGAGCAGGTCGACGCCCAGCGGATCGTCATCCGCGCGACGGAAGAAAAAGACCCGACCAAGCCGGGCGTCGACATTTATAATCTCAGGAAATTCCAGCGCTCGAACCAGAACACCTGCATCAATCAGCGCCCGCTGGTCAAAATCGGCGACATCATCCGCGAAGGCGATATCATCGCCGACGGTCCGTCGACGGATCTTGGCGAACTGGCGCTCGGCAAAAACGTACTGGTCGCGTTCATGCCGTGGAATGGCTACAATTTCGAAGACTCGATCCTGATTTCCGAACGGATCGTGCGCGACGATGTTTTCACCTCAATCCACATCGAGGAATTCGAGGTGATGGCGCGCGACACCAAGCTCGGACCGGAGGAAATCACCCGCGATATTCCGAACGTCTCGGAGGAAGCGCTTCGCAATCTCGACGAAGCGGGCATCGTCGCCATTGGCGCCGAAGTGCATCCGGGCGACATCCTGGTCGGCAAGATTACGCCGAAGGGCGAGTCGCCGATGACGCCGGAGGAAAAACTTCTGCGCGCCATCTTCGGCGAAAAAGCCTCCGATGTTCGCGATACGTCGCTGAAACTGCCGCCGGGCGTATCGGGCACGATTGTCGAAGTGCGCGTATTCAACCGCCACGGCGTCGACAAGGACGAACGCGCTATCGCCATTGAGCGCGAGGAAATCGAACGTCTCGCTAAGGATCGCGACGACGAACTGGCGATTCTGGAACGGAATATTTTCGGCCGCTTGCATGACCTGCTTCTAGGTAAAAAAGCCGTGTCCGGACCAAAGGACTTCGAAAAAGGACAGGTCACCGAGGCGGTGCTCGACGAGCTGAGCCGCGGTCTTTGGTGGAAAATCGGCCTCGCCGACGAATCCGCCATGTCCGAGGTCGAGGCGCTCAAGAAGCAATATGACGAAAGCCGCGCCCGCCTTGAGGCCCGTTTCGAGGACAAGGTCGATAAACTAAAGCGCGGCGACGAGCTTCCGCCGGGCGTGATGAAGATGGTCAAGGTTTTCGTCGCCGTAAAAAGAAAGCTTCAACCGGGCGACAAGATGGCTGGCCGTCACGGCAACAAGGGCGTGATTTCGAAAATCTCGCCGATGGAGGACATGCCGTTTCTTGCCGACGGGACGCCCGTTGACATCGTTTTGAATCCGCTCGGCGTGCCGAGCCGGATGAATGTGGGCCAGATTCTCGAAACCCACCTCGGCTGGGCGTGCCGCGGTCTTGGACATCAGATCCGCCAAGTGCTGGAAGCCTGGGAGTCAAGCGAAGCCGCTCGCGACGATCTCGCAGGCGAGATCAAGGATCATTACGGTGAAGACCAGGTTCTTCCCCGTTCGAATGAAGAATTGAAAGAGCTCGCCCAGAACCTTTCGAAAGGCGTGCCGATCGCGACGCCGGTGTTCGACGGCGCCCGCGAGAGTGAAATCGTCGAGATGCTCATAAGCGCCGGTCTCGATGAAACCGGGCAAGTGACGCTTTACGACGGGCGCACCGGCGATACGTTCACGCGTCCGGTGACCGTGGGCTACAAATATCTGCTGAAGCTGCATCATCTGGTCGACGACAAGATTCATGCGCGCTCGATCGGGCCGTATTCGCTGGTCACTCAGCAGCCGCTCGGCGGCAAAGCGCAATTCGGCGGCCAGCGCTTCGGCGAAATGGAAGTCTGGGCGCTCGAGGCTTACGGCGCAGCCTACACGCTCCAGGAAATGCTGACGGTGAAGTCCGACGACGTCGCCGGACGCACCAAGGTCTACGAAGCGATCGTTCGCGGCGACGACAGCTTCGAGGCCGGCATACCCGAAAGCTTCAATGTGCTTGTGAAGGAAATGCGTTCGCTCGGCCTCAATGTCGAATTGCAGTCGGGATAGACGCGGCGGGCCAGGATCCGGCCCGTCCGTCCTTTTCGACCGATACTGTTTTGAACCTGTTTAAAACGAGGGCTCCATGTCCCAGGAATTGCTGAACATCTTCAACCCTGTGGCCCAGCCGCAAACGTTCAACCAGATCAGGATTTCACTGGCGAGCCCGGAGAAAATCCTGTCCTGGTCGTTCGGCGAAATCAAAAAGCCCGAGACCATCAATTACCGCACCTTCAAGCCGGAGCGAGACGGGCTTTTCTGCGCGCGCATTTTCGGCCCCGTGAAGGACTACGAATGCCTGTGCGGCAAGTACAAGCGCATGAAGTACAAGGGCATCACCTGCGAGAAATGCGGCGTCGAGGTGACGCTTACCAAAGTCCGCCGCGACCGCATGGGCCATATAGAACTTGCAGCGCCCGTCGCTCATATCTGGTTCCTGAAATCACTGCCTTCGCGCATTTCGCTTATGCTCGATATGACGCTCAAAGACGTCGAGCGGGTTCTCTATTTCGAGCAGTATATCGTCATCGAACCGGGCCTGACGCCGCTCGCGCCGCGCCAGCTTCTTACTGAAGAAGAATATCTTCAGGCGCAGGAAGAATATGGCGAAGACAGTTTCACCGCCGGCATCGGCGCCGAGGCGATCCGGGAAATCCTCATCAGCATCGATCTCGAAACGGAAGCCGAAAAGCTACGCGTCGAGATCGCCGAGTCGACGTCTGAGCTGAAGCCGAAAAAGCTCGCCAAGCGTCTGAAGCTCATCAACGCGTTCATCGAATCCGGCAACAAACCTGAATGGATGATCATGACGGTCATTCCGGTGATCCCGCCGGAGCTTCGACCCCTGGTGCCGCTCGACGGCGGCCGATTCGCCACATCGGATCTCAACGATCTCTATCGCCGCGTCATCAACCGCAACAATCGCCTGAAGCGCCTTATCGAACTTCGCGCGCCCGACATTATCGTGCGCAACGAAAAGCGGATGTTGCAGGAATCGGTCGACGCGCTGTTTGACAACGGCCGGCGCGGCCGCGTCATCACCGGCACCAACAAGCGCCCGTTGAAATCGCTTTCAGACATGCTGAAGGGCAAGCAGGGCCGCTTCCGCCAGAACCTGCTCGGCAAGCGCGTCGAT
This sequence comes from Parvularculaceae bacterium, assembly GCA_046756245.1. Classification (GTDB taxonomy): domain Bacteria; phylum Pseudomonadota; class Alphaproteobacteria; order Caulobacterales; family Parvularculaceae. The sequence goes on from JBHHVZ010000008.1 coordinate 9,431, forward strand.
TATTCCGGCCGTTCGGTGATCGTCGTCGGTCCCGAACTGAAGCTGCACGAATGCGGCCTGCCGAAGAAAATGGCTTTGGAGCTCTTCAAGCCGTTCATCTATTCGCGTCTCGACGCCAAGGGGCTGTCGGCGACGGTCAAGCAGGCGAAAAAGCTTGTCGAAAAGGAACGTCCTGAGGTTTGGGACATTCTCGACGAGGTTATCCGCGAACATCCGGTTCTGTTGAACCGCGCGCCGACGCTGCACCGTCTCGGCATTCAGGCGTTCGAACCGAAACTGATCGAGGGCAAGGCGATCCAGCTCCACCCGCTTGTGTGCACCGCCTTCAACGCCGATTTCGACGGCGACCAGATGGCCGTCCACGTGCCGCTTTCTTTAGAAGCCCAGCTCGAGGCGCGCGTGCTGATGATGTCGACCAACAACATCCTGTCGCCGGCCAACGGCAAGCCGATTATCGTGCCGTCGCAGGATATTGTTCTCGGCCTTTATTACATCACGGTCGAGAAAGAAAATGAGCCGGGCGAGGGGATGGTGTTCGGCTCCATGTCGGAAATCGAGCATGCGCTCAACGCCGGCGCCGTCACGCTGCACTCGAAGATCAAGGCGCGCTGGGAATCCGTCGATCTCGACGGAAAGCCGATCCGCGAAATTGTCGAGACAACGCCTGGCCGGATGAAAATCGCGCAGGTTTTGCCGAAAGACGGCAACGTGCCGTTCCGCGTCGTCAATCAGCAGCTCACCAAGAAGTCGATCCAGGGCCTTATCGACATCGTCTATCGCCATTGCGGCCAGAAGGCGACGGTCATCTTCGCAGACCGGATTATGGATCTCGGCTTCAAGGAAGCCTGCAAAGCCGGCATTTCCTTCGGCAAGGACGACATGGTCATCCCGGCCGCCAAGCACAATCTGGTCGAAGAAACGCGCGCCCTCGTACGCGATTATGAACAGCAGTATGCGGATGGCTTCATTACGCGAGGCGAGAAATACAACAAAGTCGTCGACGCCTGGGCGAAATGCACAGACAAAATCGCCGACGAGATGATGAAAGAAATCTCGCAAAAACGGATCGAGAAAAAGACCGGGCGCGAAATGGAGATCAACTCGATCTACATGATGTCGCACTCGGGCGCGCGGGGCTCGCCGGCGCAGATGAAACAGCTCGCCGGCATGCGCGGCCTGATGGCCAAACCTTCAGGCGAGATCATCGAGACGCCGATTATATCGAACTTCAAGGAAGGCCTCACCGTGCTCGAGTACTTCAACTCGACCCACGGCGCCCGCAAAGGTCTCGCCGACACAGCGCTGAAGACGGCGAACTCCGGTTATCTGACGCGCCGTCTCGTCGACGTAGCCCAGGACTGCATTGTCCGCGAGGCGGACTGCGGCACGGAAAACGGCATTACGCTCGAGGCGGTTGTACAGGGTGGCGAAACTGTCATGCCGCTTTCACAGCGTATTCTCGGCCGCACCATCCTCGAAGACGTGGTTCATCCGTCGACCGGCGAAACGCTGGCGCGGGCTGGCGACGAAATCGAGGAAAGCCAGGCCGAGGAAATCGAAGGCTCTGGGGTGCAGAAGATCCGCGTTCGCTCGGTGCTGACTTGCGATTCGAAAGTCGGCGTGTGCGCGAAGTGTTACGGCCGCGATCTCGCACGCGGCAGCCACGTCAATATCGGCGAGGCGGTCGGCGTCATCGCCGCCCAATCGATCGGCGAGCCGGGCACGCAGCTTACCATGCGAACCTTCCACATCGGCGGCACCGCGCAGGTTGGCGACACTTCGTTTATTGAGGCGAGCCACGATGGCAAGATCGTTCTCGAGAACCGCAATGTAGGCAAGGACTCAAACGGCGATCTGATCGTCATGGGCCGCAATACGCTCGTCAAGATCGTCGACGACGCCGGCAAGGAACATGCGTCCTACAAGGTGTCTTACGGCGCCAAGCTGCGCGCGGACGACGGCGCGGAAGTCGTGCGCGGCCAGCGTCTGGCGGACTGGGACCCTTACACCATTCCGATTCTCACCGAGGTCGGCGGCGCGGTGAAATTCGAAGACCTGACCGAAGGCTTTTCGATGCAGGTCGTCGCCGACGAGGCGACCGGCATCGCCAGCCGCGTCGTCATCGACTGGCGGGCCAATCCGCGGGCTGCGGATATGAAGCCGGCGATTGTCATTCTCGATGAAAAAGGCGAGCCGCTGAAGCTCGAGTCCGGCGGCGAAGCCCGCTATCAGCTGCCGGTCGACGCGATCCTCTCGGTCGAGGACGGCGATGCGATCGGCGTCGGCGACGTGCTGGCGCGGATTCCCACCGAGGGCGCGAAAACGCGCGACATCACCGGCGGTCTGCCGCGGGTCGCTGAACTCTTTGAAGCCCGCCGCCCGAAAGACCACGCCATCATCGCGGAAATCGACGGCAAGGTGGAATTCGGTCGCGACTACAAGAACAAGCGCCGCATCAAAATCGTGCCGACCGACGAGACTCAGGAGCCGGCCGACTATCTGGTGCCCAAGGGCAAACATATCGCCGTTCAGGAAGGCGACTTCATCGCCAAGGGCGAATATCTGATGGACGGCAATCCGGCGCCGCACGACATATTGTCGATCCTCGGCATCGAGGCGCTGGCCGACTATCTCATCAATGAGATTCAGGAGGTCTACCGGCTGCAGGGCGTGCCGATCAACGACAAGCACATTGAAGTGATCGTGCGCCAGATGCTGCAGAAGATCGAAGTGTCCGATCCGGGCGATTCGCTCTATCTGAAAGAAGAACAGCTCGACAAGATCGAATTCGAGGAAATGAACGCCAGACTCGAAGAGCAGGGCAAACGCCCGGCCCAGGGCGCGCCGGTTCTGCTCGGCATCACCAAAGCGAGCCTGCAGACGCGCTCGTTCATCTCGGCTGCGTCTTTCCAGGAGACGACGCGGGTGCTCACCGACGCCGCCGTCAACGGCAAGATCGATACGCTCGAAGGGCTCAAGGAAAACGTGATTGTCGGCCGCCTCATCCCGGCCGGCACCGGCGGCATGATGACCCGGCGCCAGCTCGAGGCCGAACGGCGAGACGCCGCGCTTATCGCCGAGCGCGAGGCGCGCGCGGCTGCGGCGCTGCCGCCCGCGGAAGAAGAGGCGGGCGCGGCGGTTGTCGAAGAGTCGGCGGAGGAAGCGCCAACCGAATCAAGCGCCGACGCAGCGGAGTAGCCGGCGGTTTTATCTGTAAAACGCCGACCCGGCGCGGCCGGGCGGGGGGTGATTTCATGTGCATTACCTGGTCGGATCGAGAATAATGGGAGCGCAGATTTTCTGATTTTTCAAGCGGCGTGTGGGAAGAGTCGTCAGGCGCATGAAAAGAATTTTTGATGAGTTCGAGCAGGTTCGGATCATTAATCTGCAAGAACGCGCTGATCGCAGACGGGCGGTGATCCGGGAACTCGCTCGCATCGGAGTCGAGGAGATCGTCCCGCCGATCTCATTTTATACGGCCCGGCGGCTCACGCTGAACGATTCGTTCGAATCCGGGCCGAAAGGTTCTCTGATCAGCCATCGGGAGGCCATTCGCGAAGCGGTGGCGAGCGGCGCTCGCAACTTGTTGGTTCTTGAGGATGATGTGTTTTTCAACGAACCACACCCAGGGCAAATTGATGCGATCATTAACGCCATACGCGAACGGTCGTGGGACATCATTTATTTCGGTTATCTGAAACCTGACGACGTTTCCCTGAACGGACCGCTGGCGCGCTGGACCGGAGGGACGATCGGCGGGCATTTTTATGGGATGAACCGGCCTTACATGGAAAAGATGCTCGCCTTTATGGACTCGTTCGGCAAGGCGGAGCTTGGCATGGAAACTACGAATCCATCCTTTCGCGACGGGGCGTTCAATCTTTATTTCGAACGGAATCCCGAACTGAATCGATTTCTCGTTGCGCCAAGCCTCGCAAGGCAACGAAGCTCGCGCACCGACCTGCATCGACTTTCACATTTCGATCGCATTCCCGGACTTCGCGACCTCACGCAGATGACCAGAGCCTTGCGAAATTTCATACGCAGACGGTGAGCGCAGGCGATTGCAGCCGTCGGGGAAATGCCGTCGCTTTCGCTTGTCAGGGATCGAGATCGGCGATGCGCTGGAGCTGGCCGATGCGTCGCTCAAAGGTCGGTTCGAATGCGTGGGGACGCGCAAGTTCCAGCGCCGTACGGGACTTTCGGGCGATCTCGCCGGGAGTGCTGCGCGCCTTTGCAATGCGGCGGGCGAGAGCGTCGATCCCGTCGATCGGCGCCGACCAGCCAATATCGGCTTGCTCCAGAATCCCCCTGAACGCGCGATTGGCGTAGCCGGCGATGGGAACCCCGCAGGCAAGCGTCTCAAAATAGGTGCAGGAGGGATCCGACTGGCGGTGGCAGCACACGAAGAGATCGGCGCTGCTTTTCATGAACGGGACGAGCTCAGTGTCGAAATCGACGGCCCCGTGCAAGCGCATGCGATCGCCGAGCCCGCGCTGCGCGATCTCCTGTCGCAAGCGGTCTTCGAGGGGCCCCGTTCCAAACAGGTCGAGCGTGGCGTCGATCCCCTCCGCCGAAAGCCGGATCATCAGACGGGGCAGATGGTCGACGCCCTTGATCGGATCGAGCCGGCCCGAAAAAGCGAGGCGCAGCGGGCGGTCCGTCTCGAGGCCGGCGAGCCGAGCCTCGAGCGCCTCCGCCGTCGGAATTGCTGCTTCGCTCATCCTTGTGCCGAAAAAGGCGAGGACATCGTCGCTGAGCCCGCCATAACGCTTGGCCGCCGGCGCGCCGTTCGCCTGGATGCCGTTCGCCAGCGCCAGCGCCCGGCGCCGGCGCGGCTCCGCCGTAATGAGCCAGACCATGGTTTTCAGCCGGGCGAGAAGAGGGCGATCTTCCAGCCAGGCGATCGAAAGACGGGTTTCGAGGGTATTCTCTATAATATAGACGCAAGGGATATTGCGGGCGCGGCACTGGCGGCTGATGTCGAACTGGGCGTGACCGTCGGCGCCGGCGAGCACGATCGACGCGCCGTCCAGAAGATCGGGCGGGAAGGGGCCGTCGCCAGCTACGGGGACAAGCCGGAATGGCAGCGAATCCGCGGAAAAAGTCGCAGAAAACGGGGGATCGGCGTCTGGTCTGGCCCGCATGGCGCAGCGAATCGGACCGCCCCACAGCGCCTCGTAGCGGGTCATGCCGGCGACGAATTTCTTGTCGATGACGGCCTCATCGCCGATCGGGCGAACCGGCGCGTTGGAGACCACGAGCAGCTCCTTGTCATGGCGGTCAGGCTCGGCGTTCATTTGCGGCTTTCCTCCGGCGCCCGGCGGCGCGGCGCCGTGATTTCCATACGCCGCTCCGAGGGCCGTGAAAACAGCCAGACGCGAACGGAGACAACTCCTCCAAAATAGTGGAAAAAGTCGCGCTAATGCTATTGACCAAGCCGATTCGCTCTTATACTTTCCGCGCCGCTGGAAGGCCGGCAGTCAGGCGCGCCTGAAACGCGGCCAGCCTTAGCTGACGACATTGTATTGCAGTTTCGTGAGCGGCGTTCCGCCAGCCGGGGCCCCGCTCATTTGCGTCATGGCGAAAATGGCCGCGGCGCGCCGGGATGGTTACGACAGACGGCCCCTGGGCCGCCGGTCAAAAAGCAAAAGGCTCTGGGAGAGCGCATGCCGACGATTCAACAGCTTATCCGCAAACCGCGGAAACCGCGCCGGAAGATCAACAAGGTCCCGGCGATGGAAGCCTGTCCGCAAAAGCGCGGCGTGTGCACGCGCGTCTATACGACGACGCCGAAAAAGCCGAACTCGGCGCTTCGGAAAGTCGCCAAAATCAGGCTCACCAACGGCTATGAAGTGATCGGCTATATCCCCGGCGAGGGCCACAATCTGCAGGAGCACTCGGTGGTGCTGATCCGCGGCGGGCGCGTCAAGGACCTGCCCGGCGTGCGCTACCACATCCTGCGCGGCGTGCTCGACACGCAAGGCGTGAAAGACCGTAAGCAGCGTCGTTCGAAATACGGCGCCAAACGGCCGAAGTGATCTGAGCGGAGCGAAGATCATCCCGGACGGCGCGAAAGCGGCGATCCGGGATCTGGAAGAAGGAAAGAGAGGCCTGACCGTAATAGGGCCGGGCTTGCAAAGGAAACGAAATGTCTCGACGTCGCCGCGCCGATAAACGCGTCATCCACCCGGATCCGAAATTCGGGGACAAGACGATTTCGAAGTTCATCAATTACGTGATGCTCGAAGGAAAGAAATCGGCCGCTGAGAAAATTGTTTATGGCGCGCTCGACAAGATCGAGGGCAAGATGCGTCGCCCGCCGGTCGACCTTTTTAAGGAAGCGCTCGACAACGTGACGCCGGCGATCGAGGTTCGCTCGCGCCGGGTCGGCGGCGCCACGTATCAGGTGCCCGTCGAAGTCCGGCCCGACCGTAAGCTTGCGCTCGCGATGCGGTGGATCATTTCAGCCGCGCGGTCGCGCAACGAAACGACAATGGTCGACAAACTTTCGAATGAGTTGATGGACGCCGCGCAAAACCGCGGCGCCGCTGTGAAAAAACGCGAAGACACGCACCGGATGGCGGAAGCGAACCGCGCTTTCTCCCATTACCGATGGTAATCCGGTTTACCGAGTAAGGCTCTCCAGTCATGGCCCGCACGCACAAAATTGAGGACTACCGCAACTTCGGCATCATGGCCCATATCGACGCCGGTAAGACGACGACGACGGAGCGGGTGCTCTATTACACGGGCAAGAGCCACAAGATGGGCGAAGTCCATGACGGCGCCGCCACCATGGACTGGATGGAGCAGGAGCAGGAGCGCGGCATCACGATTACATCCGCTGCGACGACCTGTTTCTGGAATAATAAACGCCTCAACATCATCGATACGCCCGGCCACGTCGATTTCACGATCGAGGTCGAGCGCTCTCTGCGGGTCCTGGACGGCGCGGTTGCGCTGCTCGACGCTAATGCAGGCGTTGAACCGCAGACGGAAACGGTCTGGCGTCAGGGCGACAAATATCGCGTCCCGCGCATGTTCTTCATCAACAAGATGGACAAGATCGGCGCAGATTTTTTCAATTCGGTGAAAACGATCCACGACCGCCTCGGCGCGAAGACGATCGTCCTGCAGCTTCCGATCGGCGCGGAGAATAATTTCAAGGGCGTCATCGACCTCATCAAAATGAAGGCGATCATCTGGGAAGAGGAATCGCTCGGCGCCAAATTCCACGAGGAAGAAATTCCCGCCGAACTCGCCGATCAGGCGGCCGAATATCGCGAGAAGCTGATTGAAACCGCCGTCGAGCTCGATGAAGTGGTCATGGAAGCCTATCTCGAGGGCGACGAGCCCGATACGGCGACGCTCAAGCGGCTCATCCGCAAAGGAACGTGCGCGGTCGATTTCCATCCCATTCTTTGCGGCTCGGCGTTCAAGAACAAGGGCGTCCAGCCGATGCTCGACGCGGTCGTCGACTATTTGCCGAGCCCGGTCGAAGTGCCCCCGATCAAGGGCAATCTCCCGGATTCGGAAGAGGTCGTTACGCGCGAGTCGTCGGATGAGGCGCCGCTTTCCATGCTGGCGTTCAAGGTCATGAACGACCCGTTCGTGGGATCGCTGACTTTCTGCCGGATTTATTCCGGCAAGATCGAATCCGGCATGGGGCTTTTGAACACCGTGAAGGGCAAGCGCGAGCGCGTCGGCCGGATGCTCCTGATGCATTCGAATTCGCGTGAAGAAACCAAGGAAGCCTACGCCGGCGACATCATCGCCATTGTCGGACTCAAAGACACGACCACAGGCGATACGCTTTGCGATCCGGCGAAGCCCGTCATTCTCGAGCGGATGGAATTTCCCGATCCCGTCATCGAGCTCGCCGTCGAGCCGAAGACGAAGGCCGATCAGGAAAAGATGGGGATCGCGCTGCAGCGGCTTGCGGCTGAAGATCCCTCATTCCGCGTATCCACTGATGAGGAGTCCGGGCAGACCATCATCAAGGGCATGGGCGAGCTTCATCTCGACATCATCGTCGACCGCATGAAGCGCGAGTTCAAAGTCGAAGCCAATATCGGCGCGCCGCAGGTCGCCTATCGCGAAACCATCACCAAGCCCTACACCATCGACTACACCCACAAGAAGCAGACCGGCGGTTCCGGCCAGTTCGCGCGTCTGAAAATGAACATTGTTCCTCAAGCACCGGGCGCGGGCTACGAGTTCGAATCGAAGATCGTCGGCGGCGCCATTCCGAAGGAGTACATTCCCGGCGTTCAGAAGGGCGTCGATTCCGTCCGCGAGGCCGGTCTTCTTTGCGGTTTTCCGATCCTCGATTTCAAGGTCGAACTCATCGACGGCGCGCATCACGACGTCGACTCGTCGGTGCTGGCGTTTGAAATTGCGGCGCGCGCGGCGATGCGCGAAGCTTCATCCCATATGGGGCTCGCGCTGCTTGAACCGATCATGAAAGTCGAGGTCGTCACGCCGGAAGAATATACCGGCAGCGTCATCGGCGACCTCAATTCCCGGCGCGGACAGATCCAGGATCAGGAAATGCGCGGCAACGCCAACGTGGTCAACGCCATGGTGCCGCTCGCCAACATGTTCGGTTATGTCAACAATTTGCGCTCGGCCACCCAGGGTCGCGCTCAGTATACGATGCAGTTCGATCACTACGACAAAGTTCCGCAGGCGGTTGCGGACGAAGTGAGAGCGAAGCTGGCGGGTTAGTGAAGTTGGACCAAAACCCGCCAAAGGGGCGGTAAGTTAAACGCTGTCGTCAAAAGACGGAGAGAAGTGAAATGGCAAAAGCTAAATTCGAACGCACGAAGCCTCACGCCAATATTGGCACGATTGGCCATGTCGACCACGGCAAGACCACGTTGACGGCGGCGATCACCAAATATTTCGGCGAGTTCAAGGCTTACGACACGATCGACGCGGCGCCGGAAGAAAAAGCGCGCGGAATTACGATCTCGACCGCGCACGTCGAATACGAGACGGATAGCCGTCACTATGCGCATGTCGACTGCCCTGGGCACGCCGACTATGTGAAAAACATGATCACCGGCGCGGCCCAGATGGACGGCGCCATTCTCGTTGTTTCCGCCGCCGACGGTCCTATGCCGCAGACCCGCGAGCACATTCTGCTCGCCCGTCAGGTGGGCGTGCCGGCGATCGTCGTTTATCTCAACAAAGTCGATCAGGTCGACGACGAAGAGCTTCTCGAGCTTGTCGAGATGGAAGTTCGCGAGCTGCTTTCGTCTTACGAGTTTCCGGGCGACGACATTCCGATCGTCAAGGGCTCGGCGCTCGCCGCGCTTGAGGACAAGGACCCGAAAATCGGCGAGGAGTCGATCAAGGAGTTGATGAAGGCCGTCGACGATTATATCCCGACTCCCGACCGTCCGATCGATCAGCCCTTCCTGCTGCCGATCGAGGATGTCTTCTCGATCTCCGGCCGCGGAACGGTCGTCACCGGCCGCGTCGAGCGCGGCGTCGTCACCGTGGGCGACGAACTTGAAATCGTCGGCATCAAGGATACGCAGAAGACGACCTGCACGGGCGTTGAGATGTTCCGCAAGCTGCTTGACCGGGGCGAGGCTGGCGACAATGTGGGCGTGCTCTTGCGCGGCATCGAACGCACGGCGGTCGAACGCGGTCAGGTCCTTTGCAAGCCGGGCTCGGTCACGCCGCATACGAAGTTCACGGCTGAGGCTTACATCCTCACTAAGGAAGAAGGCGGTCGTCACACGCCGTTCTTCTCGAACTATCGTCCGCAATTTTATTTCCGCACGACCGACGTGACCGGCGTCGTCACCCTTAAAGAGGGCACGGAAATGGTCATGCCGGGCGATAACGCCGAGCTTAATGTCGAGCTCATTGTGCCGATCGCCATGGAGGAGAAACTCCGCTTCGCCATCCGTGAAGGCGGTCGTACGGTCGGAGCGGGCATCGTCTCGAAGATTGTCGAGTAGGCCCCCAATAAATGACGCGGATCGGGTTTTCCGGTCCGCGTTTTGGACTCTTGAGAAGACGGGTTTTTGAAACGAAGCGTAGGACGCCATGCAACAGAACATCCGCATAAGGCTTAAAGCATTCGATCACAGAGTGCTTGACGCTTCGGCGAAAGAGATCGTCAACACCGCCAAACGCACGGGCGCGCAGGTAAGAGGGCCGATCCCGCTGCCGACGCGCATCGAGAAGTTCACGGTGAATCGTTCACCCCATATCGATAAGAAAAGCCGCGAGCAATTCGAGATGCGCACCCACAAGCGCGTTCTCGATATTGTCGATCCGACGCCGCAGACGGTCGACGCGCTGATGAAACTCGACCTTTCGGCCGGCGTCGACGTTGAAATTCGGCTTGGCGCTTAAGACTGGACGCGTAAAGGAGCAAGAGCGATGCGCACCGGGCTCATTGCGAAGAAAATCGGCATGACGCGCGTCTATCGCGAAGACGGCGAACATGTGCCTGTTACGGTACTGCATGTCGACGGCTGTCAGGTCGTCGGGCAGCGGACAACGGAAAAACACGGCTATGCCGCGCTGCAGCTCGGCGCCGGCCGGAAAAAAATAAAGCGTGCGACAAAGGCCGAGCGCGGTCATTTCGCCGCCGCCAATGTCGAGCCGAAGCAGAAGCTCGCGGAGTTTCGCGTTTCGCCGGAAAACCTTGTCGATATCGGCGCGGAATTGTCGGCGGACCATTTCGTCGCCGGCCAGCGGGTCGACGTCAGCGGGACGGGCATCGGCAAAGGCTTCGCCGGCGCCATGAAGCGCCACAATTTCGCAGGTCTGCGCGCCAGTCACGGCGTTTCGATCTCGCACCGGTCACACGGATCGACCGGCCAGTGTCAGGATCCCGGCAAGGTCTTCAAGGGCAAGAAAATGGCCGGCCATCTTGGCGCTGTGCGGCGCACGACCCAGAACATCGAAGTCGTGAAAACCGACCCCGATCGCGGCCTCATTCTTGTGAAGGGTGCGGTTCCCGGCGCCAAGGGCGGTTGGGTGCTCGTGCGCGACGCTATAAAGCGCGCCATACCCAATGACGCGCCCAAGCCCGCCGGGCTCAAGGCGACCGATGCGCCTGCCGAAGAAGCAAAACCCGAATCCGACGCCGCCGCTGATACGGCGCCGGAAGCAAAAACAGAAGGGGACGAATAATGAAAGCCGACGTCCTCAGCCTTGCAAACAAAAAGGCGGGCTCGATCGATCTCGATGAGACGATCTTCGGGCTTGAGCCGCGCAAGGACATTCTTCATCGCTGCGTGGTCTATCAGCTCGCCAAGCGCCAGCAGGGCACGCATCTCGCGCGCGAGCGCAGCCAGGTCAATGCGACGGGCAGAAAAATGTACCGTCAGAAAGGAACCGGCGGCGCGCGTCACAGCGACAAGAAAGTTTCGCAGTTTCGCGGCGGCGGCAAAGCGCACGGGCCGCGCCCGCGCAGCCATGCGATTGGACTTCCGAAGCGGGTGCGCCGTCTGGCGCTCAAACATGCTCTTTCAGCCAAGCAGGCCGCCAGGGAGCTCATCATTCTTGATGAAGCCAAACTCGGCGAAGCGAAAACAAAGGCGCTGATTGCGGCGCTCGAGAACCTCGGCGTTTCGAATGCGCTGGTTGTCGATGCGCAGGTCGACGAAATGTTCGGTCTCGCCGCGCGTAATATTCCGAACGTAGACGTTTTGCCGGTGATTGGCGCGAATGTGTACGACATCCTCCGTCGCGAGAAGCTGGTTCTGACAAAAGCGGCGGTCGAAGGGCTGGAGGCGCGACTCAAATGAGCAAAGCGCAAGAAACAAAGCTGACGGAAAAGCACTACGATACGCTGATCGCACCGGTAATCACCGAAAAATCGACCATCGCGTCGGAGAATAATCAGGTCGTTTTCCGCGTTCCGCTGACGGCGACCAAGCCCGAAATCGCACAGGCCGTTGAAGCCCTCTTTAAGGTGAAAGTGAAGGCGATCAACACGCTGCGCGTCAAAGGCAAGAACAAACAGTTCCGCGGCCGCGCCTATACGCGATCGACAGTGAAAAAAGCGGTCGTCACCCTCGAAGAGGGCCATTCGATCGACATCACCACGGGACTTTAAGGGAACGGGACTGGAATAATGGCGCTCAGAAAGTTTAACCCGACAACGCCCGGCCGCCGCCAGCTCGTTCTGGTGGACCGCAGCCAGTTGTGGAAGGGCAAGCCGGAAAAGACCTTGACCGAAGGCCTGACGTCGAAAGGCGGGCGCAACAATATGGGCCGTATCACCGTGCGCTGGCGCGGCGGCGGCGTGAAGAAGCTTTACCGCAAGGTAGACTTCAAGCGCCGCAAGTTCGACGTCGAGGCGAAGGTCGAACGGCTTGAATATGATCCAAACCGGACGGCGTTCATCGCGCTTATAAAGTATATCGACGGCGAACTTGGCTATATTCTTGCGCCGCAGCGCCTGCGCGTCGGCGACAAGGTGATCTCCGGCGAGCGCGTCGACGTGAAGCCCGGCAATGCGATGCCGCTCAAGAACACGCCGGTCGGCGCCATCGTCCATAATATCGAGATGAAGCCCGGCAAGGGCGGGCAGATCGCGCGCGCCGCCGGCGCCTACGCCCAGCTTGTCGGCCGCGACGGGGCAATGGCGCTTGTTCGCCTGCAGTCCGGCGAGGTCCGCCTCGTTCCGGGCGACTGCATGGCGACGGTCGGCGCGGTTTCGAACGCCGATCATTTGAACGAATCGATGGGTAAAGCTGGCCGCAACCGCCTCAAAGGCAAGCGGCCCTCTGTGCGCGGCGTCGTTATGAACCCGGTCGACCACCCCCATGGCGGCGGCGAAGGGCGCACCTCCGGCGGCCGTCATCCGGTGACCCCCTGGGGCAAGCCTACCAAGGGCCGCAAGACCCGCAAGAACAAGCAGACTGACAAATTCATCATCCGCTCGCGTCACGCGCGGAAGAAAAAATAAGACGCAGGAGACTCGCACATGCCCCGTTCCGTCTGGAAAGGCCCGTTCGTCGACCGCTATCTCCTGCAGAAAGCGGAGCAAGCTCATGGCGGCTCGCACAAGGGCGGCATCAAGACCTGGTCGCGCCGGTCGACGATCCTGCCGCAATTCGTCGGGCTTACATTCAATGTCTACAACGGCCGTAAGTTCATTCCGGTCCATGTCACCGAAGACATGGTGGGGCACAAGCTTGGCGAGTTTTCGCCGACCCGCACCTATCATGGCCACGGCGCCGATAGAAAAGGCCGGAGAGCTTAAGTCATGGGACAGAAGAAGAATTCTCGCCGGGTCGCCGACAACCGGGCCTTAGCCAAGGGCCGATTGATTCGCACCTCGCCGCAAAAGCTCAACCTGGTCGCGCAAACGATCCGGGGCATGAAGGTCGAAAAGGCGCTCGCCGAACTGCAATTCTCGCGCAAGCGGATCGCGGTCGATGTCAAGAAAGTGCTCGAAAGCGCGATCGCCAACGCCGAGAATAACCATGATCTCGACATCGACTCGCTCATCGTCGATCAGGCGTTCGTCGGCAAAAACCTGGTCATGAAGCGCTGGAAGCCGCGCGCGCGCGGGCGGGTAGGACGCATTCACAAGCCGTTTTCAGAGATCACAATCGTCGTGAAAGAAGTTGAGGAGGCCGCTTAATGGGTCAGAAAGTCAATCCCATCGGCCTGCGTCTAGGGGTCAACCGCACCTGGGACTCGCGCTGGTACGCCAACAAGGGCGCATACGCCGACCTTCTGCATGAAGATCTGGCGATCCGCCGCTATCTTGAGAAGCATCTCAAGCAGGCCGGCGTGTCGCGGATCGTCATCGAGCGTCCCCACAAAAAATGCCGGGTGACGATCTATACCGCCCGTCCGGGGGTTGTGATCGGCAAGAAGGGCGCCGACATTGAAAAGCTTCGCCAGCGTCTGTCGAAGCTCTCTTCGTCGGAGACGTTCCTGAACATCGTCGAAATTCGCAAACCCGAAGTCGACGCGCGCCTCGTCGCCGACAATATCGCTCAGCAGCTTGAGCGCCGGGTGGCTTTCCGCCGCGCCATGAAGCGCGCGATGCAGACAGCGGTCCGCATGGGTGCGCTGGGAATTCGCGTAAACGTCGCCGGCCGGCTCGGCGGCGCCGAAATCGCGCGGATGGAATGGTACCGCGAAGGCCAGGTGCCGTTGCATACGCTTCGCGCCGACATCGATTACGGCGTGTCGACCGCGCGCACGACCTACGGCGCGATTGGCGTCAAGGTCTGGATCTACAAGGGCGAGATCATGGAGCACGATCCGATGGCGCAGGAAAAACGCCTGGTCGACGCCCAGACCGGCGGCGTCGGGCAGGCCCGCCAGGGTCAACGGGCGTAACAGGAATCGCGCGTAACGGAATTGGGTACGGACAATGCTGCAACCGAAACGGACAAAGTTCCGTAAACAACATAAGGGACGCATCAAAGGCGCGGCCAAAGGCGGCACCGAGCTGAATTTCGGCTCGTACGGTCTTAAGGCGATGGAGCCGGAGCGGGTTACCGCGCGCCAGATAGAGGCGACGCGTCGCGCTATTACGCGCGCCATGAAACGGGCCGGCCGCGTCTGGATACGCATCTTTCCGGACGTGCCGGTTTCGAAGAAACCGACGGAAGTGCGCATGGGCAAGGGCAAGGGTGCGCCGGAATACTGGGTCGCCCGCGTCAAGTCCGGCCGGATCATGTTCGAAATCGGCGGCGTTTCCGACGATGTCGCGCGCGAAGCGTTGGAGCTTGGCGCCGCCAAGCTGCCGATCAAGACGCGCATCGTGAAGCGCATTGGCGAATAGGGAGCGGATCGGTGAAGGCGAGCGAAGTGCGCGATATGACGGAAGATCAGCTGAAGGACAGGCTCCATCAGTTGAAGAAAGAACAGTTCAACCTGCGCTTCCAGCGCGCCTCCGGTCAGCTTGAAAAGACCGCACGCGTGGGCGAAGTGCGCCGCGACATCGCACGGATCAAGACGATCCTAGGCGAAAAAGCGGGCAAAGCGAGCCGGGCGGAGTAAGAGAATGCCAAAACGAATTCTGCAGGGCGCGGTCGTAAGCGATAAAGGCGACAAGACTGTCGTCGTCCGCGTGGAGCGAATTTACACGCACCCGTTGTTTAAAAAAACCGTGCGCCGCTCATCGCGTTTTCACGCCCATGACGAGGAAAACAAATTCAAGGTGGGCGACCTGGTTCAGATTCAGGAATGCGCGCCGAAATCAAAGCTCAAACGCTGGGAAGTGATTGGGGCCGGCTCGAAGGGCTAGAGGAATTATGGAGTTGGCGACGCGATTTCGCGTCGCTTGGTTGAGAGGTCGGGCGTCATCGCCCAAGGAGGGTCGCTATGATCCAGATGCAGACAAATTTGGACGTGGCCGATAATTCTGGCGCAAAGCGCGTGCAGTGCATCAAGGTGCTCGGCGGCGCGAAGCGCAAATACGCCTCCGTGGGCGATATTATCGTCGTTTCCGTGAAAGAAGCGATGCCGCGCGGCCGCGTCAAGAAGGGCGCGGTGATGCGCGCGGTCGTGGTGCGCACGGCCAAGGGCATCAAACGGCGCGACGGATCGGTCATCCGGTTTGATCGCAATGCGGCCGTGCTTATCAACAACAACAAGGAGCCGATCGGCACGCGGATTTTCGGACCCGTCACGCGCGAACTGCGCGCGGCGCGCCACATGAAAATCGTGTCGCTCGCGCCGGAGGTTCTTTAAATGGCGGCGAAGATTAAAAAGGGCGATTCAGTCATCGTGCTGGCAGGCAAATATCGCGGCGTCGAGGGCGAGGTTCTTGGCGTCATGCCGAAACGCGACAAGGTGCTTGTGCGCGGCGTCAACATGGTCAAGCGCCATCAGCGCCAGACCGCCAACCAGCAGGGCGGGATAATTTCCCGAGAAGCGCCGATCCACATTTCGAACGTGGCGCTTAGAGACCCGGAAACCGGCAAGCCGACCCGAGTCGGATTTACAACTTTGAAAGACGGACGGAAGGCGCGCGTCGCCAAGCGGTCCGGCGAGGTGATCGATGGCTGAGGCGAACGGATACGCGCCCCGTTTGAAGACGCTTTACAACGACGTCATCCGGGGCAAGTTGAATGAGAAATTCGGGTACAAGAACCCAATGATGACGCCGCGCATCGAAAAAGTCGTCATCAATATAGGCGTCGGCGACGCCATCAACGACCGCAAGGTCGTCGATGCGGCGCTCGAGGATTTGACGCGCATCGCGGGTCAAAAACCCGTCGTGACCAAAGCGAAGAAATCGATCGCCAACTTCAAACTGCGCGAAGGCATGCCGATCGGCCTCAAGGTGACGCTCCGCAAGGATCGCATGTACGAGTTTATCGATCGCCTTGTAACGACGGCGTTGCCGCGGGTGCGCGACTTCCGCGGTCTGTCGCCGAAGAGCTTTGACGGGCGCGGCAACTTTGCGCTCGGTCTAAAGGAACACATCGTGTTTCCCGAGATTGACTACGACAAGGTCGACAAGATCAGGGGCATGGACATCGTGGTCTGTACGACCGCATCGACCGATGAGGAAGCGCGCGCGCTTCTCACAGAGTTCAACTTTCCATTCCGCAAATAGGCAAGGTCCGCGACATCCCGGAAACCGGCTTAACGGAGGTATTAAATGGCTAAAAAAGGAATGATCGAGCGCAACATGAAGCGCAAAAGACTCGCAAAAAAATTCGAGTCGAAACGCGCGCGCCTGAAAGCGATCATTAAAGATCAGGATAAGCCTGGAGAAGAGCGCTTTATGGCCGCCCTCAAACTGGCGGAGCTGCCGCGCAATTCGTCGCCGACTCGGTTTCGCAACCGGTGTCTGGTGACCGGGCGTCCGCGCGGGTTTTATCGCAAGCTGAGAATGTCGCGGATTGCGCTTCGCGAATTCGGTTCGGACGGCAAAGTGCCGGGCCTCGTGAAGTCGAGCTGGTAGGGAGAGCTTAAACAATGGCTATAAACGATCCCATCGGCGATTTGATCACGCGCATCCGCAATGCGCAGATGCGCCGTCACGCAGCGATGACCGTACCGGCTTCGAAATTGCGCGGCTGGGTGCTCGACGTTCTTCAGGACGAGGGCTATATCCGCGGCTATTCTCGCGTCGAAAAAGAGGGCGCAAAGCCCGAATTTGAAGTCGAGCTCAAATATTACGACGGAGCGCCAGTGATTCAGAAGATCAGGCGCGTCTCAAAGCCTGGCCGGCGGGTTTATTCCTCGGTTCGCGATCTTTCCACGGTTCGCAACGGGCTCGGCATCTCGATCATTTCGACGCCCAAGGGGGTGATGTCGGATTCGGCCGCGCGCGACGCCAATGTCGGCGGCGAAGTGCTGTGCCAGGTGTATTAAAGGATTAGGAGGCGAGGGCCATGTCCCGTATCGGCAAAAAGCCCGTTCCCGTTCCGAGCGGCGTCACTGTGACGGTCGACGGACAGACCGTGACGGCCAAGGGCCCGAAAGGCGCGCTGGCGTTTATCGTCAACGAGCTTTGCACTGTCGCGCTCGAGGGCGAAGAAGTCGCAGTCAAGCCGATCAACGACTCGAAACCGGCGCGCTCCATATGGGGCATGAGCCGGACGCGGATCGCCAATCTCGTCAACGGGGTTGCGAACGAATTCATTAAGGAGCTCGAGCTCGTCGGCGTTGGCTACCGGGCGCAGATGAAAGGGTCCGCCCTTAGCCTTGCGCTCGGATTTTCGCATGACGTCGAGTATCCGGTTCCGGACGGCGTGACGATTCAAACGCCGAAGCCGACGGAGATCATCGTCTCCGGCGCCGACAAGCAGAAAGTAGGCCAGACAGCGGCTGAGATTCGCGCCTTCCGTCCGCCCGAACCCTACAAGGGCAAGGGCGTTCGGTACAAAGGCGAGTATATCTTCCACAAGGAAGGCAAGAAAAAGTAACGCGGCGCATTAAGGACTAAACAGATGACTGACACCGCAAAGAAGAAGATGCAAAATCGCGCCCGGCGCACGCGTGGAAAACTGTCGCGCGTCGCCAAAGGCAGGCCGCGCCTTTCTATCTTTCGCTCGTCGAAAAACATTTCGGCGCAGGTGATCGACGACAGCAAGGGCCATACGCTCGCTTCCGCGTCGTCGCTCGACGCCGCCCTGCGCGAAACAATCGCGAAGGGCTCAAACCAGGAAGCTGCTGCGGCCGTCGGCAAGGCGCTCGCCGAACGCGCGCAAAAAGCCGGCGTCAAGGACGTCGTCTTCGACCGCGGCGGGTATCTATATCATGGCCGCGTGAAAGCGCTTGCTGACGCCGCGCGCGACGCTGGGCTGAATTTTTAAAGGATTTCAAGGAGCAAACCTATGGCGCGCGAAGACAGACGCGGACGGGGCCGGGGCCGGGGAGACCGCGACGAGCGCGACGAATTCGTCGACAAGCTGGTCGCGATCAACCGGGTCGCCAAAGTGGTGAAGGGCGGCAAGAATTTCGGCTTCGCCGCGCTGGTCGTCGTCGGCGACCAGAAGGGCCGCGTCGGATTCGGCAAGGGCAAGGCGCGCGAAGTGCCCGAAGCGATCCGCAAGGCGACGCAGGAAGCCAAGCGGAATCTCATTCGCGTGCCATTGCGCGAAGGCCGCACGCTGCATCATGACGCGCGGGGTCGGCACGGCGCCGGCAAGGTGCTGTTGCGGGCCGCGCCGCCGGGCACCGGCATCATCGCCGGCGGGCCGATGCGGGCGATTTTCGAAACCCTCGGCGTCCAGGACGTGGTGGCGAAATCGCTGGGCTCGTCGAACCCCTACAACATGGTGCGCGCCACGGTCGACGCGCTGCAGTCGCAGACCAATCCGCGCATGATCGCCTCGAAGCGCGGCAAGAAAGTGTCAGACATCCTCTCGCGCCGCATCGGCGGCGATGAAGGGGCGGCGGACGCTGCGTAAAGGAGCAGAAGATGGCTGCGAAAAAGACGATCAAGGTGCGCCAGACCGGCAGCCCCATTCGACGTCCCAAGGATCAGCGTGCGACGCTCGTCGGGCTTGGCCTCAACAAGATTGGACGCGAGCGCGTCCTTGACGATACGCCGTCCGTGCGCGGGATGATCGCCAAGGTCGCGCATCTGGTGAAAGTGGAGGAGGAGTGAAATGGTGAATAGTGAGATCGACCCGGACGCTTTCTATTCACCGTTCACCACTTCACCATTCACCAACATTAGGCGAGGCGCATTAAGTTCGCTTAGAACCCGTGCCGCAAGTCGAGGACAAAATGAGACTGAACGATCTTTCCGACAATAAAAACGCCCGCAAGCCGCGAATGCGCATCGGGCGCGGAATCGGCTCCGGCAAGGGTAAAACCGGCGGACGCGGCCTCAATGGCCAGAAATCGCGCTCGGGCGTCGGCGGCGTGCGCGCTTTCGAGGGCGGGCAAATGCCGCTTTACCAGCGCCTGCCCAAACGCGGCTTCAACAAGCCAAACCGCGCCAAATACGCTGAGGTCAATATCGGCCGGCTGCAGGCGGCGGTCGATGCGGGCAAAATCGATGCGGGCAAGAAGATCGACGTCGCCGCGCTGGTGGAAGCGGGCGTGGTGCGCCGCGCCCATGACGGCGTGCGGATCCTGGGGGTCGGCGGGCTCAAGGCGAAGCTCAATATTGAGGCGGCGCATGCGACCGCATCGGCGCGCGCAGCCGTTGAGAAGGCGGGCGGGACCATCACCCTGACAAAGCGCGACGGGAAAATCAAAGGCGAGAAACAGGCGAAAGGCGAAAAATCGTGATTCGCACGGCGGTTGCGTCTTGGAGGACGGACCGCCACATGTCGAACTTGACGATTTCGTCGAACGCGCGTTCGCAGGTGAAATAAGCGTTTATGACATCGGCCGCTGAGCAGTTTGCATCAAACATCAACCTGGCCTCCTTCGCCAAGGCGGAGGAGCTCAAGAAGCGTTTGCTGTTCACGCTCGGCGCGTTGATCGTTTACAGGCTCGGCACCTATATCCCGCTTCCCGGCATCAACCCGGAGGCGTTTGCGCAGGTCTTCCAGACCCAGACCGGCGGACTTCTGGGTACGCTCAATATCTTTGCGGGCGGCGCGGTCGAACGCATGGCGATTTTCGCGCTCAACATCATGCCCTATATCTCAGCCTCCATCATCATGCAGTTGATGACGGCTGTGATCCCGTCGCTCGAGGCGATCAAGAAGGAAGGCGAACAGGGTCGGCGCCAGATCAATCAATACACGCGCTACCTGACGGTCTTCCTCGCCGCCATGCAGGGCTATTTTATCGCCGTCAGTCTGCAGTCGAATACGGGCGGCGGCATTCCCGTCGTCGCCAATCCCGGACCGTTTTTCCTGCTGACGACGGTTGTGACGCTAGTCGGCGGGGTGATGTTTCTTCTTTGGCTCGGCGAGCAGGTGACGGCGCGCGGCGTCGGCAACGGCGTATCGCTGATTATCTTCGCGGGCATTGTCGCCGAACTGCCGCGGGCCGCCGCCGGGCTGCTCGATCAGGGTCGGGCGGGCGGCATTCCCGGAGGCGTCGTGCTTCTCGTGCTGCTGCTCACGCTCGGGCTCGTTACATTCGTGGTTTTCATCGAGCGCTCGCAACGGCGGATACTCGTTCAATATCCGCGCCGCCAGGTGGGTCAGCGCATGACCCAGGGCGAAAAGTCCCACCTGCCGCTGAAGCTCAACTCAGCCGGCGTCATTCCGCCGATTTTCGCCTCGTCGCTGCTGCTGTTGCCGGCCACCGCGCTCGGCGCCATCGGCGACGGCGCGCCGCAATGGCTGCAGGACATTTCATATTTGTTCGCGCCGGGGCGGATTCTTTACATCGCGCTTTACGCATTCGGCATCATCACATTCACTTTCATTTACACGTCGGTCGTCTTCAATGTGGAGGACGTCGCCGACAATCTGAAAAAATACGGCGGCTTCATTCAAGGCTACCGCCCGGGCGCGCGCACGGCCGAATATCTCGACTTCGTCCTGAGCCGGCTTACCGTCATCGGCGCGGTCTATCTGACCTTCGTATGCATTCTGCCGGAAATTCTGAAGGCGGGGTATCAGTCGACGATCCCGGTCTATATTGGGGGAACGTCGTTGCTCATTGTCGTTTCGGTGACGCTCGATACGGTCGGGCAGATTCAGGGCCACCTCCTTGCTCAGCAGTATGAGAGTCTGATCAAGAAGTCGAAGCTCAGGGGAGGGCGGCGATGATTCTGATTCTCCTCGGACCGCCTGGGGCCGGCAAAGGCACCCAGGCGAAGCTGATCACGCAAAAATACGGCCTGCCGCAGCTCTCGACCGGCGACATGCTGCGCGCCTCGGTCGCCTCGGGCACGGAGTTGGGCGAACGGGTTCGCGCCGTTCTTGACCGGGGCGATCTTGTCTCCGACGAGATCATCGAGGAAATCATCACGGCCCGCATCAAGAAGCCGGATTGCGCCAACGGCTTCATCCTGGACGGGGCGGTCCGAACGGTGGGTCAGGCTGAAATGATCGACCGGGTGCTCGCCGGTCAGGATCGTACGCTCGATGTGGTCATCGAACTGGTTGTCGACGAGGAAGAGCTCGTCAACCGGTTGCGCACGCGCATCGCCGAAGCCAAGGCCAGCGGGCAGCCGCTGCGCGAAGACGATAATGAGGAGACCTTCCGCCACCGCCAGAAGGTTTACAGGGAGCAGACTGCGCCGCTTATCCCCTATTACGAGGCCCAGGGGAAGCTGTGCAGGGTCGACGGCATGGGCGCAGTCGACGCGGTGGCGGCGGCGATCAGCGCCGTGGTTGAGAAGATGGGGGCCGTTTAGGCGGCCCCGGGGCGAGAAAAGGTTGACGGCGGGACGCGTGCGATTATACCTACGCGCCTCCGCCAGACTGGAGCATAGCTCGCCCGGCCCCTCGTGAGAGGCGCGCCGGTGCGGGCCTTGTCGTATGAATTAAAGCGCCGAAAGGCGGAGAGACGGAAAAGAGGTAGGACACGTGGCCCGGATCGCAGGCGTCAATATCCCGACCAACAAGCGCGTCACCATCGCGCTGCGTTACATTCATGGCATCGGCCCGGCCAAAGCCGCCGAAATTTGCGAGAAAGCGGGCGTTCCTGCGGAACGGCGCGTGAATGAACTTTCCGACGCGGAAGTGCTGCAGATCCGCGAAGCGATCGATCGTGATTACATGGTCGAGGGCGACCTGCGCCGCGACGTCGCGGTCAATATCAAGCGGCTGATGGATCAGGGCTGTTACCGGGGGCTGCGCCACCGTCGCGGCCTGCCGGTTCGCGGTCAGCGCACCCACACCAACGCCCGGACCCGCAAAGGGCCCGCCAAGCCGATCGCCGGCAAGAAGAAGTAAGGATCGAACTGCATGGCCAAGTCTCCGACAACGAGCCGCGTCCGGCGCCGCGAACGTAAGAATATTTCTTCCGGCGTCGTTCACGTGAATGCGTCGTTCAACAACACCATGGTGACGATCACTGACGAGCAGGGAAATGCGATCTCCTGGTCGTCCGCCGGCGGCATGGGCTTCAAGGGTTCGCGCAAATCAACTCCATACGCTGCGCAGTTAGCGGCGGAGGATGCGGCGAAAAAAGCGATGGAGCACGGACTGAAAACCGTAAATGTCGAAGTGCGCGGCCCCGGTTCGGGCCGCGAAAGCGCGCTACGCGCCCTGCAGTCCGCTGGCCTCACCGTCCAGATGATCCGCGACGTAACGCCGATCCCCCACAATGGCTGCCGACCGCGTAAGCGCCGCCGCGTTTAAAAGAACCTGACACCGAAACTTTAATGGGCGTTCCGCCCGATGGAGCATGATCGAAGTGCTTGAAAAGAACTGGCAAGAGCTAATTCGTCCGACGAAACTCGACATCAA
Source organism: Parvularculaceae bacterium (assembly GCA_046756245.1). Lineage (GTDB taxonomy): Bacteria > Pseudomonadota > Alphaproteobacteria > Caulobacterales > Parvularculaceae. The sequence continues at coordinate 32,224 of JBHHVZ010000008.1, forward strand.
TTACGGCGCCGATCCGGCCCGCAGAGCGACGATTGTCGCCCAACCGCTGGAACGCGGATTCGGCCTGACGCTCGGCAATGCGCTGCGGCGCATTCTGCTGTCCTCACTGCAGGGCGCGGCCGTCACCTCGATTCAGATCGACGGCGTCGTACACGAGTTTTCGTCGATTCCCGGCGTGCGCGAGGACGTCACCGACATTGTCCTCAACGTAAAGCAGCTCGCATTACGGGTGCATGCGGAAGGTCCGCGCCGCCTCGTTCTGCGCAAGGATTCGGCCGGGCTTATTACCGCCGGCGACATTGAAGAGACTGCGGCGGTTGAGATCCTCAACAAGGATCACGTCATCTGCCATCTCGACGAGGGCGCTACGCTCAGGATGGAGCTCACGGTCGACACCGGCAAGGGCTATGTGCCGGCTGACCGTAATCGTCCTGAAGACGCGCCGATCGGGCTCATCCCCGTAGACAGCCTTTACAGCCCGGTGACGCGCGTGGCCTATCGGGTCGAAAACACCCGTGAAGGCCAGGTGCTCGATTATGACCGGCTGATTCTCGAGATCGACACTGACGGCTCGGTGACGCCGGAAGACGCGGCGGCTTATGCGGCGCGCATTCTTCAGGACCAGGCCCAGATCTTCGTCAATTTCGACGAACCGAAGAAAGATACAGGCGAGGCCGCGCACGAAGAGCTGCCGTTCAATCCCGCGCTTCTCAGAAAGGTCGACGAGCTCGAGCTTTCGGTGCGCTCGGCCAACTGCCTCAAGAACGACAATATTGTATACATCGGCGACCTGATTCAGAAGACCGAAGCGGAAATGCTCCGCACGCCAAATTTCGGCCGCAAGTCGCTGAATGAAATCAAGGAAGTGCTCGCAACCCTCGGCCTTCATCTCGGTATGGATGTGCCCGACTGGCCGCCGGACAATATCGAAGAACTCGCCAAGAAGTACGAAGAGTAAGCCTGACGCCTAGGCGTTAGCTTTAGGAGAGAAAGCCATGCGACACGGAATGGCGCACCGCAAACTGAACCGCACGCACGAACATCGCCAGGCGATGTTTGCAAATATGGCGGCCGCGCTCATCAAGCATGAGCAGATTACAACGACGCTTCCCAAGGCGAAGGCGCTTCGCCCGATCGTCGAGAAGCTGGTGACGCTCGCCAAGACCGCCAACAAGGATGACGGCAAAGCCCTGCAGATGCGTCGCCTGGCGGTCTCTCGGCTGCGCGACAAGAATATGGCGAGGAAACTCTTCGAGACGCTGGGACCGCGTTACGCCGAGCGCAACGGCGGTTATATCCGCATCATGAAGGCGGGTTTCCGGTACGGCGATAATGCGCCGCTCGCGGTCATAGAGTTCGTCGATCGCGACGAGGAGGCCAAAGGCGCCGATTCCGGCCCCATCATCGGCGATCAGGCGGACGACGACGAGGAATAAACGGCCGGCGCCGCCGGGCCGCCTGCCGAAATTACAGGGATTTCAGGAAGGCGGCCGTGGGGCCGCCTTTTTCTTGGGCGGAAAATGACGCAGGCTGCATGACGGGCGCGCCGACAAGGCGTGCGCGGTAACTGATGAGAACAGTAGAGGTCGCCATGTTCAGGCTTATTGCAGGCGTAATACTTTGGCTGGCTGCGGCCGCGACAGTCAGCGCCCAAAGCACGGCGGACGAATTGCGCGGCGGGCCCATCGACGGCGACGCGCGCGTCGCGCCGCGTTCGATGGCGGATGTGAAGATGTCCTTCGCACCGGTCGTTGAAAAAGCGGCGCCCGCGGTGGTCAATATCTACACCAAGCGCGTCGTGCGCACGCCCGGCTATCGCAGCCCGTTCGCTGGAGATCCATTCTTTGAACGATTCTTTGGCGGAACTTTCGGTGCGCCGCGGGAACGCGTACAGAATTCGCTCGGCTCTGGCGTAATCGTCAGCCCGGACGGCGTCATCGTCACGAATAACCATGTCGTCGAGAACATGACGGAGATCAAGGTCGTACTAAGCGACCGCAGAGAGTATGAAGCTGAAATTTTGCTTGCCGATCCGCAGACCGATCTTGCGGTGCTCCGCATCGACGCCGACGAACCGCTGCGGTTTCTCGAATTCGCCAATTCCGACGCCGCCGAAGTGGGCGATATCGTGCTCGCCATTGGCAATCCCTTCGGCGTCGGCCAGACCGTGACGAGCGGAATCATCTCGGCGCTTGCGCGCACCCATGTGTCGATCTCCGATTATCAGTTCTTCATCCAGACCGACGCCGCCATCAATCCCGGCAATTCCGGCGGCGCGCTTGTGGATGTGGACGGAAGGCTGGTCGGCGTCAATTCGGCGATTTATTCGCGTTCGGGCGGGTCGAACGGCATCGGCTTTGCGATCCCCTCGCGGCTCGTCAAGCAGGTGATCGCCTCAGCCGTCGACGGCGGCGTCCTGACCCGGCCTTGGATCGGCGCGTCGACTTCAACCGTGACGCCAGACCTTTCCCGCGCGCTCAAACTCGACCGTCCCATCGGCGCCATCATCGACGATGTGTGGAAGGGCGGGCCGGCCGACGCGGCGGGGCTTAAACCCGGCGACGTTATTACCGAAGTTGACGGCGAACCGGTCTACGACGCCGAAACTCTGCGCTACCGGGTCGGTGTTAGTGATGAGAACAAAACCGTAAATGTGGCCTATAAGCGTGATGGCAGGGAACGCGTCGCCAAAGTGACGCTGAAACTGCCGCCGGACGAACCGGCGCGCGATCCGCGCGCGTTGGAAGGGGCTCATCCCCTGAACGGCGTCACTGTCGACAACCTTTCGCCGCGCCATAATGAGGAACTCGGACTCGATCCGCTGCTGACCGGGGTCGTCGTCACGGAACTCGATCCGCGTTCCTATGCGGCGCGCAATGGGCTGAGGCGCGGGTTTCGTATCCTTTCTGTGAACGGAAGAGACGTGAAGACGGCCTCTGAGCTCGCGCGCGAAATTACCCGCCCGGCGACTCGCTGGGAGATCGAAGTCGACACCGGCGCCCGCGTGACGACCTGGCGGGTGGGGCGGTGAATGCGGTGAGCGATCTCTTTAACGCCGCCGGCATGGACAAGGACGCGCCGCGCCCCTTGGCCGACCGGCTGCGGCCGAAGACGCTCGATGAGGTGGTCGGGCAGGATCAGATTCTCGCCGAGGGCGCGCCTTTGCGGCGGATGCTGAAGGCCGGGCGGCTTTCCTCGATCGTTCTGTGGGGGCCGCCCGGCGTCGGCAAGACGACGATCGCGCGACTTCTCGCCGATGAAACCAATCTTGAGTTCGAGCAGATTTCAGCGGTGTTTTCCGGCGTCGCCGATCTGCGCAAGGTGTTCGAACGCGCCGAAGCGCGGCGCAAGACGGGCAGAGGCACGCTCCTGTTCGTCGATGAAATCCACCGCTTCAATCGCGCCCAGCAGGACGGCTTCCTGCCGCATGTTGAATCGGGCCTTATCACGCTCGTCGGCGCGACGACGGAAAACCCGTCTTTCGAGCTTATCCCGGCGCTCTTGTCGCGCGCGCAGGTGCTCGTGCTCAACCGGCTTGAAGACGCCGCGCTCGAAATCCTGCTCGCCCGCGCCGAGAAAGAGGAAGGCCGACGCCTGCCGCTTAGCGACGAGGCGCGACGGACGCTGATCTCCATGGCAGACGGCGACGGACGGTTCGCGCTCAACCTTGCTGAAGAAGTATTTCTCGAACCGGAAGGCCGCGCCGACATCGAGCCGGCCGAACTCGTCCGGATCGTGCAGCGCCGCGCGCCGCTCTACGATAAGGGGCAGGAGGCCCATTACAATCTCATCAGCGCGCTGCATAAATCGGTGCGCGGATCGGATGTCGATGCGGCGCTCTATTGGCTGGCGCGCATGCTCGCCGGCGGCGAGGACCCGCTCTATATCTGCCGGCGGCTTGTGCGCGCGGCGTCGGAAGACATCGGCATGGCCGACCCGAGCGCGCTGCAAATCTGCCTCGCCGCCAAAGACGCTTACGATTTTCTGGGAACGCCCGAAGGCGAACTTGCTATCGCGCAGGCCGTCATCCATCTCGCCACCGCGCCGAAATCGAACGCCGCTTATGCGGCGTTCGGCGCGGCGCGGCGCGCGGCGAAGGAAACCGGCTCCCTTGCGCCGCCATCCTACGCCATGAACGCGCCCACAAAACTCATGAAGGAACTCGGCTATTCGAAGGGCTATGAATACGACCATGACGCCGAGGCCGGGTTTGCGGGGCTTGATTATTTTCCACCGGACATGATGCGTGAACGCTTTTATCATCCGACCGCCTTCGGCTTCGAAAAGGAAATCGAAAAACGTCTCGCGTTTTGGGAAAAACACCGTAAGCCGCGCGGGGAAGGGGCCGAATGACGAAAGCGCACGCGCTTGCATTCGAAGCGCCAGACTGGATACGGTTTCGGGACGCCAAGGGTGGTTTGTGGCCGACATGAAAGTCGACGCTGAAGGCCTTGAAAATAAGCTGTTTTTCTGAATATCAGTCGGCGCATTTATGGGCCGCGCTCGAGGACCTCCTGCTCCAGTTTGCGAAACCAGGCGAGCACGTCGGCGCGTATTCCGGCAATCGGACGCGCCCAGCGAACGCTTTTGACGATTTCCCGATCTTCGCCCCACCAATGCTCCTTTGCGACCAGAAGTTTCCAGCAGGGGCGGCTCGTATGGCGAATCATGAACGCTTCGATCACGACGGTGAATTCGGGACCGGAAAGGCTGTAGCGGTCGCGCCGCCATTGTGCGCCGGCGAAATCCCAAAGGTTCTTTTTAAGGCCAGGATTGCCGGCGTCCGCTAGCGCGTCAAAGGCGCGAAAGAAGGAGGCGTCTGCGAGGCTTTTCACGAGTCGCTGCGAACAGGCGCTACGCCATAACGGAGCACCTTAACCCTTTCGAGTGTGACAAGACCGCTCGCCATCATTGCGTCAAGCGTCGGCAGGAATGCGTTGATGTTTTCTTCGCTGTCGACAATTTCGATCACAATGGGCAGGTCTTCAGAAAGACGGAGAATTTTTGTCGTGTGAAGTCGGCTCGACCGCCCATATCCCATTGGCGCGCGCAACACCGTCGCGCCCGCCACATGCATTTCACGGGCCTTAATGACGATAGTTTCGTACAGAGGCCGGCCTTCATGCCGATCATTCTCGCCAATGAAAATTCTGAGAAGCATTGCGTCGCGAGGAATTTGCATAGCGTTTATCCTCCCTTGAGTTGATTGAAGCTCGCCGCCGCGAGATGGCCTATCCACACCGCAACGAGACACAAGCTGAAGGAAAGGCCGATATTGGCGCCTGCCGGCAGCCACTCGCCGTCTTGTAAGAGATTTAGCGTCTGCAAGCTGAATGAGGAGAATGTCGTAAATCCGCCAAATAGACCCAACATCACAAACTGCCGGGTTTCGGTGCTCACCAGAAAACGGCCGTCGGGGCCGCTGATCGTACTGAAGAAACCAATAAGAAATGAGCCCGCCACATTGACCGTTATCGTCCCCCACGGGAACGCCGGTCCGGCGAGATTGGCGACGAGCCCCGAGATGAAATAGCGCGCGCCGCTGCCCGCCGCGCCGCCCGCCATGATCAGTAGATATAAGTGCCAGTTCATATGCGGCATCCCGTCATTTAGCGCCTGCGCGCGCAGCCGACTGCGGCGAAACGCCTTGCAAGCGAGGGCTGAGCAGGGATGGCGAAGCCCGCTCGATACGGGTTACAAAAACACCCCTACCACAGCATCCTGCGGCAGGGGTCATCAGCCCTTGCGGGCGGTTTTGGGGAACCCCATCCCCGTAGCGTGCGAATCGAAATTAAAGCCGTGCGCGAAATGCGTCAATCTGAGCGGCTTTGAATTTACTCAGGATAACCGGGGGAAGGACGCATAGAGGCTGGCATGAGTGACGTGCAGACCGTAACAGTGCTGGAAGATGAAGCGGGCATGCGCCTTGATCGCTGGTTCAAGGTGCATTTTCCGAACGTTAAACACGGCGCGCTGGAAAAACTGCTGCGCACCGGTCAGATCCGCGTCGCCGGAGGGCGGGCGAAATCGAGCCGGCGGCTTGAAGCGGGCGAATCCGTTCGCGTTCCTCCCTTGCCTGAGGATGCAACCGCGTCCGGACCCGCTAAAAAAACGGCGGCGGCCCCGTCGGCGGCTGACATTAAAGCCTTGCGTGAGATGACGCTTTACGAAGACGCTGTGCTCCTGGTGCTGAGCAAGCCGTTCGGACTGGCGGTGCAGGGCGGCGCCAAAACATCGCGTCATATCGACGGCATGCTGGCTGCGATTGAGAAGAACGGCGAGCGTCCGCGTCTTGTTCATCGCCTCGACCGCGACACCGGCGGATTGCTGGTGCTGGCGAAGACCCGTGCCGCAGCCGCGAGCCTTGGAGCGGCCTTTCAGGGACGCGATATCGAAAAGACCTATTGGGCGCTTGTCGCAGGCATGCCGGCGCCGCGGGAAGGGACGATCGATCTCTCGGTGGCCAAGCGCGTGGCGCGGGCGCGAAAAGGCCTACAAGAGCGGGTCATTGCGACGGCGGACGAGAACGCGAAAAGGGCTATAACTCATTATCAGCTTGTGGATGAAGCAGGCAGGCGCGCCGCGTTTCTGGCGCTGAAACCGGTGACCGGGCGCACCCATCAGCTTCGCGTTCATTGCGCTGCGATCGATACGCCCATTGTCGGCGACCGCAAATATGGAGGCGAGGCGTCAGTCATCGACGGCGTTTCCGACCGGCTTCACCTGTTCTGCAAGACCATGAGCTTCCCGCACCCGGCCACCGGCGACGCGATGACGTTGACGGCGCCCCTGACCGGGCACATGCGCGAGTCCTGGGCGTTTTTCGGGTTCGATCCCGACATCCGAGTCGAATGGCCGGAGATCGCGCCATGACCGGGACATACGTATCAGCGCCGGGACCAATCAAACGATTTTACGAGGATGTTGCGATCGCGCCGCATGCAGACGGCTTTGCGGTCGCCCTTGACGGGCGCGAGGCGAAGACGCCGGCCGGCGGCGCGCTTGTCGCGTCAACGCAAAAACTCGCTGAGGCGATCGCTGAGGAATGGCGCAGGGCGGGAGAGACGATCGCCGTTGAGAAAACGCCGCTCACCCGATTTCTCTTTACGGTTATAGACCGAAGCGAGAACGCGCATGCGCGCTGGGCGGATGACGTTGTAAATTATCTCGGCTCGGATTTGTTGTGTTACCGGGCGGCCGCGCCACAAGCATTGCGCGCGCGTCAGGCGACAGTCTGGGATCCGTATCTCGACTGGGCCAGGTGCGTGATGGGGCTCAGTCTCGAAACAACCATGAGACTGACCGCTATCGACCAGCCGAACAAGACGCTGACGAGGGCGCAGGCTGCACTCGAAGCCGCCGCACCCGCCGCGGTTTTCGGCGTCAAGGCCGCCAGCGAGCTTACCGGATCGGCGGTGCTTGCGTTTGCGCTCTGGAAGCGCGCATTTCCTGCCGAAGAAATCTTTGCGGCCTCACGCGTGGACGAGAAATTTCAGGCCGAGCGATGGGGCGTCGATTTGGACGCGCAGGCGCGCGTCGATCGGATACGGACCGAATTCATGAACGCGGCGCGCTTTTTGACGCTCCTCGACGACTAGAGCATGTTCTCCGAAATGCGAGTCGGAGAACATGCTCTAGGTTTTTGTTTTGTCGCGCATTTTATCCGAAAACCGGTTCCCACTTTTCGGAATGCGCTCTAGAATGGTTTCAGCGATCGCCTGCGCGTATGGGCGCGCGGAGCGTCATTCAGTGACGATCGCGACCGTCTCTCCGCGATTGAGAGCGCGGAAGCGGTATAGTTCTTCGCCTTTCAACAGCGTGTCGCCATCGGCGTCCATCGAATCGAAATCGAGTAAATACTCGCGAATGAAATCCGCCTGCGTCATGGTCTGGGAAGCGCCGGCCATGAAGGCGAATTTTTTCTTCGCCTGTTCAGCCGCCTGGTTGCGCGCGGCTTCGCGATCGAGTTCGGCCATGAATTCGCGGATGCGGCGTTCACGTGCAGTTTCTTCGTCCGTAGACGGCGCATTAAGACGGTCGGTTTCACTCCACTCGATGATGACGGCGGCGAATTCATCCGCGTTGATAAGATCATCGCGATTGACGTCGGCCAACGCAAATAGAAGTTTGGCTTCTTCAAACGCTTCAGTGCGAGTTAACAGTTCAGCTTCGAACTGGGCTTTCAGCGCTTCCACGGGCGACTGGCCGGCCTCGCTCGCGCGTAACGGATCGTCGCGCGAATAGGTGATCGTACGCTTTTGCGTTTCGACCACTTCGCCATTGATGCGCCGCTCCAGCGTAAAGGTTTGTTTGAGTTGTTGCTGGGAGTTCAACGCGTCGGCGATTTCGTCCGGATTCGACTCCTCAGGCGCATCGGCGTCCTGAAACAGGGCGGCGTCCTGATTGTCGACTTCTTCCTGCGCGCCCGCGACGCCCGTGATGAGCGTTGCTGCGGCCGCAACGCCGACAAACCAGCTCTTACCCGACATGAGGGCCGCCTCCTACGCCAAACGCCAACAGCAGACGTCTATCCTCCATGGATGAAGCCTGATCCGCCGCTCCGAAAATACGAATTAAAACATAGTTTTCTTAACCAAAATTACCAGAGCAATCTCGGATTACAGTAATTTCAGATGGAATAAATACACGGCTGGCGCCGGCGGTTGCGCGCCTCCATTGCGGCTGCGGGATAATTGAGTTTGAACCCCGAGGCGCCTGTCTTTTTGATCGCGAATGTTCAAAACGGCGCCTCTTCATCGACGGTCGGACCGAACACGTCCTCAAAGGCGGCGCGTAGCGCGACGTCCGCATCATCCAAAGTCGCCGGCAGGCCGAGATCCACAAGACTCGTCACGCCGAGGTCAGGCGCGTTGATCCCGCAAGGCGTAATGCCGGAGAAATGCTCGAGCGCCGGCTCTACGTTAAGCGCAATCCCGTGGAAGCTCACCCAGCGCCGCACGCGCACGCCGACGGCGGCGATCTTGTCTTCGCGAAACGCAGCCCCCGGCCGGGTACGGTCGACCCAGACCCCGATACGCCCTTCCCGGCGCTCGCCCTTTACGTTGAATCTGTCGAGCGTTCGAATGATCCACTCTTCCAGAGCGTAGACGAATGCGCGCACGTCTTTTCCGCGTGCTTCGAGATCGAGCATGACGTAAGCGACGCGCTGGCCGGGCCCGTGATAGGTGTACTGCCCGCCGCGCGCGCTCGGATAGACGGGAAACCTGTCCGGCATGAGGAGATCGTCCGGCTTGGCGCTCGTGCCCGCCGTGTAGAGGGGCGGGTGCTCGAGCAGCCACACAAGCTCGCCATCGCGGCGCGCGCGAATCGCCTCGACCCGGCGCTCCATTGCAGCAACTGCGTCCGGGTAGGGCGTCAGCCCGCCTGAAACCCGCCAGCCAGCGGGCGTATTGCGCCTGACCTTGGCGATTTCGGGCGTGTCTTTTAACGGCGCGCTAACCAAAGCCGGTCACTCTCTTAACAGGGTTGACTGCAGGTAAGGTATGGCGCCGCTGGACAAAATCGAAGTGGAGCTGACAGTCCTGGTGGGCGAGGCGGAAATGCCGCTGCAGCGGTTATTGCGGCTCAGCCGCGGCGCCGTCATCAAGCTTGGCGGCGACGAACGGCGGCCGCTGACTATCCTCGCCAACGGGCGGCCGATCGCCGAGGGACGCGTGAGCCTGCGCGGCGAAAAAGTGGCGGTGGAGATCACCGGCGACGACGGCGAGAACCGAAATGAGGCCGAAGCGGCCTGAGCCGATTCCTCTCCTTTACAGACTTCACAGGAGGCGAGGCTTTTGCTATCTCCCGCGCTCGCCCAGACGGATGCGGTCGTGGCGGAACTGGTAGACGCGCAGCGTTGAGGTCGCTGTGGAGCAATCCGTGGAGGTTCGAGTCCTCTCGACCGCACCAGCCTTCGCCCGTGAGCGAGACAGGCAGGCCGCAAGGGTCCATTTCGAGAGTCGAAAAACTTGAAGGCCCCGGATTTCCTGCGCTTCCGGGCGAAAGGGTCCATTTTGTCCATTTCGGAACGTTGCGGGAACATGAGGCCTCCATCGTTCCGTGCGCGCTGCTGCGCAGCGCAGACACGGTAATCATTCAAAATTTGCACGGGTCGCGCCCGTGTCGAGAGCAACCCCGTGTAAGCAGTGCGGCGCTGCACGCCGCGGCGCTTGCGGGCTGACGTTTCAATCTCGTCCTCGCAATCTTAAGCCCGCCGCCAGGGGGGCGGATAACTATCCCGCAAAAATTAATATTCGCCGCGAAAAACCCCCGTTTCATGCGGCCTTCGCCGCGCCCGCGCACAACCGGGAGGCGAAAGGGCGGATGCCCGCGCCCGCCCGCCCACGCCGGTCAAAAGGCGAGGAAAACATGCAGCGTCCAGCCGTCCCCATAAGGACTCACCCCGAGCGCCGCATTGTCGCCTGCGACCGGTGCGAGAAAGGCTTCGGTTGCGAAGACGGCGAAGAAATTGCCCAGCGCCGCGCCCGCGAGCGCGTCGGCCGGATGGTGCTCGCCGGCTTCGATGCGGGCCCAGCCCGTCATCAGCGCCAAACCGGCGAGACCGACATCGCTCGCCGTTCGGGCGGAGCGGGAAAGTCCGTAATAGCCAAGCGTGTGATGCGTAAGCCGGGCGCTGACGGCGGCGAGACTCGTATGGCCCGACGGAAAGCTGTTGTCGTTCTGCCCGAGCGGCCGCGGCCTGTCGGAGACTTCCTTCAAGAGCCAGGTGCTTGCGCTGGTCGCCGCAATGGCGCCGGCGCCGACGGCGAAACCGCGCGCCTTGGCGTCGAACCAGTCGGCGTCGTCGCCGACCGGCGCGGCGAGACCGGTTCCGAGATAAAGCGCAACGCTCGCCCCGCGCAGCCAGTCGCTGGCGTCGGCCGCCGTTTCGCGCGAGCCGAATAGCGGCGTGTGGCGGTTCGCCCAGTCGGCGATCTCGTCGTCGGCGTCGCCGATCTGCAAGGCCGCCGCGCTCAAGGCCGGCGCCCAGGTCAAGGGATCGGTCGCCGCCTTCGCCGCCGCGTGGCGAATCCGGCTCCAGCCCGGCGACGCCGCCGCGTCTTGGCCCCAATAGGGACCGTTCTCGAGCGACGCGCACGCGCCGAGCGATGACAGCAAGAGGCACAAAACCGGAAAAAAAGGACGTACACCCATACTTCATCCATTCGCCCGCACTATGGACGGCGTCGCCTATAATGCGCAAGCAGCGCAAGCAAGGCGGCGAGGGCGGGCGCGCTCGCGCGCCGGGCATGATTGCTGCATGGGGCGGTTCATGTCGAAACGGGTTCTCATCCTCGCTGTTGCATCGTTAACGGGTCTGGCGGCGGCCGCTTCAGCCGCGACCGTGCGGGCAGCGTCGGATCCGTGCACGGCGCCGGCCGATGCGTCGGCCTATCGCTTGCCGGAAACGGTCGAAGCCGACGATCTCAATTACTGGCGCATCGTCGCTGAGGAGGCGACGCCGACGATCGAAATCGACGTCGACGACCCGACAGAGACACGGCGCGTATTCGAGCGCTACGAAGTCGATCCGGAGACCGGCGCCGTTTTTGCGCTTCCACCGGCCGCGGACTGCGAAGAAACAACCGAAGAGGGGGCGCGGCGATAGACAACGCCGCCGGCTCTTTCTAGAACCCCCTCGAAGCAAAAGTCCGTGACCGCCCATGCGCCTTTCCCGTTATTACCTGCCGCTTCTGAAGGAAACCCCCTCCGAGGCGCAGATCGTCTCGCATCAGCTGATGCTGAGGACAGGCATGGTGCGCCAGGAAGGCGCCGGCATTTACGCCTGGCTGCCCTTGGGCTTTCGGGTTCTCAAAAAGATCGAGCAGATCGTGCGCGAGGAACAGGACCGCGCCGGCGCAGTTGAAATGCTGATGCCGACCATTCAGCAGGCGGAGCTGTGGCGTGAAAGCGGACGCTATGAAGCCTATGGCCGCGAGATGCTCCGGATCACCGATCGTCATGACCGCGAGATGCTGTTCGGTCCGACCAATGAAGAAATGATCACCGAGATTTTCCGCGCCGGCGTGCGTTCCTACAAGGAACTGCCGAAACTTCTCTATCACATCCAGTGGAAATTCCGGGATGAAGTCAGGCCGCGTTTCGGCGTCATGCGCGGGCGCGAGTTCCTGATGAAAGACACCTATTCCTTCGACGTCGATATGGAAGGCGCGCGCCGAAGCTATAACAAAATGTTCGTCGCTTACTTGCGCACCTTCGCGCGAATGGGGTTGAAGTCGATTCCGATGCGTGCGGAATCGGGACCGATCGGCGGCGACATGAGTCATGAGTTCATCGTGCTCGCCGAAACCGGAGAAAGCGCCGTCTTCTGCGATCGGGGACTCGTCGACATGCCTGTTCCCGGCGCTGACACCGATTTTGACGGCGATCTGCAGCCGATTATCGATCAGCATACGGCGCTCTACGCCGCCACCGATGAAAAACACGATGCGGCCGAGTTCGAAAAACGCGTGACGGCGGAAAGCCGCATTTCTGCGCGCGGCATCGAAGTCGGGCATATCTTTTATTTCGGAACCAAATATTCAAAAGCCATGAACGCCTTCGTGGCCGGGCCGAATGGCAAGGACGTTCCGGTCGAAATGGGCTCTTACGGCGTCGGCGTATCGCGGCTTGCGGGCGCGCTGATCGAAGCTTTTCACGACGATTTGGGATGCAAATGGCCGGTTCCGGTCGCGCCGTTCCATGCCGGCCTCGTCAATCTCAAACCGGGCGACACGTCCTGCGACGCCGCGTGTGAAAAGCTTTACGCGGCGCTCGAAGCGCAGGGCGTCGAAACGCTTTACGACGACACGGACGCCAGACCCGGCGAAAAATTCGCCCGCATGGATCTCATCGGTCTGCCGTTTCAGGTCATTGTCGGACCGCGCGGTCTTGAAAAGAGCGTCGTCGAGGTAAAGTCCCGAGCCGACGGCGCGCGCGAAGAGCTTGCGCCGGACGCCGCGGCCGCCAAACTCTCCGACGCCGTGCGTGCGGCGCTCGCAGTCGTTTAAATTTTAGCTCCAGTAAAGCCGCATCGGATTCGAGACCAGCATGGCCGACTGCAGCGCCCTTTCCGGCGCAATCTTCGGAATGACGTCGACAAGCGCGCCGTCATCGGGAATGTGCGACTTCATATTGGGATGCGGCCAGTCGGTGCCCCATAAAACCCGGTTGGGAAAATTTCGCACCAGATAGCGCGCGAAGGGAACGACATCGGCATAGGGCGGGCCGTCGACGGTCAGCCGTTCGGGACAGCTCACCTTGGTCCAAAATTTCCGGTCGTCGGCGAAAAGGTCGCAAAAGCGGTCGAACTCAGGATCGTCGGGTCCTTTCGCCACATCCGGCCGGCCCATATGGTCGATCACCACAGTCGTCGGCAGCGATTTGAGGAACGGCGCCAGTTCTTCGAGATCAGCCGCTTCGAAATAGACGACCACGTGCCAGCCGAGCGGCTCAATCTTCTTTGCTATCTCCAGAAATTTTTCGCGCGGGGTTGAATCGACAAGGCGCTTCAAAAAGTTGAACCGCACGGCGCGCACGCCCGCCTCGTGCATGGCTTTCAACGCGTCCATGCCAATATCGGGATCGACGACGGCGACGCCGCGCGCCTTTCCATCTGCGGCGACGAGGGCGTCGAGAAGCGCGCTGTTGTCCTTGCCGTGGCAACTCGCCTGAACAATCACATTGCGCTCGAATCCGAGAAAGTCGCGAAGCGCGAAGAGCTTTTCCTTCGGCGCGTCGCACGGCGTGTACTTACGCTCCGGCGCGAAAGGAAAATCCGCCGCCGGCCCGAACACATGGCAGTGCGCGTCGACGGCGCCCAGCGGCGGCGTGTAGTCGGGTTTGGACGGACTCGGATCGTAAGTAATTTGGGGATCGGTCATGCGGCGCTCTGTTCTTGTTCTTGTTCAGTCAGCAAAAACGACGCCGTCGAAAAGTTTGCGCGCGGTTCGTACAAGACCTGCCGCGATGACGCCACCGTTCCCGTCGACTTCAAGCACAGTTTCCATCTGACCGGAAGGGTGTTCGATCAGCAGCGATTTTCGCAACCCTGCAGGAACGACTGCAAGTTGTGCAGCCGTCGAACCTTCGATGAGACACGCCGTTGCGACGCTCACTGCAGCCAGCACGCCGATTGACGCATGGCAGCGGTGCGGAATGAAACTGCGGGTTGCAAGCGCGCCGCCGAATGAGGGTGCCGCCGCCAATATCATTTTCGGTATGGATTTTTCAGCAACGTCGCCGAGGTTCATCTTCGGCCCGGCTTTCAGGCGAATCGATTCGATTCGGGCTTTCAGCGCGTCGTCGGCGTCGAGCGCATCGCGGGTCTCATGACCGATGACGCCGAAATCGTCCGCGCGCAGAATGACAGCGGGCATGCCGTTGTCGATCAGCGTTGCTTCAGCGCCGTTGATGAGGTCAACCGCGTTTCCGGTCGGCAAGAGCGCGCCGCAGCTCGTTCCAGCCGTATCCTTGAACAGCAGCGGGATGGGCGCCGCGTGGCCGGGCGCGCCGTCGATTTCGGTTTCGCCCGCGTAAGTCACTTGCCCGTCTGGCGTACGGACAAGGGCGCGGGCGGTCTGGCCGGTGTTTTCCATGTAGATCGTCACCGGCGTTTCGCCGTCGCGGGCTTCCACGAGCCCGCGTTCAATGGCGAAGGGACCGACGCCGGCGAGAATATTGCCGCAGTTTTGCGCGTCAGTGACGACAGGCCGATCGACGAAAACCTGCAAAAACAGGTAATCCGCATCGACGCCCGGACGCGTTGATTTTTTTACGATAGCGGTCTTCGAAGTCAGCGGATCGGCTCCGCCCATGCCGTCGACCTGGCGCGGGTCGGGCGAGCCCATGATCCGTAGAAGGAATTTATCCCGCTCGCGTGGATCGGACGGCAAGTCTTCAGCCAGAAAATAACCGCCCTTCGACGTGCCGCCGCGCATCCACATGCAGCGAACGCCGCGATCAGACATATTTGAGGCCTTTTTCGGCGAGGCGGCCGCGCATGTCATAGAGGTCGAGGCCGAGCTCGCCGGCGGCGAGGCGGGTGCGCTTTTCTTCTTCCTTCGCTCCGCGTTCGCGCGCCTTTTCAAGAACGCTTGCGGCTTCTTCGCGGCGCACCACGCAGACGCCGTCATCGTCGGCGACAATAACGTCGCCGGGATTGACCAACGCGCCGGCGCACACCACCGGGGCGTTGACGGATCCAAGCGTTTCTTTCACCGTCCCTTGCGCGCATACGGCTTTCGACCAGACTGGAAACTCCATCGCCGTCAGATCGCGCACGTCACGCACGCCGGCGTCGATCACCAGCCCGACGCCGCCGCGCGCTTTCATCGAGGTCGCCAGCAGATCGCCAAAATAACCGGCGTCCGACGGCGACATGGTCGCCAGCACGAGAATGTCGCCTGCCTTCACCTGTTCGATGGCGACATGAACCATCCAGTTGTCGCCGGGCGGCGCGAGCACGGTGACGGCCGAGCCGCCGATGCGCGCGCCGGCGTAGATCGGCCGCATATAGGAAGCGAGAAGACCTTTACGTCCCTGCGCTTCGTGCACGGTGGCGACGCCGCAGGCGCCGAGACCGGCCACGGCCGCCGCGTCGGCCCGTTCGATATTGCGCACCACCACGCTCATAAGAGTTCCTCGACTGTGCGCGGAAAGACCGACTGAAAGCCCTCCGCGTATTTGGCGTTCTTGCCGCCGGCCTGGCCGCCGGAATTGCGGCGGAAATGATTGGCGCGATTCTCGGCGACGTTTGTGTAGAACGTCCACAGATGCTCCTGGCCCTGCATGCATTCGATGGCGGCGCGCTTTTTGTCCCACACGTCGGAAATGTCGAGAAAGACGTCGGGTTTCCAGCCCATCTGTTCGGTCTGGTGCGGCTCGAACAGATAAAGCTGCGGCGCGCCGAGCACTTTCTCGCCGGGCTTGTGGCCCCAGGCCTGGGCGATCATGCGGCACTCGATCGCCCATTTCGTGGTGTTCATATGGTCGGTGTTGTAGGGGTCCCACATCGAATGGCTCATCATCCAATTCGGCTGCACGGCGCGGATGACGTCGACAAGGCGGTATTTCGCCTCGCGGTCCATCTCGAGCGGGTAGTCGCCAAGGTCCATGCAGATAAGGTCATGAGCCCCGAGCGCTTCGGCGGCGGCTTCGGCTTCCTTGCGGCGCGCAATCTTGACGTCCTCAAGCGAGACGTCGCCGTGTTTCCATAGCTTGGCGGACTCGCCGCGCTCGCCGAAGGACAGGCACACGACCGTCACCTCATAGCCCCGTTCCGCGTGCAGTGCGATCGCGCCGCCGGCGCGCCATACGAAATCGGCGGCGTGGGCGCTAATTACGAGGGCGGTCTTTTGGTCGCTCATCGGGGAGTCCTTCTTCCGGGCGTTCGGGCGAAGCAGGCTGGGCTGGGCGCGCCGGAGGCGCGGCCGCTTCGGGTTGCGAATGAGTGTAATAAGCGCCCGGACGGTCCGGCCAGTTGAAAAACTGGCGCCGATATAAGATTTTCCTATAAGCTCGGTTCAATGGGAGAACAGGCCATGTCCGGCGCGCGGGTCAATCTGCGCCATTTGCACTGCTTTTGCGAGGTCGCTAAGCGGCGCAGCATCAGCGCTGCGTCAAAGTCCGCGCACCTGTCGCAGCCGGCCATCACCCAGGCGCTGGCCAAACTCGAAGCCGAACTCGCAACGCCGCTCTTCGAACGCCGCAGTTCCGGCATGTATCTGACCAGAGCGGGAGACGCGTATCACGCCCGCGTCGGACGGGCGCTCCAGGAGCTTGAAAGCGGCGCAAAAGAGGCGCTCAAAGCCGGGCAGCGTAACGATTCCAAAGGCTTTGCGAGTTTCCACCGCATGCTGACGGCGGCGCAACTGCGCGCGCTCGTCGCCGTTGTCGAAACCGGCAATTTCTCTCTTGCGGCAAGAGCCGCCGGCGTGTCGCAACCGACCATCCATCGCGGCGCGCGCGATCTTGAACGGCTTGCAGGCGTGAAGCTTTTCCAGAAAACGAGCCTCGGCATCCAGCCGACCCGCGCGGCGAAGCTTTTGGCGCGCCGCGCCAAGCTCGCCTTTAACGAAATCGAACATGGCCGGGCCGAGATTGACGCGCTCGGCGGCCGCGACGCAGGCCGCATCGCCGTCGGCGCCATGCCGCTCGCGCGCGCCTATATCCTGCCGAAAGCGCTCACTGCGCTAACCCGCGAGTTCCCCGGCCATCAGGTCAGCATTGTCGACGGGCCGTATGAGCATTTACTATCGGGATTGCGGCACGGCGATATCGACCTTCTGCTCGGGGCGCTGCGCGATCCGGCGCCGATCGACGACATCAGGCAGGAACCGCTGTTCGACGACCCGCTGGCGATCGTGATGCGGGCGCGCCACCCGCTTGCGGGAAAGCGCAAGGCGAGCGTTGAAGCGCTGGCCGACTATCCGTGGATCGCGCCCCGGATCGGAACGCCATTGCGCAAACGCTTTCATGCGCTGTTCGAAAACGCTGGCGTCGATCCGCCCGAACATGTGATCGAGTGCAGCTCGGTGATGGCCGCGCGCGCCCTGCTGCTCGAAAGCGACCGGCTGACGCTTCTATCGCCGCATCAGGTGCGCTACGAGCTGAAAGCCGGATTGCTTGCGGCAGCGCCGCATCCTTTCGGCGAGGTGGCGCGCGCGATCGCCATTACGACGAGAAAAGAATGGGCGCCGACCCGCGCCCAGACCCGGCTCATAGAGCTGCTCGGCGAAACTGCGAGAGCGCTTGGCGACGGCGATGTCTATTCAGTATTTGAATAGAGACGCGTCTATTCGAATTCCCTAATAGCGCTCGTGCAGGGTAGGGCTAGCGCAGGGACGTCGGCGGCGCCGCGCGGGCCATTGCGCCGCGCGTGGTAAAGCCGGCCCGAAAGGAAGGATGCGAACAGGCGCGGGATGACTTGGTCCGATCCACATTACGGCGCAGACCGGCCGCCGTCGCTCGCATTTATCGGCTTCGGCGAGGCCGCGCAGGCGTTCGTCGAAGGCTGGGGCGGCCGGCGCGCGCTATCCATTTCGGCCTATGACATCAAGACGGACAATCCTGACGCGCAGATCCGCGACGCCAAACGCGCCGACTATGCGCGCGCGCAGGCGCATGGCGCGGCGTCGATTGAAGAGGCGTTAAAAAACGCAAGCCTCGTCTTAAGCGTCGTCACCGCCGATCAAGCCGGCGTGGCGGCGGAAGCGGCGGCGCCGTTTCTGGCGGACGGGGTTTTTTATTTCGACTGCAATTCCTGTGCGCCGGGAACCAAGAACAAGGCGGCGGCGGCGATCGAAAAATCCGGCGGATATTATGTGGACACCGCCGTAATGGCGCCGGTCCATCCCAAACTCCACCGCACGCCGCTGCTCGTTTCCGGTCCGCACGCCGAAGAAGGCGCAGCGCGCCTCGCCGGACTCGGCATGAACGCGCGCGCAGTCGACGGCGGCGTCGGCGCCGCCGCAGCGATCAAAATGATCCGTTCGGTCATGGTGAAGGGGCTTGAGGCGTTAACGATCGAATGCCTGCTGGCCGCAGTCGAGGCCGGCGTCGAAGAGGAGGTGCTGGCCTCGCTCGAAGCCTCCCATCCCGGTTTCGACTGGCGCGGCAAGGCGGCCTATACGATAGAGCGCGTCGCCCGCCACGGCGTTCGGCGTGCGGAGGAAATGCGCGAGGCCGCGCTGACCATAAATGGGCTCGGCCTCAACGATGCTCTGGCGCGCGCGACCGCCGGACGCCAGGAAGAAATCGGCGCGCTCGGCGTCGAAATCGGCGACGACGGGGACTATCGCGAGGCGGCGCGCGCTATTCTGGACGCGCTGGCGCGCCGCGCCGGCAAAGATTCGAAAGCGGCGGAATAGGGAAGGAGAACGGAGTGACGCGCGGTTCCGAAGACTATCACGACATTCCCGGCACCTATGTGTTCGACGCTGAACAGTCGCGTAAAGGCTATCACCTCAACATGTTCTGCATGTCGCTGCGATTTGCTGAAAACCGAGCGGCGTTCAAGAAAAACGAGCGCGCCTATCTCGACAAATTTCCAATGACGGAAGAACAGAAACAGGCCGTGCTGAAGCGCCAATGGAACGAAATGCTGCGGCTCGGCGGCAATATCTATTACACGTCGAAACTGGGCGCGACAGACGGACTTTCTTTCGAAGAACTCGCCGCGGCCATGACCGGCATGAGCCGCGAAGACTATCGCGCCATGATGCTGGCGGGCGGCCGATCGATCGAGGGCGTCCGATCGAAAAAGGAATGGGAGGCGCGCCGTGGCTAAAATTGTCGCCGGAGTCGCCGCTTCGCATGTGCCCGTCCTCGG
>JBHHVZ010000009.1:0-50078 GCA_046756245.1 Parvularculaceae bacterium
GGGCGTGCGCGGAAGCTTTGAAAAGGACTGGGGCGTCGCGCTCGACGCCGAGCCGGGCCTGCGCATCCCCAACATGTTCGCCGCCGCCCTCGACGGCTCGTTCAAGGGCGTCTTCGTTCAGGGCGAGGACATCGCCCAGTCCGACCCGAACCTGCAGCATGTCACCGCCGCGCTCGAAGCGATGGAATGCGTCGTCGTACAGGACCTTTTCCTGAATGAGACCTCGGCGTTCGCGCATGTGTTCCTGCCCGGCACGTCATTCCTCGAAAAAGACGGCACCTTCATCAACGCCGAGCGCCGCATCAATCGCGTGCGTCCGGTGATGAAGCCGAAATGCGAATTGCAGGAATGGGAGGTCGCCTGCCGGCTCGCCAACGCCATGGGCTATTCGATGCATTACGACAACGCGGCTGAAATCATGGACGAGATCGCGCGCCTTACGCCGACATTCACCGGCGTCAGTTTCGACATGCTCGATGCGAAGGGCAGCGTGCAGTGGCCGTGCAACGAAAAAGCCCCCGAAGGCACGCCGGTCATGCATGTGAGCAGTTTCGTGCGCGGCAAGGGCCAGTTTATGATCACCCAATATGTGCCGACGGACGAACGCGCCGACCGCTATTTCCCGCTGATCCTCACCACCGGCCGCATTCTTTCGCAATATAATGTGGGCGCGCAGACGCGACGCACCGAAAACGTCCGTTGGCACAGCGAAGACGTTCTGGAAATTCATCCGCATGACGCAGAGCTGCGCGGCGTCGCCGACGGCGCGCTGGTGTCGCTGACAAGCCGCAAGGGCCAGGTCACCTTACGGGCGCAAATTACGGATCGCGTCCCGCCCGGCGTCGTCTATACGACGTTTCACCATGACGTGACCGGCGCCAATGTGGTGACGACGGAGCTTTCCGACTGGGCGACGAACTGCCCCGAATACAAGGTGACGGCGGTGCAGGTGACGCTCTCGAATCAACCGGCTGAATGGCAGGCTCTGCGCCAGGAACGCCGGCCGGCGATGACCCGGATCAATGAGCCCGCCGAATGACAGCGAAGGCGCCGGCCCAAGCGCAGGCGCCCGGCTGGCGCAAATGCGGGATCGCAAGCGCCGATGCAGCCGGCAGGCGCAAGCGCGCGGTCTGGGGCGTCGCCGAGGAAGAACCTGTCGAGATCGGCTTTAACGGCAAGCCCTGGGTGGTGATGCTCGCAAGCCCGATGGACCTCGAAGACCTCGCCCGCGGACTTTCCTTCACCGAAGGCGTCGTCGAAGACGTCAGCCGAATCGAGTCGATGGACATCCGCGCCCACCCGGAGGGCTGGACCGTCGACATTGCGATTCCGGACGGCGCGCTCACCGACCGCGCCCGCAAGTTCCGCACGCTTGAAGGCAGGACCGGCTGCGGGCTGTGCGGGGTCGAGACTTTGGCCGACGCCGTCCGGCGGCCGGCGGGGCCGATCGCGCCGTTGACGATCGACGATGCAGCGATCCTGCGCGCCTTTTCCGAACTCAAAGACTGGCAGCCATTGAACGCCGCCACCTATTCCGTTCACGCCGCCGCCTGGTGCGCGCCGAACGGCGAGATCCGGCTGGCGCGCGAGGACGCCGGCCGTCATAACGCGCTCGACAAACTGATCGGCGCGCTCTTGATGCTCGAGGAAAAACCCGGCGACGGGTTTATTGTCATGACCAGCCGGTGCAGCATGGAGCTCGTGCAGAAAACCGCCGCCTTCGGCGCGCCGCTGCTGGCGACGGTGTCGGCGCCGACGGGCCGCGCCCTCGACCTCGCCGCAGCAGCAGGTCTTGCGATACGATGCCTCGGCCCCGATGGCGGCGTTGTATCGTTTGACCAAGGAGAATGACGTGGAGCGGGCAGACCTCATCCGAATGGCGAACCAGATTTCGCAATTCTTCGAAGCCTATGGCGAAGAAGAGGCTGTCGAGGGCGTCGCCAATCATCTGCGCATGTTCTGGGCGCCGCGCATGCGTTGTGATCTTGTGGCCGCGCTTAAGGAAAACACCGACGGCGCACGCCCGGCTGTTGTCTCCGCCGCCGCGAAGCTCGCCGACGGCGGGTGAGGCGCGTAAATCGAGATTTTCATCAACACGACCGCACCAAACTCCGCGCATCCCGGCGGAAGCCGGGATCCAGTCAAACAATTAAAGACGGGCTTCGCCCGACATTTAATATTTAGCTAGAGCGCATTCCGAAAAGTGGGAACCGGTTTTCGGATATAATGCGCGACAAAACAAAAACCTAGAGCATGTTCTCCGACTCGCATTTCGGAGAACATGCTCTAGACCCCGGCCTTCGCCGGGGTGAGCGGGTTGGGGGGCTTCGCTCTGGAATTCTATCGGCCTGATCGCTATTCGCTTGAGCAATGATAGTCTCGGCTGCGGATCGCTCATGCCAGCGTCGGCCGATCACGCAAAATCGCTTCGGCTGTTTTCAAATCCTCCGGCGAATTGACGTTAAAGAACGTATACGGATCGTTCCAGACGACGCGCCTCGCGCCACAAGCGTCGGCGAGCGCTCTCATTGAAATAGACCCTTTGCTTTCGAGGGCCGGCCATGCGCGCGCGAGCGCTTCAAGCGTCCAATACGCAAATGTCGGATGGTCGTTTTCACTGTCGGCGGCGAACGCCGAACCATCGACGCCGACAAGCCGGGGGGCGAGATCGTCCGGCAGGAACGGTCCGTCTACCGGCGCAGTCAAGAAGCCGCCGCAATCCGGCGCGCGCGCGCGAATCCAGCGTTCCGCGGCGAATACGCCGGCAGCCGGACCGGCGGGGCCTTCCGGCCGGTCTGTGACGGCCTCCACGCTGCAATCATAGGTTTCAGGACCACAAATCAGAACGCCGTCGAGCTGCGACGCCAGACGCGACAGAACGCGATCAATGAGCCGCCGCCGCGCCAGAACAACTTCCGCCTTGTCTGCGCCGCCCATGCGGCGCGCGCGGCCGCCGGCGAGAATAAAGCCAAAGCGGCGCGGCCTCTTTTCAACGGCGCGGTTTCCCGTCATGCCTTCAACTCCCGCGCCCCTTCTGGCGCCGCGTCATCATGCGTCATTATAACGCCGGATCAGCCTGATCGCGCCTGCGACGGCTTGACTGCTGGCGAAAATCCGCCCCGGTGCTAGCATTTTATGCATGAGAACGATTATCGACGATCTCAAAAAGGATCATAGACGGTTCGAGCGCTTTCTCGGCTGGTACGAGCACGAGATCGCCAAGCTTTCCGGCGGCGGAACGCCAAATTACGAACTGCTCCGTTTGCTGTCTGAATATTTCTCGTTATTCCCGGACGAACTGCATCACAAGAAGGAAGATATGGTTTACGACGTGCTCGCCGGCTACGCCGCAGAGTGCTGCGAGGCGATTCATGACTTGCGTGAAGAGCATGTGATGATTTCAAAGCTCGCTGGAGACTTCGCTCGCGAAGTCGAAGCGGTTCTCAATGAACAAGAGCTTCCCGTCGCGCTCTTGATCAAGAGCGCTCGCGATTATGTCGACGCTATGTGGAAGCACATGAGAGAAGAAGAGGAGGTTTTCTTTCCGCAGGCGATCAAACGGCTCAAAGACGAAGACTGGCGGCACATCCACAACAGGGCGGCAGATTTTTTCGCGGAAGAAATGAACGTTGAAAAGGCGAAGGAAATCTTCAGGACAGAGGAAACGTTGAACGACTACGCCGCCTAACGCCGGTGACCGTCGCCTTAGGCGACCGCCGCCGCCGTCTCCAGGTCAAGAATGACGCCGCCATGAGGCGCCAGAACGGCTTTCCCGCTCTCGAGCCGGCTTTCAGCAGCAGCGAAAACCTGCCGTCCGCCGACGCCAGGCGCGTCGACTTTCGTCGGCGCATCGCCAAGATTGAAGATACAGGCCAGCGTCTGTTCAGGCGTGCTGCGCGTGAAGGCGAGCACGGGCTCCGGCGTATTGAGAAACTTGATATCTCCCTTTCGCAACGCCGGTGAATTTCTTCGAAACGCGATAATCTTGCGCGTGAAGTTCAGAATCGAATTTTCATCCGCTTCCTGACGGTCGACTGACAAAGGAACATGTCTGGTATCGACCGGCAGCCAGGGTTCAACCGAAGAAAAACCCGCGTTCTTTTCGCCAGCGACCCATGGAAGCGGCGTCCGGCAGCCGTCGCGCCCCAAACTGTCGGGCCAGAAGCGGATTCCCTCCGGATCGCGGAGTTTTTCAAACGGCACGTTCGCCTGCGGCAGGCCGAGTTCATCGCCCTGATAAAGGAAAATGGTTCCGCGCAAACACATCAGAACGGCGAGCAGCATCTTTGCAAAATCGTCGCCCGCCGCCGCGCCGCCCCAACGCGTACGCGCCCTTACGACGTCATGATTCGAAAACGACCAGCTAGGCCACGCTGTGTCGCTGGTCCAGCTCTCAAGCGCCTCGCGAATAAGCGACGCGCTCAAGGGACCGTTCTCCAAAAGCAGGAAATTATACGCCGTGTGCAACCGCTTGAGGCCATCCGTGTATTCAATGCTTCGCGCCACATAGGAATCGCTGCCGATCTCCGCCACCGTCATGCGGTCGGGATAGCGGTTTATGAGCGCGCGCAGTTTTTCCATGAATTTCAGATTTTCAGGC
Source organism: Parvularculaceae bacterium (assembly GCA_046756245.1). Classification (GTDB taxonomy): domain Bacteria; phylum Pseudomonadota; class Alphaproteobacteria; order Caulobacterales; family Parvularculaceae. Next base: position 4,601 of record JBHHVZ010000009.1, read on the forward strand.
TGCGAGCGGTCATAGAGATGACGCTGGTGCTGGTAGGGACGCTGAAAGCCGCCCTCGGGCCGCTTCGCCGGATTGTCGCGAAGTTTCGGATCGCAAAAATAGAAATTCGCGACATCCAGACGAAAGCCGTCGGCCCCGCGGCCCAGCCAGAATTTTGCGATATCGCAAATCGCATCGCGTACGGACGGGTTGTGAAAGTTCAGATCGGGCTGTTCGGACAAAAAATTATGAAGGTAATATTGCCGCCGGCGCGTGTCCCACGACCACGCAGGTCCGCCGAACAAGGACAGCCAGTTGTTCGGCGGCGTGCCATCCGGCCTGGCGTCCGCCCAGACATACCAGTCGGCTTTCGGGTTGTCGCGCGACGACCTGCTCTCCTTGAACCATTCATGCTGGTCGGAGGTGTGGGAATAAACCTGATCGATGACGATCTTCAGGTCGGCCTTATGCATCCCCAAGAGCAGAGCGTCGAAGTCCTCCAGCGCGCCGAATATCGGGTCGACGTCGCGATAATCGCTGACGTCATAACCGAAATCCTTCATCGGCGAGCGAAAGAACGGGGACAACCAAACTCCGTCGACTCCAAGGCCTTTCAAATAATCGATCTTCGAAGCAACGCCGCGGAGATCGCCCACGCCGTCATTATTGGAGTCGCAAAAGCTGCGTGGATAAATCTGATAGATCACGCCGCCGCGCCACCAATCGCCCATAAATCATCTCCTGCCGCCGATCCGGCCGTTATTGTCCACAACCCGATTCCGGGATAGTAGCTCCACAAAACCTCTTGCGCAATCGATTGCCTTCACGCAAGCTGGCGAAAATAAAACGCCACGCGCCGGCGCCAGCGGGAGGACCTGTCCGATGCTTTCCCATTTGCGGATCAAGATTGCGCTGTTTTCCGCCTATTTCGTTTTCGCGATTCTGCTCAACAGCGTCGGCACGGTCATTATGCAGTCGATTAACTCCTTCGGCGCGAGCGAGGCCGACGCCAGCCTGCTCGAGGCGTTTAAGGACCTGCCGATTGCAGTCGTATCCTTTCTGGTCGCGTCATGGCTGCCGAAATTCGGCTATCGACAGGGGATGATCGTCGCCTTTTCCGTGGTCGCGCTGGCCTGCCTGGCGATGCCGCTCGCGCCGAGTTTCCTCATGACAAAGCTTGTATTCGTCGCCATCGGCTCCTCCTTCGGCGTCACCAAGATTGCGGTTTACGCGACGATCGGCCTGGTGACGGAAAGCCGCAACGAACATGCGAGTTTTATGAATTTTATCGAAGGTTTTTTCATGATCGGCATGTGGAGCGGCTATTGGATATTTGGAGCGTTTATCGATTCGTCGAATCCCGCGTCCTATTCCTGGCTCAACGTCTACTGGTTGCTCGCAGGCCTATCGGCGGCGAATATTTTTCTGCTGCTCGGAACGCATTTCGATCAAGCCGCCTCAGTGCCGGCCGGCGCCGACGCGCTCTCGGAATTCATTGCAATGATGAAACTGGTCTGGCGGCCGCTGGTTTTGATTTTCGTTTTAGCGGCGTTCCTTTACGTGCTGATCGAACAGGGCATCGGCACCTGGCTGCCGACCTTCAATTTAAAAGTGCTCGACCTGCCGGCCGCAATGAGCGCGCAGATCACCAGCATTTTCGCTGGCGGTCTGGCGATCGGTCGACTGAGCGCCGGCTTCCTCTTGGCGCGGATGAGCTGGTATCCGCTGCTCAATGTCTGCGTCGTGGCGATGGCGATGCTTATTTTGGCGGTCATGCCCTTCGCCGCCCCGGCGAGCCATGGCGCGGAGATCACCTGGTTCAACGCGCCGCCAGCAGCCTACCTCCTCCCATTGATCGGACTCTTTATGGCGCCGATTTATCCGGTAGTGAACTCGGTCGTTCTGAGCGCCCTGCCGAAGGAGCGCCACGCCCATATGGCGGGTTTGATTGTTGTCTTCTCGGCGCTCGGCGGCACTACCGGCTCGCGAATTACCGGGCTGACTTTCGAGCATTTCGGCGGTGAGACGGCGTTTTACCTGCCGCTTATTCCAATGGCGGTGATTCTCGTCTGTCTCTATCTGCTGCACCGTGAGGTGATCAAGGCGGGTTAACGAATCGATTTTGAAAACGAAGCTCAACAAGCACTCTGGAAAGGAACCCGGGCAGTGAAGTTGAGTCGGTATTCATGTATTAATACATCAATACAGACTATGAGTGATCGTCTGTTTTCTGTTCCAATCCGCTGATTGCATCCATGCAACCTTGCGGGTCTTCGGGGCCCGCCCCCTACCCAAGCTCCGCGAGAAACCGCAGCATCAACCGGCTCATTTTGGCGTAGGCCTTTTCGCCTTCCTCAAGCGTTTCCTTGTGGGTGATGGGATGCTCTGCAATTCCGGCGGCGTGATTGGTGATGAGCGACAGCCCGACGACACGCATGCCGCAATGAACCGCGACGATCGCTTCGGGAACCGTCGACATGCCGACCGCGTCGGCCCCGAATTTTGCAAACATCCGTATTTCGGCCGGCGTTTCGAAGCTCGGGCCGGCCGTATAAAGATAAACGCCGGAGGCCAGCGCAATCCCTTCCGCCTCGCCGGCCGCGCGCAGCTTTGCGCGCAAATCCGCGTCATAGACTTCGCTCATGTCGGGAAAGCGCGGACCGACCGCCTCGTCATTGGGGCCAATCAGCGGATTGCGCCCCGCCATGTTGATATGGTCTTCGATCACCATCAGCGAACCGGGCCCCATCTTTTCACGCAGGCTGCCGGCCGCATTGGTGACGATCAGCGTTTTCGCGCCGAGCGCCCGAAAAGTCCGGACCGGCGTGGCGATCTCCTGCACCGGATGGCCTTCATAGACATGCAGGCGTCCCTGCATCACCGCGACCGGCGCGCCGCCGGCTTCCCCGATCAATAGTCTTCCTTCATGGCCGGGAACGGTTGAAACCGGAAACCCTTGAATGTCGCCGTAGGGAACAATGGTCTCGGCCTTCACATGCTCGCCGAACCGGCCGAGACCGCTTCCCAGGACCAGGACGGTCTCGGGAAAGGCGCCCTTGTGGGCCTTCTTGATGCTTTCAGCCGCGGCGGCGACGGTCTCGTCCATGGTCGGCGTCCTTTCCCTTTCAACACGGCCCAATGCAGCACAATCCCGGATCACAAAAAAGCCCGGGAGGAAAAACTCCTCCCGGGCCGGATAATTACGTGAATTCCCGCGTCAGTTGGTGCGGACCGTCAATTGGAACCCGACCACGCGCGGCTCGTTTACAAAGCCCGTCAGGTTGTTGAAGTCGATGCCGCCCTTGACGTTTTCCTCGTCGGTGACGTTGCGGGCGAAGAATGCGCCTTCATACCGGCCGTCGCCGTCGCGATAGCCGACGCGCACGCCGCCTTCGAAATTGCCGCTGGAGCGGAACTCGGCGGATTCATACAGGAAGAAATTGGTTTCGCCCTGCACCGCCCAATCGGTATTGACGAAGAGATCGCCACTGAGGAAGGGCTGCGTGTATTCCGCAAATGCGTTGAAGGTGATCTCCGGCGCGTTCGGGAACGGATTGCCGTCAATCAACGCCTGGCCCAACGCATTCAGCGGATCAAGCACTGTGCAAAGCCCCGAGCCGCAAGGCGCGGTGGCGAGCGTATCGTCCTTTATTTCGGTGTTGTTGTAGCTGAAGCCGGCCGCAACGAAGAAATTGTCGGTTAACAGAGCTTCGGCGTCGACTTCAAAGCCCCAGCCAACGCCTTCGTCCGCATTGACGACCTGGTTGGTGTTGCTCGCGCCGCCGATGATCGAGAATTGCTGATCGTCGACCTCGTAGTAATAGAAATCGGCGTTGAGGCGTGCGCGGTTACCCATGAATTCGGATTTGAACCCGCCTTCGAAAGAGAGAATCGTCTCCGACTTTGCGACGGTCTGTGGATCGACGGCGCCAGAGAACGCCGCAAAGGCGACGTCGCGACCCTGAATGGTCGGACCGCGGAAGCCGCGCGCAATGCGCCCGTAAACATTGAAACCGTCCTGAACGCGATAAAGCGCGCTTACGTCCCAACTGAAGTCCTCGTCTCCGGCGTTGGTCGGATTGACCGTCACGAACGGCGGCAGGAGGATCGCGTCGAAATCGCGATCGTCTTCCGTGAAGCGCCCGCCCGCCGTCACGGTAAGCCGGTCGCCGAGATCATAACTGGCCTGACCGAAAATCGCCCAGCTGTCGTTTTCATGACGCAGGGTCGTCAGCGGCGGAAAGGCCGGGCCGAATGTCGAAACCCTTACGTCTGAGTCAAAATAGTAAAACCCGACCTGCCAGTCGAAAACATTATCGCCGTTCGAGGCGAGGCGGACCTCCTGCGTGAACTGATCAAGATCGTCGATCGAGTCCTGCGTTTCAGCCGGAAACGGAATGAACCCGGGGAACGATCCGCCGGGCAGGAACACTGCGCCCGAACCGCCGTCGATATCGCCGAGGCTGAAACTTTCGGCGTCTTCAAAGGCGGTGATTGAAGTCAGCGTCACAGCGCCGAAATCCCAGTCGACTTTCGCCGAGCCGCCGAACCCTTCCGCATTTTGCGGGTTGTTCTGGCCGCCGTCGAAAAACACCGTGTCACGCTTGAAGTTCTGGTTCAGCTTGTTGCTTCCCGTGTCGAATATGTTGGCGCGGAACAGCGCTGACGTGCCCTCATAATCGCGGCCGTGGACGTTGAGGAGAACGCTGAGTTGATCAGTCGGCGTAAACAGCACCTGAACGCGGCCGGCAAATTCTTCAAAACCGCCAAGCGCGTCGTCTTCGCCGGTAATGGCGTTATCGACCCAGTCGTCGCGGCGCTGGACGAGACCGGAAACGCGCGCCGACAGAAGGCCTGGAACGATCGGGCCGCCGACGCCGACCTGCGCCGTTACGGTGTCGAACGTTCCATAAGCGACCTGGGCGATGGCCTCGAATTCATCCGTCGGCTTGCGGGTCGTAAATTTCACGACGCCGGCCGGGGTGTTGCGGCCGAACAGCGTGCCTTGCGGCCCGCGCGATACTTCAACCTGTTCGATATCGAACAAAGGCGAGCTTTTCAGAACGACGTTTTCCTGAACCACTTCGTCGATAACGATTGAGACAGGCTGCGAAGCGGCGACGTCGAAGTCGACATTGCCGAGGCCGCGAATGTAAAAGCGCGGCGCGAGGCGCCCGTTTGAGGATTCCGCATAAAGGCTCGGCACCCGCGCCGCCAACGCCAGAATATCTTCGCCTGCCGCCTGAATCGCCGAGAATCGTTCTTCCGACAGCGTCTCGACGGAAATCGGCACTTCCTGCTGGTTTTCGGCGCGCTTTTGCGTCGTGACGATAATCGTGTCGAGGCCGCTCTCCTGCGCCAGCGCACCCATTGGCGCAGCGATCAGGCCAGCGAGGACCGCCGCGCTCGTTGCATTCAACATCGCTCGCTTTTTCCAGTTCGACGGGTATTTTTTCATCATGATCCCCTTTCCCTGCGCCGTCAGGCGCGGCGCCCGAATTTATCGCCGCCCGCGTGAAGATTGCCGCGCGACCATTATTTGATTAGCTGGTCAAACTTTATGGACGTCCGGAAATCCGTGTCAATCGGCGGAAGAGCGCAAGCGTCAATTTCAATGCGGCCGATTGAATCGATCATATCATGTGTTGCGGTGAAACAACATGATGGCGCACTCCGTGCGCATCACTGTTCCAGCCGGGCGAGGAGGCGCGCGCGCGTTTGCGAATCGCAAAATGCGGCGTTGATCGCCGTCTGCGTGAAACCGAGCAACACCGTCTCGTCAAACTTGTGCGCTTTTCCCACAAGCGCAGCTTCATCCGCCAGATCGACGCCGAAAAACGCCGGATCATCGGAATTGAGCGTCACGGCCAGTCCTTTGTCTGCGAGCGCCTTGATCGGGTGCGCTTCAATTGACGGAAACAGGCCGATTGAAACATTCGAGGTCGGACAGATTTCGAGCACGACATCTTGTTCGATCAGTCGCGCAACCAGCGCGTCGTCTTCAAGGACGCGCACGCCATGGCCGAGCCGCGTTACGCCGAGATGATCAAGGGCTTCGCTTATGCTTTCCGGCCCCAGAATTTCTCCTGCATGCGCCGTGAGGCCGAGTCCGCCGTCGCGGGCGATGGCGAACGCTTTCGCAAAGTCGGCGTTGCAGCCCTGCGCTTCGTCGCCGGCCATGCCGAACCCGGTAACATAGGGATGCGGATGATCCGTCGCGGCGCGCGCAACCTCGACGGCGTGGTCAACGCCATAGTGGCGAACGCAGGTGACGACGATGCGCCCGACCACGCCGGTCTCGTCTTCGGCCGCCTGCATCGCCGACGCGACCGCATCGATGAGCGTCGGATAGGATAGGCCGAAGCGGGCGGCATGGGCCGGCGACACGAACACTTCGCCATAAATCATCCCCCGCGCCGCCATGCGCGTATAGTAGGCGCGGGTGATTTCGCAATAATCCTCAGGCGTGCGCAGCACCTCGCTGACGGCGTCGTAAACGTGCAGAAAATGCTCGAACGTGTCCCAATGATAACCGCCGTCTTCATTCAAAACATCTGAAATATCAACACCGTGGCGTTTCGCGAGTCGGCGCGCATGAGTTGGTTCGACCGTTCCCTCGAGGTGGCAGTGCAGTTCCGCCAGCGGCGGTGGTTGATGCGGAACGTTCGTCATGAATTTAGTCTTCCCCTTCGGCCGGCCAGAATTCAAATCGCGTCGCAATTTGGGCGCGGCGCGTCTTGCCAGAATAACGACGACAGTTATCTTAATCGGCGACGGCTATATCGAAACAAGCCCGAAAGCAACCATGACGCTCGCCCCGCACCCGCTTAATCGAGGTTTCGTCTGGCGCGATTTCAGGCCGGATAAGCCGAGACTTCTTACGTCCGATCAGATTGCGGACTTTCACCGCGACGGGTTCATCATTCTGCGAAAAGCGTTCGATCCGGCCGAGATCGCCAACGCCCGCAAGGCGATCGACGCCTTCGAGTCTCACAAAGAAAATACGGTTCTGGTCATGGACGATCAGCCGGACCTGGTGTTCGACGTGCGCAAATATTCGTTCGCCTGCAATCTGGCCTGTCGGTCGGCCATATTGCGCACGCTGGTCTCCGGCCCGGCGTTTCAGGGACTCGTTTACGATTTGATCGGCCAAAATGTGCGTCTCTACTGGGATCAGGGCGTTTACAAAAAGCCCGGCCAGGGCGTCGAGTTCGCCTGGCATCAGGACAACGGCTATACGTTCACGCTGCCGCAGGATTACCTTACTTGTTGGCTGCCGCTGACGGACGCGACGGAAGAAAACGGTTGCCCGCGCATTCTGCGCGGCGTGCATCGCGACGGGACGTACCGGCACGATCATACGGAAAACGGTCTTGAGATTTGCGGTCTCGACAAGGACTTGATCGATGAAAAATCCGCCTCCGCCGCCGTCGATGTCGGCGACGTTGTCGTGTTTTCGTCGCTGACTCCGCACATGACCGGCCCCAATCGCACGAATGAACCGCGCAAGGCTTATATCGTTCAATTCATCGCCGACGGCGCATGTCTGGTGAAACACAACGGCGATAGAGAGCCGCTCGACGATTCTGACAATAATTTTTTCATTCTGCGGAACGGAGCGCCGGCGTAACGGCGGGCGGCGCATCGCGGTCGTGTACTAACGCGCCGGCGGCGTAGGCGCGCGCGACGGCGCGATCATCGCCAAGGACGCTGAGGACGAAAAGTTTCTCGGACAGCGATTGGGCGGCGTTCATGCGGCGGGAGATCAGCGGCGTCGCGGCGAGATCGAGCACCAGAAAATCGGCTTCCGCGCCGGGCGCAAGATGGCCGATCTTGCCGGAAAGCCCCAGCGCTTCCGCACCCGCCAGCGTCGCCAGATAAAACGACGTGAATGGATCGAGGCTGTAATCGCCGAGCTGGCCGACCTTGTAGGCCGCCTTTAGCGTCTGCAGCATTGAAAAGCTCGTCCCCGCGCCGACGTCGGTTCCGAGCGCCACATGAACGCCGGCGCGCTCAGCGCGCGCAAGGTCGAAGAGCCCGCTGCCCAGAAACAGATTGGATGTGGGACAAAATGCAATCGACGCGTCGGCTTCCGCAAGCCGGCGGAAGGCGCCGTCGGGAAGATGCAGCGCATGTGCAAATACCGACCGGTCGGTCAAAAGGCCGTATCGATCATAAACATCGAGATAGTCTTTTGCTTCCGGAAACAGCTCGCGCGTGAAATTGATTTCCGCCTTATTTTCCGAAAGATGGGTTTGCAGCAACAAATCGGGATTATCCCGCATGAACACGCCGGCCATTTCGAGCTGCTCACGCGTGCTGGTGGGCGCGAAACGCGGCGTAATAGCGTAGCCGAGCCGGCCCCGTCCGCGCCATCGCTTGAGCAGCGCGGCGCTCTCAGCAAACCCGTGATCGGCGCCGTCGCGCAAATTTTCCGGCGCATTGCGATCCATCAAAACCTTCCCGGAGATGAGCCGCAGGTTCTTCTCAAGCGCGGCTTCGAACAACGCGTCGACGGACGTCGCATGTACGGTGGCGAAAACGAGCGCGCTCGTCGTGCCATTGCGCAAAAGTTCTTCAACAAAAAACTTCGCCGCAGCCCGCGCGTGAGTCGGATCGGCGAACGCCGCCTCGGCCGGAAACGTATAGGACTGAAGCCAGTCCATGAGCTGCGCGCCATAGGCCGCAATGATGTCTGTCTGCGGAAAGTGAATGTGCGTGTCGATAAAGCCCGGCGTGATCAGCGCATTGTCGTACGCCGTTACGGCTACGTCGTTTGGAAGCTTTTGCACCAGGACTTCATATGCGCCGATCTGCGCCACATGGCCGCCTTCGACAATCATGAGCCCGTCTTGAAAATGGTGGACGGCCTCTTCCGCGCCGGCCTTGCGCGGATCGGCGCTCAAATAAAGAATTTCCGAACGATAGGCCGCAGCCGTCATGTCTTTTCGCTCCGCGCGCCCGGCGCCAGTCTGATTTCGAATTGCGCGTCTTCGGAAAGCGCGATCTCATCGAGATTTTCGCCCGGGCCGGCGCGATCAATAACGAGAAAATCGCTTTCCTGTTCTAGCGCCAGAAGGAAGTGATGCCAAACGCCTTTGGCGTAATTGACCCCCTGATCGCCGTTCGCAAGGAAAGCGCGGATCGCGCCGGCGTCGAACGGGCCCGGCGGCGCTACGACGACCAGATAAGGCCGCCGTTCGAGGGGAATGAACGCCTGGCTGGCGAGCGGATGGCGCTCCATCAATCTGATCATGACCGGCGGACCTATCGGCGTCGAACGGAAAATGCTGACGCAAATGCGCCCACCCCTATCGTTGACGTCGATTGCTGCGAGATCGTCGAACCGTATCGTATAACCCTGATTGATCGGGATGCCGCGTTTCGCGGCCGCGGCGCCGACGACGTCGCCGAACGGCGCAAAGGTTTCGGGCGTTAGCGGTTCGGCGACAAGAACGCGATCACCCGCCATCAAACACCTCTTGCTCGATCCAGGCGCCGAGAATCGCGCGCTCTTCATCCGTCATGCCCGTCTCGTTGCCGAGCGGCATGAAATCCGTCGTCACCGCCTGATCGTAGATCAGGTCCGCCGCGGCGCGGATATCGTCGTCGCTGTCGAGAACCAGGCCCTTGGGCGGTTCGGTGAACAATTCATGCGTCGGCGCCGGCGAGTGGCAAGAAACGCAGTGCCGGTCGATAATGTCGCGCACCGCGGCGAAATCGACATCGCCGACCGAAGCCGCATCGCGCGCGCCGGCGGGCTTGATCGATGCAAAAGCGATTGTCGCGAGAAACACCGCCGCGCCGCCGGCGAGCAGCACGCGCTGTTCGTTTCCGCGATGGCGCAGGTTGAAATAGTGGCGCACCAGAAGCGACGCGGCGCCGATCGCCGCAAGCAGCAGCCAATTGTAGCGATGACCGGCGAGCATCGGATAATGTCCGCTGATCATGATCAAGAGCACCGGCAGGGTCATGTAGTTGTTGTGAACCGAGCGCTGCTTGCCCGCAGCGCCTAACGCCGGATCCGGCTGTTCGCCCGCGATCATGGCCGCAACCGACTTTTTTTGATTGGGAATGATGACGAAGAAAACATTGGCCGCCATCACCGTGCCGATCAGCGCGCCCACATGAAGGAAGGCGCCCTTGTCGCTGAAAATCTGCGTCAGCCCGAACGTCGCCGCGGTCAATAGCGCAAACCAGACAAGGGCGAACACGGATTGGCTCTTCCCGACCGGCGAACGGCACAGCAAATCATAAACAACCCAACCGCCGGCGAGCGTCGCAAGACCGATTCCGATCGCTTGCCATTGCGTGAAATCAACCTTGGCGCGGTCAATCAAATAAAAATCCGCGCCGACATAATAAATCAGAATGAGCAGCGCGAAGCCGCTGAGCCAGGTCGTATAGGCCTCCCACTTGAACCAGTGCAGATGTTCGGGAAGCTCGGGCGGGGCGACCAGAAACTTTTCATTGCGATAGAAGCCGCCGCCATGCACGGCCCAGAGCTCGCCGCCGACGCCTTCCTTCGGCGGCTGCGGGGGTTTGAGCGAATTGTCGAGCCAGACGAAATAGAACGACGCGCCGATCCACGATATCCCGGCCACGAAATGCAGCCACCGCAAAGAGAGATTGGCCCACGCCATCAGGTCGATATCCAAGGTCAGTTCTCCTTCAGGCGCGCTTCACAAGCGAGCAGCATTTCATGGATGGCGGCGATCGCGATCACCCCCGGCGCCTTGTTCTGTAAACCGCCGCCGCCGATCGGGCAAACGAGCACGCCGATCTTTTCTTCATCGAGACCGGCGCGGCGCAGGCGCTGTTCGAACCGGGCGCGCTTTGTTTTCGAACCGATAAGCCCGCAATAGGCGGCGTCGTCGCGTTCTAGAATCGCCTTCACCAGATCGTAATCGAGCTGATGGGAATGCGTCAGAACGAAATAGCTTGCGCCGGCCGGAGCGGCCTTGACGCGCTCGGTCTCCAGGTCGGTGCAGTCGATTACGACGCCGGCGCCGCATTCATTCGGAAACTGATCTTCGCGGCGATCAATCCAGATCGTGTTGACGGGCAACGTTTCCAGAATATGCGCCATCGCGCAGCCCACATGCCCGGCGCCGAAGAGATAAACCTGCGGGCGTTCGTCGGCGAGACGTTCGCGGAGCGCGGCGCAGGCTTCAAGCGGCGGCATTGCGTCGGCGAACGGCGCGCCGTCCGCATCGAGAAAGCAGACGGACGGCGCGTCCTCGTCGCTTTTGATCGGAAAAAGGCGCCGCGCGCTTTCTTTATCCGGACTGTTCCTGAGCGCCGTTTCAAGAATAACCGCGCCGCCTTCCGAAATCGTCTTAGCCGCCTCAGTCAGCCAGTCTGCGTCGTCCTTCGTCAGCAGATCGAAGCCGACCCGCACATGGCCGCCGCAGCACTGACCGAGCGCCGGCCCGAGCGGATAATCCTCGAAAACGATTCCCGGCTGAGGATTGTCGAGAAGCGCGCGGGCGCGGAGCGTCGCTTCAAGCTCGAGCGCGCCGCCGCCGATCGAACCGAATTGATCGTCATCCGTTACGACCATTTTCGCGCCCGGATCGCGCGGCGCCGAGCCTTGCGCCGCGCACACCGTGACGACCACGGCGGGCGTCCTGCGCCGGACAAGATCGAGAACGCGAGAATTCCAGTCATGCATGACGGGGCGCCAACTTGCACGGGTTATATCCGATGAGTGCGACGCGGCTACCCATGGAAAGCAGGGCGATCTCACTTAGTCGTGGCCTGCGCTTCGCACCCGATGCATAGCACGGCGTTCTCCCCTCTCCCTGAGGGAGAGGGGTTAGGGCCCTGTCTCTTAGAATCGCCATGCCCCAATCGCAAAGCCGCCATACACGATCGCCTTGCCTTGGAAAGGGAGAGAATTCGTCTGTTCTCGTTTCTTCCGGATGAGTCATCATCAGCGCTGATCGGTATTACGCCTCGGCGGCGCGCCGGCGCACATCTTCAACGGCGCGCAATATCTCTTCCGGCGTCGCCGGGGCGTTGAGACGCGGCGCGGCGCGCCCCGCGCCCGCCGCCGCGACGGCCCAGCCAAGCGCCGAAAACGCCGAAATCGCCAGCATCAGCGGCGGCTCGCCCACCGCTTTCGATTTGTGAATCGTGTTCTCGCGGTTAACGCCCTCGTCCCAGATCTCCATATTCATGATTTCCGGCCGATCGCTGCAGGCGGGAATTTTGTAAGTGGACGGCGCGTGGGTCTTCAGCACGCCCGCCTCGTCGTAGAAAAGCTCTTCGGTTGTCAGCCAGCCGAGGCCCTGAATGAATCCGCCTTCGATCTGTCCCATGTCGACGGCCGGATTGAGCGAGCGCCCGACGTCGTGGAGAATATCGACGCGCAAGATCCGGTTTTCGCCGGTCAGCGTGTCGATGACGACTTCGCTCGCCGCCGCGCCATAGGCGTAGTAAAAGAACGGCCGGCCCTTCTGCGCGCTCTTGTCATAGTGAATCTTGGGCGTCCGGTAAAAACCGGTTGACGACAGCGAGATGCGCGCAAGATAGGCCGCTTTCACCAGATCCCTGAACGGAACGCGTACAGCGCCCGCGTGTACGTGATTGTCGCGGAAGGCGACGTCGACAACGGCGCAATCGTATTTTTCGGCGGCGAATGCGGCGAGCCGCGATTTGATTGCGCGGGCCGCCTCGCGCGCCGCCATGCCGTTGATGTCGGAGCCCGATGAGGCCGCCGTCGCCGAGGTGTTGGGCACCTTGTCGGTCGCCGTGGCGCTGATTTTTACGTGATCGAGATCGATCTGGAATTCGTGGGCGACCACCTGCGCGACCTTGATCATCAGGCCCTGGCCCATTTCCGTGCCGCCATGATTGAGATGCACGCTGCCGTCTGTATAAACATGCACGAGCGCGCCGGCCTGATTGAGATGCGTGGTCGTGAACGAAATGCCGAATTTCACCGGCGTCAGGGAAATGCCTTTCTTGAGAATGCGATTTTCGCGGTTGAATGCTGCAATCGCCTCCCGCCGCGCCCGGTAATCGGCCTTTTCGGCGAGCGCTTCCATCAGTTCGCGTGCGACGCAGTCCTCGACCGATTGGCCGTAGGGCGTCATGGCGCGACCGGGCAGGGCGTAAATGTTCCGTAGACGAATATCCAGCGGATCGGCGCCGAGATGAAAGGCGATTTCGTCAAGCGCGCATTCGATCGCCAACATGCCCTGCGGACCGCCGAAACCCCGAAACGCCGTATTCGACACCGTATGAGTGCGATAACGGCGCGACTCAATATGCGCATTTTTGAGGAAATAGGCGTTGTCGGCGTGAAACATCGCCCGATCGTTGATCGCGGATGAAAGATCGGCCGAATAGCCGCAGCGCGATTCAAGCAGAATATCGGCGGCTTCGATCCGCCCTTCGCCGTCATAGCCGACTTCATAGGCGACTTCGAAATCATGCCGCTTGCCGGTCATGATCATGTCGTCATCGCGGTCGAGGCGGACTTTCGCCGGCCGGCCGGTTTTCGTTGCTGCAAGCGCGGCGATCGCGGCGAAAAGCGAGGGCTGCGTCTCCTTGCCGCCGAAGCCGCCGCCCATGCGGCGCACTTCCACAGCGACGGCGTTGAACGGCTTGCCGAGCACGCGCGCAACCACGTGCTGGCCTTCGGTCGGGTTCTGCGTCGAAGAAAAAACCTGGACGTCGCCGTCTTCCATTGGAATCGCAAGCGCAACCTGGCCTTCGAGATAAAAGTGATCCTGCCCGCCAATCGTGCGGCGGCCGGAAACGCGGTGCGGCGCGTTTTTCAACGCGGCTTTCGCGTCGCCGAGCCGCATCGGCGGAACGCGCTCGATGACGCTGTCCTTCTCGCGCGCTTTGGCGATGGTCGTCAGCGCTTCAAGATCTTCATGGGCGACCTCCGCATTCGCGGCGGCGACGCGCGCGGCTTCGAGCGTTTCGGCGACGACGGCGAAGAGCGGCTGGCCGGCGTAGAACACCTCATTCTCAGCAAATACCGGATCGTCGCCGGCGATGGGGCTGTAATCATTCCTGCCCGGAATATCGGCGGCGGCGAGAACGCAGACGACGCCGCTTGCGGCCCGAACGCGCTCAAGACCGAGCTTTGAAAGTCGCGCATGGGCCCGCGCGCTCATGGCGACATAGACGTGCAACACGTCATCCGGGATCGGCAGGTCGTCGATATAACGCGCCGCGCCGGCGACGTGCTTTTCGGCGCTGTCATGACGCACGGCTTCGCGCACGCCGCCCTTGATCGGTGCGAATGCGGGCATATCGCGGCCGGCGTCAGGCATAGGCGGTCGCTTTCATCTCGAGTACGCGGGTCGCAGCATTGGCTTCCCATTCGTAAAACGCTTTCAATAGAAGATTTTTCGCCGCCTCCATCCGATAATGCGCGGAAGCGCGCATGTCGGAGATCGGCGTGAAATCGGCTTCGAGCGCCGCTGCGGCGGCCTGCACTGTTGCTTCGCTCCAATCGGCGCCGTTGAGCGCAACCTCGCAGGCGCGGGCGCGCTTGGGCGTTTCCGCCATGCCGCCGAAGGCGACCCGCGCGCTTTCGATGCGTCCGCCGGCGATTCGAAGCGCAAAGGCGCCGCAAACCGCCGAAATATCCTGATCGAAGCGTTTGGAAATTTTGTAGGCGCGATAGAACAGATCACCCGCCGGCGCCGGCAGGTTGACCTTTTCAACGAATTCGCCGGGTTTTCTGTCCTGCTCGCCGCAGGAAATGAAATAATCCTCAAGCGGAATGTCGCGGCGCTTGCGGCCTTTGCGCAGGGTCAGCGTCGCGCCGGCTGCAATAAACGCCGGCATGGTGTCGCCAATCGGCGAGCCGTTGGCGATATTGCCGCCGATCGTGCCTGAATTGCGGATCTGCACCGAGCCCAAACGCCGAATGAGCTCGCCAATGTCGGGACTCCACCGCGTCAGCGCTTCCTGCGCGTCCGTATAGGTCGCCATGGCGCCGATTTCGAGCGCGCCGTTTTGCTCGACGACTTCGGCGAGGTCCCGCGTCTCGCTCAACCCGATCACGGTTTCAAGCGTGCGGTGCTGCTTGGTAACCCACAGTCCCACATCGGTAGCGCCGGCGACGAGAACGGCGCCCGGATATTTCTCAACAAGCCGCGCCAGCGCGTCGGCTGAGCGCGGCGCGAAATACCGTTTCTGAACCCCCGTCAGCGGACACTCAAAGGAAAGCGCGAGATCGTCTTTTCGCTGTATGGATTGAAGGCGCGCGCAAGTTTCCGCCGCTTCGCGGCGCAACGGGGCCGCCGGCAATTCATACATGCGCTCGGCGGCGGCGAGGATCGGCCCGTAGCCTGTGCACCGGCAGAGATTGCCGGCAAGCGCGTCGCACACGGCGCCGCGGTCGCTCGGCATTTTGTTCTCATAATGCGCGAACAGCGACATCACGAAGCCAGGCGTGCAGAACCCGCATTGCGAACCGTGACAGTCGACCATCGCCTGTTGAACGGGATGCAACGCGCCGTTCCAGTTTAAGGATTCGACGGTCACCAGTTCCTTTCCGTCGAGAACCGGTATGAAGACGATGCAGGCGTTGATCGCGCGATAAACAACGGCGCCGTCGCGCAATTCGCCGATGACGACCGTGCAGGCGCCGCAATCGCCCTCCGCGCAACCTTCCTTGGTTCCCGTACGGCGGAGATCTTCGCGTAGATATTGCAGCACCGTGCGGGTCGGATCGACGCCGCGCGCCTCGCGGATTTCTCCGTCGAGCAGAAACCGAATCGTATCGGACACTGTCTTAGCTCCCCCGATACGTGCTGTAGCCGTAAGGCGAAATCAGCAGCGGCACGTGGTAATGCGCATCCACGTCAGCGATCCCGAAAGCGATCGAGACCACGTCGAGGAAGGCCGGTTCGGGCAATTCGACGCCGCACGCGCGAAAATACGCGCCCGCGTGAAAATCAAGCCGGTACCTGCCCGTTTCCATCGCTTCACGGCTCAGCAAAAGCCCGTCGCACCGCCCGTCCGCATTCGTGACTGCGTGTGCGATCTCTTCGAACGCGCCCGCATCGGTTTCCCGGAATAACGCAATCTCCACACCTCTGGCGGGGCGGCCGTGGGCTATATCGAGAACATGCGTGGTCAGGCCTGCCATCGGCAAATTCAACCTTGGTCGATAAAACTTCTTATCCTATACACCTTTAGCGCCGGTCGCCATATCGCGCCTGGAAGATTAATGAAAGAGAGATCATGGGCGAAAGGTCCTATCCGAGAGACCTCAAGGGTTACGCCGGAAAGCCTCCCCATGCGAAATGGCCAGGCGGCGCGCGCATCGCCGTCCAATTCGTCCTCAATTACGAGGAAGGCGGCGAAAACAGCATTCTCCATGGCGACGCCGGCGCCGAGACCTTTCTTTCCGAGATCATTAATGCGCCGGAGATTAAAGGCGCGCGCCATATGAGCATGGAGTCGCTTTACGAGTACGGCTCGCGCGCAGGAGTCTGGCGCTTGTTGAAGCTCTTTCGCGATCATAAAATTCCAATCACCGTGTTCGCCGTCGCCACGGCGCTCGAACGCAACCCATGCGTTGTTGATGAAATCCTGATTGACGGCCACGAAATCTGCTCGCACGGGTTGAAATGGATCAACTACCAGGACGTCGCGGAAGACGTCGAACGCGCCCATATCGCCGAGGCGGTTGAAATATTACGCACGCTGACGGGCGAGCGTCCGCTCGGCTGGTATACGGGGCGCACCAGCCCGAATACGCGGCGTCTCGTGGTCGAGCATGGCGGATTTTTATACGACGCCGACGATTACAATGACGATTTGCCGTTCTGGACCCGCGTCGGCGATGTCGACCATCTGGTCGTGCCCTATACGCTTGACGTCAACGACATGCGATTCGCGACCGTTCAAGGGTTCAACAGCGGCGATCAGTTTTACGCTTACCTCAAGGACGCTTTTGACGTGCTCTACAAGGAAGGCGAAACCGCGCCCAAAATGCTGTCGATCGGCCTGCACGGACGCATCGTCGGGCGGCCCGGCCGCTTCGCCGCGCTTGAGCGGTTCGTCCGCTATGCGCTCGATCAGCCGGATGTTTGGTTCTGCCGACGCATCGACATCGCCCGCTGCTGGCGCGATAACTTCCCTCCGCCGGAGAAATGACGGCGCGGACAATCATGAGCAGTTTATCTCTTCTTTCCCCCAGACCGGGCGAACTCGACCGCGAGTCGTTTCTCGAATCCTATGGCGGCGTTTATGAAAGCGCGCCCTGGGTGGCGGAAGCCGTTTGGCCGGAAGCCGCGCAAGAGAACCTGGATGCGCCCGCCGCCATGGGCGCGGCGATGCGCGCCGTCGTCGACGCCGCCGGCGAAGAACAACAACTTGCGCTTCTGCGCGCCCACCCTGAGCTCGCAGGGCGCGCCGCCATTGCCGGCGAATTGACCGACGCCTCGACCCGCGAACAGGCCGGCGCCGGTCTCGACCGCTGCGCGCCGGAAGAGTTCGAGGAATTTCTGACTCTCAACGCGCGCTATAATGAGAAATTCGGCTTTCCTTTCATTATTGCAGTCGCAGGGTTGTCGCGCGCCGATATTCTCGCCGCATTCCGCGCCCGCCTGAACAATAGCCGTAAAACTGAATTCGAAACCGCCCTCAACGAAGTCCATAAAATAGCCGCGCTGCGCCTTGCCGCGGGCGCCGGCTCGAAGGAGGCCTCATGAGCGCGCGCGCCTTCACGCGCCTGACTGATCTGGCGCAGCCGCGGCTCGGCGGCGCAGTCGTTTTTGCGACCGATGATTTCTTCGGCGACAAGTCCCGGCTTATCGCACCGAGCGAACCCGTTTTCATTCCCGATAAATATGACGATCACGGCAAGTGGATGGACGGCTGGGAAAGCCGCCGCAGACGGGACTCAGGTCATGACTATTGCATTGTCAAACTCGGCCGGCCTGGGAAGGTCGCCGGATTCGAAATCGACACGCGCCATTTCACAGGCAATTATCCCCCCGCCGCCTCTATCGACGCCTGTTCGTGCAATCTGGAAACGCCCGATGAATCCGCGAATTGGGAAACGCTTGTCGAACGCGTCGCGCTCAAGGGCGACGATCGGCGCTTTATCGAAGTCGACGATGATCGCGTGTGGACGCATGTCCGGCTGGTGATCTATCCGGACGGCGGCGTCGCCCGGCTGCGCGTTTACGGCCGCGTGCACATGGACTGGAACGCCGTCGGCGCCGATACGCTGATCGATCTCGCCGCCATGGAGTTCGGCGGCCGAACCGTGGCCTGCAATGATGAACATTTCGGCCGGCTTGACAATCTCATCGCGCCCGGACGCGGCGTGAATATGGGCGACGGCTGGGAAACGCGCCGCCGGCGCGAGCCCGGCCATGACTGGGCGGTCATTGAACTGGCGCATCCGGGAACGATCGAGCAGATCGTCATCGACACCGCCCATTTCAAAGGCAACTACCCCGACCGCTGTTCGATACAGGCGACGGGCGCGGCGCCCGGCGGCGATGAGGCGATCGGCGCCGCGGCCGAGACATGGCCGGTTCTGCTTCCCGAACAGAAACTCGATGCGGACCGCGAACACCTGTTCACCGAGGCGATCGTCGCCCATAAGCCCGTTCGGTATGTGCGCCTGAACATATATCCTGACGGCGGCGTCAGCCGGCTGCGCCTGTTCGGCCGCATCGCAGCCGGCGCGAAGGACCAAGGATAACGTCTATGAAGAAAGTGCTGATCACTGGCGTCGCCGGCTTTATCGGCTTTCATATGGCGAAAACGCTGGCGGCGCGCGGCTGCGACGTGGCCGGCGTCGATAACTTGAACGACTATTATCCGCCGGCGTTAAAGCGCGCACGCCTCGATGCGCTCGACGGCGCTGTGAAATTCGCTGAACTCGATATTGCAGACGCTGATTCCTTCGCCGCGTTTGTCAAATCCGAACGTCCTGAAGTCGTCCTTCACCTGGCCGCCCAAGCGGGCGTGCGTTATTCGCTTGATCATCCTTTCGCCTATGCGCATTCCAATTTGCTTGGTCATCTGTCGGTGCTCGAAGCCTGCCGACATGCAGATAGTCTCTCGCATCTCGTCTACGCCTCATCGAGCTCGGTTTATGGCGGCGCAACGAAAGTTCCGTTTTCCGAAGACGACAGGGTCGACAACCCCGTTTCGCTCTACGCCGCCACCAAACGCAGCGGCGAATTGATGAGCGCAACTTACGCGCATCTTTATGGGCTGAAACAGATCGGACTTCGCTTCTTCACCGTATACGGACCGTGGGGACGGCCGGACATGGCTTACTGGCTCTTCACCGACGCCATCCTGAAAGGCGAACCGATACGCGTGTTTAATCACGGCGATATGAGCCGGGATTTCACCTATATCGACGACGCCGTGACTGCGGTGACGGCGATCACAGAAACGCCGCCGTCGTTCAGCACAGGCGAACGGCCGCACAGGCTATACAACATCGGCAATCATGCGCCAGTCCCGCTCATGGACATGATCGCCGCGCTGGAAAACCTGCTCGGGCGCAAGGCGGAAAAGATCATGGAGCTGATGCAACCCGGCGACGTTAAGGAAACCTACGCCGACGTCTCAGCGGCGCAGGCTGATTACGGATTCAATCCGTCAACGTCTATCAACGAAGGGCTTCGTCGCTTTGTCGAATGGCGTCGGTCTTACCGGGACGTTTAAGCGCCGCATATAAGCGTTAGCGCAGGGCGATCATGCGACCGTAATACGCGCGTCGCCTTTTTCGAATCGGCCAATGACGGCGGCGTCGCCATGACCGTGTCGGGCGAACGCGTTGAGCACGGCTTCCGCGCTCAAAGGCGCGCAGGCGACAAGCAGCCCGCCGCTCGTTTGCGGATCGCAGAACAAGTCGCGCTCCTGCGCGCGCCAGCCGGCGGGCGCGTCCACAGAGCCGGCGATGCTGTCCCAGTTTCTCCCCGACGCGCCGGTCTTGACCCCATCTTCAATCAGTGCGCGCGCCCCCGCAAAGACCGGAACGGCGGCGGCGTCTATTGTCGCCGATATGCTGCTCGCACGGCACATTTCAATCAGGTGTCCCAGCAGACCGAACCCTGTTACGTCGGTCGCCGCATGGACGCCGTCGATCGCCGCAAGATCGCCGCCCGGCGTATTGAGCAGCGTCGTCGAAGCGATCATTGAGCGATAGTCTTCGTCCGAAAGAATTTCTTTTTTCAGGGCGGCGCTGAAAACGCCGACGCCGAGCGGCTTGCCGAGAATGAGAACGTCGCCGTCGCGGGCGCCGGCGTTTCGCAAAATTTTCTTTGGGTGCGCCAGACCCAACGCAACAAGGCCGTAAATCGGTTCAACCGAATCAATGGAATGGCCGCCGGCGACCGGAGCGCCCGCCGCATCGCATACGGAGCGTCCGCCTGCGAGAATCTTGCGAATTGTTTCAGGCGATATCTTTCCAATCGGCATGCCGACGAGAGCGAGCGTGAATATCGGCCGCCCGCCCATCGCATAGACGTCGGAGAGCGCATTGGTCGCGGCGATGCGTCCAAAGTCGTAAGGATCATCAACGATCGGCATAAAAAAATCCGTCGTGGCGATCAGCGCCGCCTCGTCGGATATCTGATAGACAGCCGCGTCGTCGCTCGTCGCGGCATCCACTAGCAGCGCCTGCGGCGCAAGCGGCGCCGGCGTTTTCCCTAATATCTCCTGAAGCGCGTCCGGAGCGATCTTGCACCCGCATCCGCCGCCATGGGCGAGCGAGGTCAGGCGAGGCTCTTCGGATGACGTTTTAACGTTCAAGCGGGTCTCCTCCTTAAGTGGCGTCCTCGCGGCCGCGCCGGCGTGCTTCATACTTTATCGCCTGCCTGCGGTGCGACGCCAGTCTTGCCGCAGAGCGGAAGGCAGGGCTAGATCATTCTCATGATCGAAACCGTGTCCGACGTCGACCCGGCCGCGCTCGAACGGTTCGACGACATCATCGATGTGCGCTCGCCGGCCGAATTCGCTGAAGACCGGTTGCCCGGCGCGATCAACCTGCCGGTGCTTTCCAACGAAGAGCGCGCCGAAGTGGGAACAATCTATGTGCGCCAGTCGCGCTTTCTGGCCCGGCGCATCGGCGCGGCCTATATAGCGCGCAATATAGCCTGCCATCTCGAGGAGGTTCTGAACGACAGGCCGCCCGGTTATCACCCGCTCGTTTATTGCTGGCGGGGCGGCCAGCGGTCGAACGCCATGGCGACGATCTTCGCCGGCATCGGCTGGCGCACGAGCGTGCTCGAAGGCGGTTACAGAACCTGGCGGCGCAGCGTCGTTGCCGCCTTGCGCGAATCCGACGCGCCTTTGCGGGTCTTCCTCATCGACGGCCAGACCGGCTCCGCCAAGACCGAGATTTTGAACCGGCTCGGCGCGCTTGGCGTACAGACTCTCGATCTGGAAGGGCTCGCCGCCCATCGCGGTTCGGTCTTCGGCGCGCACGCCTCCCGCCCGCAGCCAAGCCAGAAACTGTTCGAATCCAGTCTGTGGGACGCGTTGTCGCGACTCGATCCCGACCGGCCGATTGTCGTCGAGGCCGAGTCGAATCATATCGGACGCGTGACCGTTCCACGCCGGCTCTGGCGGGCGATGCAGGCGGCGCCGCGGGCGGACATACGCGTCGACCCGGAAGCCCGGGCGCATTACCTCCTTTCCGCTTACGCCGATATCATTGAGCGTCCCGATACTGTCCTCGCCGCCGTCGATCGGCTGGCGCCCTTCCAATGCAAGGAGACGATCGAATGCTGGCGCGATTTGGCTGAGCAGCGCGATTACCTGACGCTCGCGACCGCGCTGATGCGCGATCATTACGATCCGCTCTACAACCGCAGCCGAAAACGTCGCGCCGATCGACCCGCGACCGAATTGTCGCTTGGCGGGCTCGACAAAGACGAAATCGCCCGCGCGGCGCGCGACATTCGCACCATTATGAAAAAGACGTTCGATAAACGCTGACGGCCGGCCGAAGGCTCTCAAAAAAGCACGCTGAAACCGACAGAAAGATAGGGCTTGGCGTTCTTGTCGTCCTGAAAGACGCCGCCGCCGGCGATGCGGACTTCAAGCTCATTTTCGAGCTTAACGCTGGCGACCGCGCCCGCTTTATAGGATTCGTAATTGGGATCGCCCTGAACGCCGCCTTCGACGCCGAGGCGCCACCGCCCGGCGTTCATCGAGCGGGTTGCGTCCAATTGCGCCAGATAGGATTCATCGCGGACGCCGCCTTCCCATACCAGCCGAGCCGCCACTTTTCATTGGCCGCAAGCGCGCCGTCCGTCCCGAGAGACGCGTCGAACCGCAATCCGGCGCGTTCATTCGCGGGATCGAACGGCGACAGGTCGGTCTGGGTCGCACGGCCGCCAGCCTAGAAATTCGCCCATCCCCAGGCACCCGACCACTGATATACGAAAGCAAGCTGGCCGCCGTAATATTTCGCTTCCACATGGCCGACGCCGCCAAGATAATCGTATCGCCCGCCATTGACCGCCGCTTTCACCGCAAATCCATGGCCAAGCGACGCGCCCGGCGCCGCAACGATAACGCCCCCGTAACCGGAGTCATTATCGCTGACGGATCCGCCGGCGAACGCAACGCCGTGATAGGGTTCGGCGCGGGCGGCGCTGCAAACGCCGATCGCCAGTAGAGAAAAAACGATTTTTCTCACGCGCTTCCCCCCTCATAAGCGATCGCTCCCGGAACGGCCCAGCCCTGCGAAACGCCTGCGGCTTCGCCGCGTTTCAACACAATGATAAACACTGTTCCGCCGCCGACCGAAAAAGCCTGGGCGCCGTGAACATGCAGTCGGCTTTCTGTTTTGTTCAGGTCGCGTATGTTTAGGGTCAGATTGTTGACCGACGGCGGCCGCTCATAGGAGAGCACCCGCCAAGCGCCTTCCTCGTCCCGCGATTTTTGCACGAGACAGCGCACGCGCTCGGGACCGTCGCCGCCCAGCAAACAAAAACGCCAGTCTTCGTCAGGGGCGCCGATCCGCGTTCTACGCAACCAGGCGACGAAGTGGCGCCACGTAAAGTCGCGTACGCTGGTTTCACGCCAGTCGTTCGCCGCCCATTGCAAGGCGTTTCCGAAAAGGCATTCATTGAGATGATCCGGAGACTTTCCATCCTTCCAGTTGAAATGGACGTGAACGACGCGCTCGTCTGTCAATATGACGTCGTTCACCCGAACCACGTCGCCTGAAAAGGAAACAGCGCCGTTCGGCAGCACCATCTTTCCAGTAACGACCTCCGGCACATCCAGCCCTTTCTCAACATGCAACCGCATGCCGCCTTCGGACAGGTCGTCGGCGATAATGGAGGAAGACGCGTCCTTTAAATCGGTGATTACCGGCACGGGAATCGCGAATCTATGGCCTTCGCGGCGTTGGCGCGACTTTCCTATGGAGAACTGAATTGCGCGCGCTGCGATAATCGCATTAATCGCCGTCCATACGGCGTTCGCGACATAAGCGCCCATCGGCAAATAATGATGGGAGAAGAATTGAACCGTACCGACGGAGAATCCGACAAGCGCTGCTGCGATAATCAATAATTGCGGCGCATAGCGCAACCCTATACGGCCTATCGATGTCAAGTCTTTCGGGGTGACGCGGAAACGCCATTTGATCGGTATAATGAGCGCAAGCGTGGCGTTCATAAATGTGAAAAACCGCAGACAGTTATACTCTTCCATCCACACGGTTTTGGTGTATCCGCGCCCGACCGTCTCATTGACGAGCATCCCGCTCAAAAGCCACAGCAGAAACAAGTCGAGAAAGCGTTCTCCAGTCCAGATGATCGGCATCGAGCCGGTGACGAGAACAACCATCGGCATAAAATAGAGAATGGCTTTCTGCCACCCTTCAAAATACGTGCTGACGGAGGCGAAATAACAAATGCGCTGCGCCAAAGTGAGCCCGGAGGTGAAAATGATTCCTTCCCGACGCCACACTTGCATCGCGCCGCGCCCCCAGCGCAGCCGTTGCGTATCGTACTGGTCGAGATTAGCGGGCGCGACGCCAAATGCGAGCGATTGGGAGTGATAAACCGAACGCCATCCCTTCTTGTGCAGCTTTAACGAGGTGTGAATATCTTCCGTGATTGTGCCGGTCGCAAAACCGCCTATATCGGCGAGCGCGGCCGTGCGCACGACCGCACAACAGCCGCAGAAAAAGGCGGCGTTCCAGCGGTCCTTTCCGGGCTGAATGACGCGATAGAACAGCGTCTGCTCGTGCCAGAATTCCGTAGATTGCCGGTTGCGCCGGTGCTGGAAAGAATCGATGTTATAAAAATCCTGCGGCGTCTGCACGAAAGCCGTTTTCGGGTCTTCAAAATAACCGAGCGTGCGTTCGAAGAAATCCGGCGCCGGCGCGTGATCGCAGTCGAACTGCGCGATGAATTCAGCGTCTGTGTGTTTTAGCGCATTGTTAAGATTGCCCGCTTTGGCGTTCGACCGGTCTGTTCTCGACAGATATTTGACGCCGAGGCTATCAGCAAGCGCGTGCATTTCCGGCCGCGCGCCATCATCGAGAAGCCAGATATGGCGTGCGAGCCGAACCTGCTTGGCGGCGAGCAGCGTATTGCGCAGCATTTCGACCGGTTCGTTCCAGGTCGTGACGAATATGTCCGCCGCAACGTCCTTGCGGGGCGGCGGCGGGCGACGCTCAACAAGCGCCCAGACTGAAAACAGATGAAGGACAAGGCTGAAAAGGCCGAACGCCTCCGCCGCCAACTACAGCGCCGAAAGAACAGGCGCGTCCGGATTCACGAGAGGAATTCGGTAGGTGAAATAAGAAATCGAGGTCACCGCGAACAGCCCTATGGATGTGACCCCAAGGGCGTTCAAACGACGGAGCGTCATTCCGGATTTGTTTTTTCCGGTTTCTTTTGGAACTGCGTCCATCGAAGGTAACTAACAGGGTTAACAATGCGCGCACTGCCGGTTTGTATATCGTTAATCTTTTAATGAACCGATAACTGTTATGGCGCTCACAGCCGATTTTGCGGCATCACCGTGAAAGCGTTTGGAAATTTGACGAACGCGTTTGGACGTCACGCACTTGTGAATTAATAAAGCATGAACGGCACTTAGAGGTTGCGCTTCGCATGACGTTCGCTTTGGCGAAACATCCGAATTCAGAATGTGATGCAGTGGCGCGCATCGTCGTCGATGCGGTGCGTCCCCGGCCAGACGTCCTGCAACTGCGCTATCAGGCGAGCGGCCTGATCGGCGATCTCAAATTTCCAAAGACGAAAACGCCGGCGCGCACCGACGGTCTCTGGCGCCATACCTGTTTCGAAGCTTTTGTGCGCGCCGGCTCGGACGCGGGCTACTCTGAATTCAATCTCTCCCCGTCGGGCGCATGGGCCGCTTACAGGTTTGGCGGTTATCGCGATAAAATCACGCCGATTGGCGACATCTCCACGCCTGCGATCGAGGTGCGGCGATCCGTCGACAGCATTGAGTTTAAGGCCGAATTCGAACTCGCCGGCGCCGGACTTCCGGTTGACCAACTTTGGCTTGTCGGCCTTTCCGCAGTGATTGAAGAAACCAGCGGGCGCCTGTCCTACTGGGCGCTCAAGCATCCGGCCGGCGAACCCGACTTTCACCACGTCGATTGCTTTGCAGTCGAACTCGCACCACCATTGCGCCCATGAAATTCGGCATTGACCGCTTCCTCGACAAGCCGGCGTTGCGCGCCCCGCTTCAGGGCGCGCACGTTGCGCTGCTTGCTCATCCCGCCTCCGTGACGGCGGACCTGACGCATTCGCTCGATGCGCTAGCGGCATGCGCTGACGTCACGCTGGCCGCCGCCTTCGGGCCGCAGCACGGGCTGCGCGGCGATAAACAGGACAATATGATCGAGTCGCCGGATTTCAAAGATCCTGTGCACGGCGTTCCGGTGTTCAGCCTATACGGCGAGGTGCGCCGACCGACCGACGCGATGATGGATGCGTTCGACGTCGTTCTCGTCGACCTTCAGGATCTCGGCTGCCGCATCTACACTTTTGTCACGACGCTTCGCTACATGCTGGAAGCGGCTGCGAAACATAAGAAAGCAGTATGGGTGCTCGACCGGCCCAATCCCGTCGGGCGCCCGGTCGAAGGCCTGGCGCTCAGGCCCGGCTGGGAAAGTTTCGTCGGCGCCGGCCCTTTGCCGATGCGCCACGGCTTGACGCTTGGCGAGCTCGGCGCCTGGTTCGTCAAGACGTTAAAGCTCGACGTCGATTACCGCGTCATCGAAATGAAAGGCTGGAAGCCGGATGCGCCGCCCGGTTATGGCTGGCCGCTTGGAGAGCGCGCCTGGATCAATCCGAGTCCCAACGCGCCCAACTTGTGGATGGCGCGCGCCTATGCGGGCTCGGTCATGCTCGAGGGAACAACGCTTTCGGAAGGGCGCGGCACGACGCGCCCGCTCGAAATCTTCGGCGCGCCTGATATCGACGCGCGCGCTGTCATTGCCGAGATGCGCGCGCTGGCGCCCCACTGGCTTAAAGGCTGCGTCTTGCGCGACTGCTGGTTCGAACCGACCTTCCACAAGCATGCGGGCGCGCTGTGCAACGGCGTGCAGATTCACACCGAAGACCCTGCGCGCTACGACCCTGAGGCGTTCAGGCCGTGGCGGCTCATGGCGCTCGCCTTCAAGGCGATCCGCCGGCTTTATCCTGACTATGAGCTGTGGCGCGATTTTCATTATGAATATGAGCTCGACAAACGCGCTATCGACGTCATCAACGGCTCGCCGTTATTGCGTAAATGGGTCGATGAAAAAGCCGCAACGCCGGCCGATCTTGAAGCGCTCGCCGCGCCGGACGAAAAGAGCTGGAAAGCTGAACGGCGCGAATATTTGCTGTACTGATGGAATTTGAGGCGGCTGTTTTTCAGCATCCGCCTGACACCCCCGCAAGCGTTCTTTGCAAGCGTCTTCAATACGGCGCTTTCGCTGACCGCGATTCATGGATCCGGAGAAAATTCCTCCGCTTTCAATGTCGATCATTAATTCGAATCTCAGTCCGCCAGTAAAAGTCTTGCATTACTCAAGGTCGATCTGATAGCGCGCTTCTCGGGTCTTGCCGTTCGCATGCGTCGTCACGAGCCGCACCACCCAGACCGGACTTCCCGCGAACGCCGCCGCCGGAATACGCCCCAAAACACCGTCTTCGACAGGGTCTGTCAGCGCCTCGCCCACTGATTTCCATTCCGTCGGCTCTTCGCCCGCGCCCAGAAACAGCTCCGCCCGCGCAAACCGGTTCGCGTTCGCAACGCCGAGCACTTCAACCGCCTGTCCGGCGCCGGCCTGCACGATGCGGACGTCTGCGATCGCTGCAACGACGAAGAATTCCGGGTCCGCCTTAAGCGCGGCGCGCGCATCGACAATGCCGTAACCGGTAAATTGATCGACGCCGGACGTTTCGATGTCGCGCGCCGACTGCGTCAGGATCCGGTAAAGCTCCCCATTCGTCAGCGATGGATTTTTCGACAAGAGCAGCGAAGCGACGCCGGTGACGATCGGCGCCGAAAACGATGTGCCGCTCGCACGGTAATAACGCTTGTCCGGCCCTACATAAGCCGCGCCAGGCTTGTATTCGATATCCGGATTGCCGGCCATGAAATCGGTGCGCCGGGCGCGCAGGCTCAATATATCGATGCCTGGCGCGGCGAGATCAACGCTCTGGCCCCAGTTCGAAAACAGCTCTCGCTTGTCTTCAAGGCCTGTCGTTGCGACGGTCATGACATTATCGAGACCGGCGACGCCAAATTCCTCCGTACGCACCGCCTCGTTGCCGGCGGCGACAACAATGAAGACGCCCTTCGACGTCGCATAATTTACCGCGTCGCGCTCCGTCGGCGTCAAGCCTTTGCCGCCGACGCTCATATTGACGATGCGCGCGCCGTTGTCCGCTGCATAGACAAGCGCTTCCGCCAGATAGGACGCCCGCGAATGGCCGAAATTATTCAAGGCCTTCAACACCATTATTCTTGCGTGCGGATTGATTCCGGCGATTCCGGTCTCGTTGTTGGAGTCGGCGGCGATCAATCCGGTTACAAACGTGCCGTGCCCGTCATGGTCCCAAGGCTTATTGCCGTCGCCGTAAAAATCCCAGCCGATAACGTCGTCGACGAAGCCGTTGCCGTCGTCGTCGATTCCGTTATCGGGTTTTTCTCCCGCGTTCTTCCAGATCTGATCCCAGGAAATATCGGCGTGATTCCAGTCAAGGCCGGTGTCAATAACCGCAATGACCACAGGCGACGGACGCCTTCCCAGAAGGCGCCACGCGCTGTTCGAGGTTTCATCGAGTCCGATGCGTTTCAACGCCCACTGATCGGGATAGGATTGTCCCCAGCTTCCCTCGGCGTTGAAGTAAGGATCATTGGGCGGATTTTGCGCCGATGCGATTCCGCCAAGCCCCGCAACAAACACAGCGGCGGCGGCGGCCGTTCGGCTCAATGCCGATCGGGCGAATAGTTTTTCCATTCCGCTCTTCATCGCCTTATTCTCCCGATGACGCGCGCTGAGGCGTCGACAAATTCAGCGCCTTTTTCGGCACGCTCCGGCCCATCCCCTCATAGCGGCTGAGATCGGTTCCAATCCATGGACCGGGCTGTTCGTCCTTGCACAAATCTTCATGCCAGTCATAACGAAGGCCCAGCCTCAACCGGAAATCGTTATCTATGCCGGCGTCCCAACGCAGGCGCAGATAATCTTTGCCGCCGACCGTAAATCCGCCGACGACTTCGCCGCCGTCCGGAATCTCGGCCTCGCCTTCGCCGCCCGCAGGGATGACGCCGCCCTTGACGTCTTCGACCGGGACATCAATGTCGATTCTTCCGGCGTCCCATTTGGAGCCCAAATCATAGCCGAGCCCCAGGCGGAATCCGGCGACATCGACTTCTTCGATTTCGCACTCGCCATCCTTGTCTGTGGTGCACTGCATTGGATCGTCGCCCGCTCCGGTTTCAGCATCCTTGTCGTTGCCGGCCAACGGCAGCGCAGGATCCTGAAGCTCCGGCACGATCAGCTTTAGGCGCCGTCCGGGTTGCGGCTCGGCGCTGGCGGTTCGCGTTCCGTCCGGCTGCAGCACGGTCTTCTTCACTTTGAAGTGCACCGTAACCGGCGGCGTCTCTTCGGGCTCGTCCGACGGCGTATCGCTCGGCTCGTCTTCGTCGTCATCCTCCGGCGTCGAAGTAATCGTCGGCGTCAGTCCAGGCCGCGGCGGCGTCAGGCCGCCGGGCGTCGTTCCCGGTGTCGCGCCAGGCGTTTCGCCGGGCGTCGTTCCAGGAGTCGCGCCCGGCGTTGTCCCTGGCGTCGTCCCAGGCGTCGTTCCGGGCGTTACGCCGCCGCCGGGAATGCTGATCCCGCCGATCGGCGTCGGCAGACCGTCGTCATAGGTGCAAAATTCGCTTGAATCGGATGACAGGCCGTATTCTCCGCCGATCGAAACATGCTCTTTCGGCTCCGGCGGACACGCCAGCCAGGCTTTGCGCATGCGTTCGATTTCTTCGTCGAGACGTTTGAGAAAATCATAGAGATCATTGGCCGGCATGCGCGTCAGCTTCGCGTTTTTTCGCTGATCGCGTAAATTGTCGAGCGCTTGTTTTATGCGATCGCAATTATTCGCCGCAATCGCGTCGTTACCATAGACCAGCGTCATGCCAAAACGTTCATAGATGCTTTCGTCGCGCGTAACCGGACAACAGTCGCATTTCACGTTATGGAATTTTAGAAGTTTCTTGAGATGCTCTTCTTTCAGAAATCCCTGCATGTCTCCGCCCATGAGATCATGCTCATGGCCGGGCAGCGGTTCGCTGTGCGTATGGCCGTTTTCATCGACTTCGTCTTCGTAAAAATCATCAATGCCAAGCAAATGGCCGACTTCATGCGCGTAAACCGGATAACCGGGCTCGTACGCCCATTCGCCGCCCGGCAGATCGTCGGGCGTTTTCGGCAAATGCCGGACAAAGGAGCGGAACCACTTGACTTCATATTCGCCGATATAAGGACCAATCAGCGGAATGCTGCCGAGCGTGTCCCACTCGCCGACATGGGACGGCATCGCCTTGACCTGGTTATAGCCTTCGGTCGGGTCCGCATCATCCGAACGCACTTTGATGTCGGCGACAAACTTGATCGTGCAGCAATTGATCCGCATTCCTTCGCCGAACATCTCCTTGTATTTGCGGCGAATGGTGTCGCGCATATCGCTGGGTTTTTTGAACAAATCCGGATTGTCCTTGCGGAGCTGCGAATCCTCGAAAATTTTTAGCGCCATTTCTTCCGTCGGGCCGTTCCAGACTTCTTCGATCTGCTTTTTCATGTCCTGCGCGACTTTGTTCGTTGCGCGCGGCCCGTAGAGCTCGATCGGGATCGTAATCGTAATTTCGCACGGTCCCGTCTTGGCCGTGCTGACCTGCGCCGTAACCGGCGCAATAAGGAAGGCGATGAATGTCGTCGCGAGGAGGATCGACCCGATAAACGCCGCGGCGATCCGGCGATGGCGGTTCTGCTGCGCGCTGCTCATCGCTGCACCGTCGTATAGTCTTCGACGAAGAGCGCGTTGTAGACGACGACGCGGTCTTTCGGCAGTTCGGCGTTGATGGCGACCGTTATCAGGTCGAAATCGAGGACGCGGATATTGACCGTTTTAACCTGATGCTTGCGGCCGTTCGCCCAGACGGTGATTGCGGCGAAGTCGCCGCCTCTGATTTCTTCATCGCGATATTCTGGCTTCAATCCGAAGAAATCGTGCTCTTCGACCGCCGTCCATATCCGGTCGACTGCGGCATTCTTGATTTTCAGCTTGCGCTCCGGCAGTTCCCCGTCCGGCGTTCGCACCGAAGACAGCCACACCGCGCCGTCTGCGGTTATTTCGACGGTTTGACTTCCGAACGGATCGCCCGGCGCGCGCGGGCTTGCGGATAAGACGATCTTGAAATCATCGGGCGCTGCGGCGCAGGCGGTTCCGCTCGCCATGCCGATCAGGACCGCCGCAACAGCGAACGTTCGAATCGCGCGCTGCATGACGCGGCGCGACTCATCGAGGATTTGATAGCCGACTCTTTTTGTTCTCTGCATAATGCTTCTCCAATGGGCCGGCGATTTCGACCGACAATGCGCATCGTCATGGCGAATAGGGCGTGAGAGCGACGCCGCCGTCGACGTTTTGCGTAAGCGATACGGCGAACGGCGCCGTAATGACGGGATCGAGACTCGGCCGCGTGATATGAACGATGAGATAGACCTTTCCGAGTTCCGCCAACTGCTCCGGACTAAGGTCGAATACGGTTCCAATCCGGCGCAGGCCCGCGTGGGCGCGGTCATAGCCGACCATTTGCCAGATGCCGGGCGCCTGTGCGGCTTCGCCGTCGCGATTGCGCGTGAATATCCCCA
The DNA here is from genome assembly GCA_046756245.1 of Parvularculaceae bacterium. Classification (GTDB taxonomy): domain Bacteria; phylum Pseudomonadota; class Alphaproteobacteria; order Caulobacterales; family Parvularculaceae. Next base: position 35,961 of record JBHHVZ010000009.1, read on the forward strand.
AATCTTCAGTCCAGCTTTCCGTCCAGCCGCCTGACGTTTGGCTCACGAGCGCGCCATCGACATATTCGCTGCGCGTCCAACTGACGGTCAGCGTATGCTTTCTCCAGATCTTGTAGACTTCGATCTGCTTCGGCGCGAGCTGACGGCCGGTTTCGTCGACGAGATAGACATAATGAAACGTGCCGCGATCATCGGACTCGTCGATATTGGTGCTCACGAGCAGACCTTCTTTGGTCCATTTCGTCCTGACGCCGATGCCGGCTTCCGACGCCGGATCGACGACGCTTACCGGATCAGCCTTTCGCGTCGGATCGCGCTTGGTTCTCGGGCCGGACGAGCGCGACGACGACCTGCGGGAACCGCCGCCGAGAAGACCTTTCAGCGCAGCGCCGGCCGCGCCTTTCAACGCTTTCTGACCGACGCTTTCCGTGCCGACCTCCGCGCGCGGGCCGATCTCGATCGGCAGGAGATATTCGGAAAGATCGAATGCTGATGTTTCGACGGCGTCGCTTTCAATGACGTCCTCGCCGATACCGGGTTCGAACGGCGCCGTCACCGCCACGCCGGCGGCGACGTCGACGACAATTTTTTCTCCGACCGCCGCGGCCGGAATGGAAATCTCAACCGGCCCGTCGTCAAGTTCGACCGTCAGCGTGCCGCCGGTCGCGCTCTCGCCGGGGAAAACCAGCCAGATCAGGTCATCATCTTCTTCGTCTTCCTCGATCGCGACGTTTTCATCGTCCGGCGTCGAGAACGACAGGCTGGTTCGCGGAATTTCCTCGCCCTCCGGCGTCACCAGCTCTACCGGCTGCCGATAGACCGCCCAGGCCGCGGTGATCGACAGCCCGGCGATGGCGAGCACGACCGCGATAATTTTGAGCAGCGATGTAGTTACGCGACTGTCGCCTATCATCGTGCCTCCCCTTCCCCGGCCCAAGCCGGAGCCCTAGCGACGCTTGGCGTCTGATGACAAATAACGCGTTACGATTTTCTATCTTACCCCCTGGGCGTTCCGCCCCGCCTCCGGCGAACTGGCCAGCGTCCGAAAGGGCCGGCCGGAGGCGCAGAATGACTTACGATATGCAATAAATCCGGCGGTCGCAAGCCGCTGAAAAACCTGTTTACGCCGGTAACATTTTTGCAATAGCGAGAAAGGTTGTGCGGCGTTGCGCTCTCAACCGATCAAGCAGTGAGAATAGCGGAATAAAAGTCACGCCAGGAACATGGCTTCAGTTTACTCAGGCCGCATATGGCTATCTTTAGTCGTTACCGCGCGGATTGCATGATAAAGCGGCTTAAGTCGCGAATACAGTCGCCGATAGACTGACCTATATAGCCGATCATAGAGAGCTGCGTTTTCTGGATTCGGCGTGAAGGCGCGCCCCGGCCGGGTCATCGCCGCGATCGCTGCGGGAAAATCCGGATAAAGCCCGGCGCCGACCGCGCCGGCGATCGCCGCGCCGACGCCGGAGGCTTCATAAGAATGCGGACGTTCGGCCGGCAGGTTGAAAATATCGGCGGTCAACTGCATCGCCGCATCAGACTGCGACCCGCCGCCGGCGACGCGCAAGCGGATAACGCGCGTGTGTGAGCGCGCCTCGATACGCTCCTTGCCGTAACGCATTTCAAAGGCGAGCCCTTCAAGAATGGCGCGGTAGACGTCGGCGCGCGTATGGTCCGCGGTGAAACCGATCATGGCGCCGCGCGCCGCCGGTTCCGGCGTTCTCACGCCCGGAGTCCAATAGGGCTGCATCATCAGGCCATTCGCGCCAGCTTGCGTTTCTTTAAGAAATTTTTCGAACAGCAATTCGACGGGAACGCCCTGTGCGGCGGCGACCTCTCTCTCCTGCTGCGCAAACTGATCCCTGAACCACCGCACCATCCAGTAACCGCGAAATGTCTGCACTTCGCACGCGTATCGGCCGGGAATAAGGGCCGGATAAGGCGGCGAAAAACGCACCGCCTCGAAATAGCGCGGCGAGGCGACATTGACCGTCGCTGTCGTTCCAAAAGACAGGGCGGCGACATCTTCGCCGACGGCGCCGGCGCCGACGATTTCGCAGGCCTTGTCGCCAGCCGCAGCGATGACGAGAAGCCCCTTCGGGATGCCGGCTTCCCGTGCTGCGCTTGCACTCACTTCCCCGAGCATGGCGCCCGGGGGAACAAGATCAGGCGTCTGCTCGCGGCCGATCCCAAGCGCGCGCCATGTCCAGTCATTGTCGCGAGCCCATCGCTGACGGCGAAAATCGAACGGCAGATAGCCAACCTGCGAGGCGACCGAATCAACGAAGCGCCCCGTGAGGCGATAATTCAGCCAACCCGAGAGCATCAGGTATTTTTTCGTCGCGGCATGAACCTCCGGGCGATGATCGGCGAGCCAGGCGATTTCGGAATTGTTCAGAAAGCCCTGCAACACATCGCTGGCGCCGGCGACAAACACTACGGCGCGCCAGCCCAGCGGCAATGATTTCAATGTGCGATTGGTCCGCCGCTGATCGAGCCAGATGATCGCGTTGTGCAAAGGCTTTCCGTCCTCGCCGACGGGAATCACCGTGCCGCGCTGGGTGGTCACGGCGACGGCGCGCAGGCGCGGTTGCAGCGCCGCATCGCCTTCCAGCAATTGCCGGCACGCGCCGGCGGTCTTGCGCCAGAATGCTTCAGCGTCATGCTCCAGCCAGCCCGGCTGCGGCGAACAATATTCATTGAGCGGCGCCTGCGCCTTGGCGACGACATCGCCATGAAGATCGATCGCCAGCGCCCGCACGCTCTGGGTGCCGCAATCGATGGCGAGGATGAGACCGTCGGATGCGCGCGACGCTGTCTCGCTCATGGCGCCGCTCCCGGTATCGAATAGGAACGCCGGATGATGTCTTGATAGCGCTCGACTTCATTGCGCCAGCGCGTTTCACGCCAGCCGAGCTCCTGGCGGACGATGTTTTCGATCTCCGGCAACAAGGCCTCGCCGCCGCACGGCAGGAGAAGACCGAGCCGGGTGCGCCTCAGCAACAAGTCATCGAGATGGACGACGGATTCATGCCCGCAGGCGTACCGCAATTCCGCCCATGGCGTCCGCGTATCCGGAATCAATGCGAGTTCCCCGGGCGCGGCGCTGTCGATGAGCGTCGAAAGTTGCGCGCCGTAACGCCCGATCATCCGCCGATAATCCGCGTCGGACCATTCAACAGGGCGCAGCGACGTCGGCGCGGCGTCAAAAATCTTTCCCGGCCGAAGCGATTTGAGTTGCGGAAGATCGATTGAGGCGCGTGCAAGGACTTCATGCGCCATGGCGCGGAATGTCGTCAGCTTGCCGCCGCAAATGCTGATGAGACCGTTTTCATCGGTGATGAAATGCTCACGCGTTTCCTCCGATGGTTTTAACGATCTACCCGACGAAATCACCGGCCGCACGCCCGCCCAGCTTGAAAGCGCGTCGCCCGCTTTGAGATTGAGCGAGGGAAACAGTGAGTTGACGGCGCGCATGAGATAATCGACCTCGCCGCGCGTGATCGATGGTTCAATGGCGAGGTCCTGATTGTGGTCGAGATCGGTCGTGCCGACGAACACCGCGCCTTCCCATGGGATGATGAAAACTGCGCGCCGGTCATCGGGGTGGGTGAAGGCGAGGGCTTTTTCAGCCGGCAGTTTCGACGCCGGAAACAGAAGATGGCCGCCCCGCAAGGGGCGGATTTTCGTTTCTCCCCCGACGCGCCGGCGCAGCGCGTCGGACCGGACGCCGGCGGCGTTGATGATGCATTTTGCTTTAATTGAAAATGTCTTTCCGCCGATAAGATCAGCTAGCGTTGCGCCGCAGACCTTGCCTTGGTCGTCGCGCAGAAAATTTTCGACCCGACAGTAATTGATTGTGACGGCTCCAACCGCGCGCGCTTCCTGCAGAACGCGAAGTACAAGGCGCGCATCATCCGTCTCCGCGTCGAGATAGGCCCAGGCGCCGATCAGCCCGTCCGCATGCATGGCGGGATTCAACTTCTTTACCGCCTCCGCATCGAGCCAGCGCCGCGAATGTACGCCGGCGAGAAAATCATAGAATTTCAGCCCCAATCCGTAGACGAATTTTCCCGGACGCTCGTTTTTTCGGACTGGCAGGATGAATTGCAAGGGCTCGACCAGTCCGGACGCGTCGCGCAGAAGCGCCGCCCGCTCATGCAACGCCTCGCGCATCAGCCCGAACTTGCCCTGCTTGAGATAACGAAGCCCGCCGTGCACCAGCTTCGACGAACGCGAGGACGTGCCGCTTGCGAAATCAGCGGATTCGACCAGCACGACGGAGACGCCGGCGCGCGCCGCTTCGAGCGCAACGCCGGCGCCGGTGACGCCGCCGCCGATGACGAGGAGATCGAACGGCTCGCCGGCGGTAATTCGCGCAAGGTTTCCTTCCCGCATGCGGCGTGTATCGCTCATGCGTCGTCCGGGCCGATGAGATTGCCGCTGTCCATTACCCCGCGCGGATCGAAACCGGCGATCATATCGGCGATGGCGCGAAGACCCTGTGGCGATTTTTCGGCTTCAAGATAGGGCGCATGATCCTTGCCGACGCCGTGCTGATGGCTGATCGTGCCGCCATTCGCAACGATCGCTTCGCTGACGGCGCCTTTCAACGCACGCCAGCGTTCAAGACTTGTTTGATAGTCGGACCCGACGCGGAAGATGAATGTCGTATAGACGCTCGATCCCTGCGGATAGACATGCGACAAATGCGTCGTGACGAGCGTCTGCTCGCCGAATTTTTCAAGCGCGGCGCGCCCGGCGCTTTCAATGGCGTTCATCATCGCCGTCGTCTGCGGCCAATTGACCGCCGTTTCCATCGTGTCGACAGCGTAGCCGCTGCACCACAGGCTGTTGCGCATGTAGACGCTCTGAAAGCGCCCCGCTTTCCAGGTCTCGCCAAGCGCAAGCGATGTTTTTTCGTCTACGTCATTGGCGCCGTTCGCGCCGGCGATCTCCGCCGCCCGCGCGCGCATGTGATCGACGCCCGCCGCATCGCCAGTGAAGCCGAGCATCAGAAGAACGCAGCCGAAGGGAATGCTTTTTATCGTCTGTCCACTGAGTTTCAGGGTCGTCATCGTCTCCATCGGATTCGACAGACGCAACATGGAAACCCCAAGACGGGCCTGGGCGATGGCGCGCGCCGCCGCTTCGCCGCGTTCCCAGTCAGGAAAGAACAGGCCGGCGAAAATTTCCTGCTCGGGCTTTCGCGAAACCCGCATGACGGCTTCGGTGAGAACGCCGATGCGTCCTTCCGAACCGAGCACGAATTCCCTGAGATCGGGCCCCGCGGCCGAGGCCGGCAGCGCGGGAATCATCAACCGCCCGGTCGGGGTCTCGACGACGCCGCCCGCGAATAGCGCTTCGATGCGGCCGTAACGCGCTGACTGCTGACCTGATGAGCGCGTGACGATCCAGCCGCCGAGCGAAGCGTAATCGAAACTTTGCGGGAAGTGGCCTAGCGTCCAGCCTTTCTCGCCCAGTTGCGCTTCGAGCCTCGGGCCGGCAACGCCGGCCTGAAATCGCGCAAGCTGCGCCGTCTCATTGAGATCAAGCAGACGATCCATGCGCGTCATCGACAGCGTCAAGACGGGCCTGTCGCCTTCAGGCGGCGTTAAATGCCCGACGACGCTGGTCGCCCCGCCGCAGGGAATAACCATCGCGCCCGCTTCTGCGGCCCAGTCGAGCAGCGCGCGCACGTCGTCGCCGGTTTCAGGGAACGCGGCGCCGTCGCTTACGCGCCTGATCTCGCCGAAACGTAACGCGAACCAGTCGGGGCAGCTTTGTCCGTAACTCGCTCTGAGGCGCGCCTCGGGGTCTTTCGAAACCAGCGGATGATCCGGCAGCCGGCTTTTCCGGCGGTCGACGGCGGCGAGAACATCAACGAGTTCCGCGTCGTGCAACTCCGGCCCCTTGCCGAGCGCCGCCTCCAACAGGTCTTTTGTTCCGTCGCTTAAAGGGCGGTCAATGTCTTCCTCGCCCCAGCCGTTCCATCGTCTCATCGCCGACGCACCGCGTTTTCGGATGATCATACAGGAGGGAGCGATTCGACAAAATCTCCTGCGCAGTTAAAGCGACAATCAGACGCCGGCGGGTCTTGTCGGAATTATCGCGAGTCCGCAGTAGAAGCGTCAGTTGAACCCGGCTTCGCCGGGCGCTGGCTGACACAAAGCGTCCGGACTAACGGGCGATTCCTCGCCTTCTGGCGGCGAGCGCCTTCAGGCTTGTCTCTTCACGGATCTGTTCGTCTTTCTTTTCGAGTTCTTTGCGCCGATTGCGGAGCGCCGCATCGAAAAGGCTTTCCCAAGCCATCTTGCGCCGCAGGGCGGCCCGGACCTCGTTTGCCTGGGCTTTGATCGGCGTTTCATAATCGGCGGCTTTGTTGCGAAGCTTCCCGGCGGTCGAATAAAGTTGATCGAGGTTGCGGCCATAGTTGGTCAGATCGGAGCCGGTCGGCGTTTCGTCATGCGCAAGCCGACTTTGTCTGGCCGTCGACTCAACCCGTTCGGCTTCGTCGTGAAGCGCGCGCCTGGCGGCGCGCAACGCGGCCAGTTCCGTCGTTTCCAGCCGCTTCTTCGTCTCCGCCGCGCTCAACAGCTTCTTGATGTGTTCAAATTTCATGGCGAATATTTTTCTTTCGATTTTTTCTGAATCTGGTCGGCGTAATGAATCGCCGCAGCCACAGCGGCGTAGTGCTCTTTCTTGATCTCCTTGCCAATATCGACGACAGCGTAAATCGAGCGCGCAGTCGGCGGATCGCGCCGTATCGGCACGCCCGCCGTCGCCGCCGCTTCCCTGATGCGCGCGGCGATTTCGTCGACGCCCTTCGCCACGCAGACGGGCGCAGCGCCCTGTTCGCGATCCCATGCGAGCGCCACAGCGTAGTGGGTGGGGTTGACGATGACCACGTCCGATTTCGGCACGTCCGACATCATGCGATTTGTCGCAAGCGTCTTGGCGCGGTCGCGCCGCGCGCCTTTCATTTCAGGATCGCCTTCGGTTTCCTTGTTTTCCTTTTTGAGTTCCTGGAACGTCATCATCAGTTTCTTGTGATGCTGATGGCGCCGCCAGGGAAGGTCGATTGCTGCAATCCCGACCGCCGTGATCGTGATCAGGCCGATAAAGAATACGGACTCGCGCAGCATGACCGTAGGAAACGCCTTCGCCGGCAGCGCGGAAAGCGCCGGAAGCTCGACAAAGCGATCCTTAAACCCAATCAGCAGCACCGCCATGATCGCCGTCAATTTGATTGCGCTTTTGAGGAATTCGAAGAGACCGTTCGGGCCGTATTTTTGCTTGGCGTTGCTGACGATGGATATGCGCGAAAGCTTGGGCTTGATCTTGGACGGCCCCCAGGCGATCGCCTGCTGGCCGACCAGCGACAGAATCGTCGCGAGCGCCAGAAACAGGAATAAGGGCGCGGCGGCGACAACGAGTCTCGCAAAGAGATCCTGGATGGGGGCGTCAGATCCCGGCGTCGTTAGAGCAGCGCCGAAATCTTCAGGACGTTGCAGGAATAAAGCCAGCTGGGCGCTTATATTCGTCGCGCTCCAGCCAGCGAATATGAAAAGCGCGAGAAAAAAGGCGCCGTAAGTCGCCGCCGTCGTTACTTCCGACGAGTAAGGAACGTCGCCTTTTTCACGCGACTTGCGAATTTTTTGCGGCGTCGGATCATGCGACTTGTCTTCGCCTTCGTTCTGCTGGGCGTCGCTCATAGGGCGACTCCGGCGAGCTGGGCGATGATGGCGTCGACCATGTTGAGCCAACCCGACAGCATGACCGGCGTCGCCAGCGCCAGAAGCGCAAGCCCGCCGAGCGTAATAGCCGGCGCGCCGACGAACGCGACCATCAGCTGCGGCATGGCGCGATTGGCGGCGCCGATCGCCAGATAATAGACGAATCCGAGCACGACGAAGGGCATGGCGAGCGTCAGACCGGCCGAAAATGCAAACGCCGTACGCGCCGCCGCCCACTCCCCGGTTTCCGAAGCGCCGGGGAAGACGCCGAACGGCATGATTTCATAAGAAAGCGCCAGCGCGCTCACCGCCTTGAAATGAAGACCCGCCGACACCGCGACCGCAATGCCGGCGAACATGAAGAGCGTCCCAATCGGCGGTTCGGGCTGTGAATTCAGGCTGGTTCCGAAAAGCTGCGACAATGACAGACTCTGCGCGGCGATGGAGCCGGCGATCTGAATTGCGAAAATCGCGACGCGAATGCTGAACCCGATAACCGCGCCGGCAAGCGCCTCAGCGGCGAACGCAAGGGTCGCTTCTATGGCCGATTGCGGCGCATGCGGCGCGGCGTCGAGAACAATGGGCGTGAGCACAAGCGCGATCGCCAGCGCCGCCGCCAGCCGCACGCGCATCGAGACCGTCTGCTCGCTAAGCCCGGGCAGAAAAAAGACGAATGCGGAAATACGCGTGAACACGCCGGCGAAGATGGAAATCCTCTCCAGACCGATTTCGGCGTAGGGCGCTATGAGCTGGAGCAAATCCACGCGGCGACGCCCTCAAGCAACGCCGAGAATGGTCGGTCTTTCCCCCGGATCGATCTCGTCGTAGGCGATGACCGCGTTTCTGATGCCCTTGGCGCTCAAGACCGCGCTTAAGAACCGGCGCCGTTTCGTGCTCGTCACAATGGCCGGAAACGCGCCGCGCGCGACCGCGGCCGTTACTTTTTCGCGAACGGCGGAGGCGAGCTTGTTGAAATCGGCGGGCGACAGGGAAACGTCGGCGACGCCGTTTTCCCCCTCATGCTCGTGCTCCTTAAAGAGAGTCTCCCAGTCCGGCGATAATTGAATGAGGGGGAGCTGGCCGTCGTCATCGCGCAATTTGGAGATGAACTGAAACCCAATACGCTGACGGACATATTCGGCGATCTGCTCCGGCGAGCTCAGCGCCGAGCGGCCTTCCGCAATCGCTTCCAGGACGACGGGCAGGTTGCGAACGGATATGCGCTCCTGCAGAAGCAATCGAAACACCGCCTGCACCAGATCGACGGGGGTTTTGTCGGTGATGAACTCGTCGAGGATCTTGCGGTTCGCTTCGGCCCGGGCGTTGTTCGACGTAGAGACGAACTCGTCGAGAATCCGCCTGAGCGCGCGGCGCGTCATCAACCGTCCGAAATTGGCCTTGATGACTTCGAGAAGATGCGTCGCAGCGACTTCGGCCGGTTCGATGATCGGCAGGCCGAGCATCGCCGCTTCTTCCTGCCGGTCGGCCGAAATCCATTTCGCCGGCGCGCCGTAGACCGGCTCCTTTACGTCCTTGCCGCTAATATTCAGCGGGGCATCGTCGCGCAACAGCACCAGAACTCCGTCGGGATCGAGGAATCCGCGCGCGACTTCAACGCCGTGAACCCGGATGGCGTATTCGTGGTCCTTGAACCCGGCGTTGTCGGTCAGGCGGATGGCGGGAACGATGAAGCCGAACTCGGCGGCCACATGTTTTCGAATTTTCGATATCCGGGCGTCGAGGCCGGTTTCGGATTCCATAGCGATCGGCACCAGATCAGGCGCGAACTCCACGTGGATTTCATCGATGTCCAGAACGTCGCCGAGCGACTGCTCAGCGGGTTCTTCGGCTTCTTTCGGTTTGATTTCTTTCGCCGCGTTTCTTTTTTCCCGTTGCCGGAAGGCGTAAGCGGCGAATCCGCCGAGCGCCAGCGCGCCCGTCATAAACGGCACAAACGGAAGCCCCGGCAAGAGCGCGAAAACGGCGAGCATGGCGCCGACGGTCGCGAGCGCAGCCGGGTGATCGCCGAGTTGCACCAGAAGCGCGCGGTCGGTCGGACCCATCGCCCCGCCTTTGGAAAGCAGAAGCGCCGCGGCGATCGAAATAATGACCGCCGGAATTTGCGAAACCAGGCCATCGCCGACGGTGAGAATGGAATAGGTCTCGATCGCCTCGCTGAAAGACAGGTTATAACCGCCAATCCCGATCGCAAGGCCGACAACGAGATTGAGCAGGGTTATCAAAAGCCCCGCGATCGCATCGCCCTTGACGAATTTCGAGGCGCCGTCGAGGGAGCCGAAAAAGGTGGTTTCCTCCTGCTCCAGCTTCCGGCGATTTTTGGCTTCCTCATGGCTGATGGCGCCGGCGGCGATATCCGAATCGATTGCAAGCTGTTTGCCCGGCATGCCGTCGAGCGCGAAACGCGCGCCGACTTCCGCCATCCTCCCTGCGCCCTTGGTGATCACCATGAAGTTGACGATCAAGAGCACCGTAAACACTACAAGCCCGAGAAAGATGTTGCCGCCCATGATGAACATGGCGAAGCCGTGAATAACGTTGCCTGCCGCGTCCGGTCCTGTGTGCCCCTCTCCGATAATGAGCTTTGTTGACGATACGTTGAGCGACAGCCGCAACAAGAGGGAGGCGAGCAGAACCGTCGGAAAGGATGAAAAATCGAGCGGCCGCTCGATAAACAGCGTGATTGTGAAAATCAGAATGGCGAACGCAAAGGATGCGGTGAGGCCCACATCGAGAATCCACGCAGGCGTCGGCAGAACCATCATGATAATGATCGCCATTAGCGCGATGGCGAGCAGAACGGTAGGCTGATAAAAGGATTTGAGCCTAGTTTGCACGGTCGCCCTCTCCCGGAATCAGCGGGGACAGCGCCGTCTTGTCGATGATGGCTTTACGCCCGCCTGCGTTCAGCAGCGGGGCGCCAGCTTGAAACAGGGAAAGCGCAACGCCGCCGGCGCCGGCGGGCGCAGCCAACAGATTAAACTCTGCATCGCCGCCGGATTCCGTAAAGGCCGTCATGACTTTCTCGGCGTAGCGGTCCGCCTTTTCCGGCGTGCGGGAATGGTAAGTTTTGACCGCCGAACGCCAATCGCCCTGTTCGTTTTTCAAGGCTTTCAGGAACGATGCGGCATAATCCGCAGAAGCGTTCGGGCCGAACATCGCCGCGTCGTTTTCGAACGCGGCGCCGTGCCATTTGGCGTTGATCTGGAAACACCCGATATCGATGGATTCGGAGCCGCGTATTCTACTCTCGGCGACAAAGGCTTCGGCGACCCGGCGCGTCTTAAACCAGCGGCCCTCGCCGTCGATATTGACCGTCCAGGGCCAGGCCTTCATTTCGCCGGCGTCTGCGAAATTCGTTTCGACCCGAGCAATCGCTTGCAGCAAACCGTCCGGCAGCCGGTGTTTTTGTTCCGCCCGGCGCGCAGCGGCGTCGCATGCGCCCTCGTCGCCCGCTTCGGCGGCGGAAGCCGGCGCGCAACCAATCATGGAAAGGAAAATCAACACCCGCATTTTCATGCGTCAGGCCCCGCTAATGATCGTCAACACCTGATCGTTGAAGAGAGAAAGCATGAGCCGCGACGCAAACCCGGCGCATAAGACAAACGCCAGCAACATGGCGATAAGTTTCGGAACGAAAGTGAGCGTCAGTTCCTGAACGGACGTTAGCGCCTGGAGCAAACCAATGACGACGCCGACAACAAGCGCCGTAAGAAGCATGGGAGAGGCGATCCAGACGCCGGCCCAGAGAAATTCGCGAAGCACGCTGAGGATTTCGGTTTCGGACATTCTGCCCACCGCTATTTAACGCCGTTAAATCGGCATGCGCATTAATTCTTGATAAGCTTCGACGACGCGATTGCGGATCGTTACAGCAGTTTCGACAGCGAGCTCGGCCGACGCCATCGCTTCGACAACCGAATGCGGATCGGCCTTGCCGACCATGAACGCCGCCGCCGTACTTTCGCTCTTCGCGATTGCGTCGGTCATTTCCTTGACGATTTTTCCCGGCTGGAACTTTTCGTTCGAGCCGGAATCAGGAAGCGGTTTTCCGGCGTCGGAATGCAGCGCTTTCTTGGCGGCGCCGTAAGCTGACGCGGCGCTAAATGCGTTGATGTTCATGTGAAATCCTAGCGTTTAAGCAGGTCGAGAAGGCTCGAATACATCTGGCGGGCTTGCTGGAACGTCGCGAGATTGGCTTCGTAGGATCGGCTCGCTTCGCGCCCGTCCGCCATCTCGGTCATGAGATTGACGTTGGAAAGCTCGATATAACCCGCCTCATCCGCCATCGGATGGGCGGGATCGTATTTTTCTTCCAACGGCGAATTGTCGAGCGAAAGACGCATGACGGCGACGCGGTTCATGCCGGCTTCCGCATCGAAGACATTTCCGAACGAAATTGTCTTGCGATGGTAACCAGGCGTATCGGCGTTTGCGACATTCTCGGTGACGATGCGTATGCGAAAGCCTTGCGCGCTCATGCCGCCGGCCGCCGCATTCATGGATTTAACAAACGGATTCAACACGCCCCTCCCTTTTTATCGTTATGCGTCTCGCCCGAGGCTGAGACGCAATATGTCGAGCGTTTTTCTGTAGACGGTCATCGCCGCGTCATGATCGCCTTGCGCTTCGACGCTGCGGATCATCTGATCTTCCAGCGACACGGTGTTTCCATTCGGCGATTTCAACCCCGGCGTATTGACCGCGAAGCTGCGCCATTCGGGAATTTCGAATTCGTCCGCGCCTTCTGCGCGCGCAGCTGACGCCGCTTTTGAATAGGTTTGCGAAAACGGCTCGAGATCTTTTGCTTTGAAGCCAGGCGTATCGGCGTTCGCAATGTTCTCGGAAATAAGCTCATGACGTTTCGCCGCGTGCTGCGCCTTGGCGGAGGCGAGATTCAGAAGTTTCACATCGGAGAACATTTTGCGACTTCCTGTTAAGGTTTATGGTTTATGTCGATAATGTCGAAAGTTGAAAATAACCTTAATGCAATGAAGAGGGAGCGCTCTATTGTCGGCACAGATATTCGATATTGCTCAAGACGTCGCGGCCGACATCGACATCGGACGCGTCTGGGGCAGCGTCAGCGCCGTGGACGGCGGCATGATCCGAGTGAGCGGACTTAGCGGCCTCGCACGCATCGGCGACAGAATTAATATTGTCGGTTCCGAAAACGCCGGCGGCGAAATTATTGCGATTGAAGACGCAAACGTCCTGGCGATGCCGACTTCGCCGCTTGACGGAATTTCGGTCGGCGCGCGCGCCTATATCCGCCCCGACGAGGGCGCGCGGCCGAGCAATGCATGGCTTGGCAAGGTGCTTAATGCTTTCGGCGAAGCCTTTGACGGTTCGCCGGCGGCTAAGGGCGTGCGCATCATGCCGCTATCGCCACAACCGCTTCCGGCGAGCGAACGCCGTGCATTGGGCGCACGCGTCAATTCCGGGCTTGCGCCGTTCGACACGTTTCTGCCGCTGTGTCGCGGTCAGCGCATCGGCCTGTTCGCAGGCTCCGGCGTCGGGAAGTCGACACTGATCGCCGATCTCGCCAAAGGCGTCGAAGCCGATGTGGTCGTCATCGCGCTCATCGGCGAGCGCAGCCGTGAAATCCGCGAGTTCGCCGAACAGATGCGCGCCGTGGGCTGCCACGCGCGTTCGGTCATCATTGTGTCGACCTGCAACGACCCGGCGCCGTCAAAACGACGCGCAGCGCTTCTCGCCATGACGACCGCCGAGTTTTTCCGCGATCAGGGACTTCATGTTTTACTGTTGTTCGATTCGATTACGCGTTTCGCCGACGCGCATCGTGAAATCGGACTGACGGCGGGAGAAACGCCCTCTTTGCGGGCCTATCCGCCCTCGACCGCGCGCACGGTTGCGGCGCTTGCAGAGCGCGCCGGGCCGGGCCTCGGCGCCGCCGGCGACATCACCGCCATTTTCACCGTGCTTGTCGCCGGCTCGGACATGGACGAGCCGGTCGCCGACATGGTGCGCAGCATTCTCGACGGGCATGTGGTCCTCGACAGGGGCATCGCCGAACGCGGGCGTTTTCCCGCCATCGATATCCGGCGCAGCGTTTCGCGTTCGCTGCCGATGGCCGCTTCGGAAGAGGAGAACCGACTGTTGTCGGTCGGGCGCTCGCTCATCGCCGCCTTTGAAGAGGCCGCTACGATGATTCAGACGGGCCTTTACGCTGCGGGATCCGATCCGGTCATCGACCGGGCGATTTCGCTCTGGCCCAAGCTCGACAGCTTTGTGAGCGAAAAGTCGAATTCGTGCAAAGAAAGCTTCGAGCGCCTGTCGACGATTCTAAAATCGGCGGACAGCCCTTCGACGGGCGCTACAGCGAAGGAAGACTAATACC
>JBHHVZ010000010.1:0-47356 GCA_046756245.1 Parvularculaceae bacterium
GGGATTCGAACCCACGACCCCTTGACCCCCAGTCAAGTGCGCTACCAGACTGCGCCACGCTCCGACCGCGTCGCCGTTGCGAACCGTTCAGGGCCCGCCGGCGGGGGCGGACTATAGGCGCGGGTCTTCGCCCCCGCAATGCGCGCGGCGCGGTTTTTTCGGAACGGTTCTGGAAGTCTTAATCCCCGTCGTCGGCGTCGATCGCCTCGATGGCGAGCGCGGCTTCGTCAAGGGCGTCTTCGATCTTTTCGAGCCGCGCTACAAGATCGGTCAAAAAGCTGCGCAGTTCAGGCGACATGTCGGCCGGCGATCCAGCCTGCTCGGGTTCGTCCTCCTCCTTGTCTTCAGGCTCGAGGCTCGTGCGCAGCTCGATCGGTTCTCCAGCGGCGGCGCGGCGACCGATTTCGGCGATATATTTGACGCCGTTTTCCTTGAAGATTTTCTGCACGCCCTTCGTGGAATAGCGTTCGTCGTAAAGCAGCACGCGCACGCCGCGTAAAAGATCAAGATCGACCGGCCGATAATAGCGCCGGCCGCCGGCGCGGCGCATCGGCCTGATCTGGCCGAAGACGTCCTCCCAGTGGCGCAGCACATGCTGCGGCACGTCGATTTCGCTGGCCGCTTCGCTGATCGTCCTGAACGCCTCGGCTGATTTCGCCACGCTCAATTCATTCTCCGGCGTTTATTCCGCCGCCGTCGCGCTATCTTTCCGATGACCCAGATTGATGCGGTCTTTCAAGACATGCGAGGCGCGAAAGGTAATGACCCGTCGCGGCGAAATCGGCACTTCCTCGCCGGTTTTCGGATTGCGTCCCATGCGGAGCTTCTTGGCCCGCACGGAAAACGTGCCGAACGACGAGACTTTCACCGTCTCACCCTCTTCAAGCGCAGCCGACACCAATTCAAGAATGCGTTCGACAAATGCCGATGATTCGTTGCGCGACACCCCCAACGACCGATAGACGGCTTCCGTCAGATCCGCGCGCGTGACCGTTTTGCCCGCCATAACAGTCGAGCCTCATGTTGTCGTCCAAGCGCGGAGGTTAATCCTCTCCGGCGAGTTCGGTCAACAACCCATTGAATTTTCTTGGCAGTTTTCTTCGAAACGCGGTGCGTTCTCAAGCCCGCAACAGGGCCGCGCCCCAGGTCAGGCCGCCGCCCATCGCCTCCAGCATCACCAGATCGCCGGTTTTGATTCGTCCGTCGGCGACCCCGGCCGCATAGGCGAGCGGGATCGACGCCGCCGAGGTGTTGCCCTGCCCGGCGATGGTCGAGATCACCTGATCTGGACGCAGGTCGAGTTTTTTCACGACGCCCTGAATGATGCGCTCGTTGGCCTGATGCGGTACGAACCAGTCGATGTCGCCTACATCGATGCCGCCGGCGACCGCCACGCTCTCCATGGCTTCGGCGATCCGGGTCACCGCTTCGCGGAACACCTTGTTGCCCTGCATGCGCACGTAACCCGACGAGCCGGTTGAGGACACTCCGCCGTCTACATAGAGAAGGTCGACGAGCCGTCCGTCGCAGCGCAGATAGCTCGCCATCAAGCCGCGGCCGTCAACCTCGGCTTCTGCGCGCGCTTCCAGAACGAACGCGCCGGCGCCGTCGCCGAACAGAACGCAGGTCGTCCGGTCGCTCCAGTCGAGGATGCGCGAGAAGGTTTCCGCCCCAATAACGAGCGCGCGCTTGTGCTGGCCGGAAACGAGAAACTTCTCCGCCGCCGACAGCGCATAAATGAAGCCTGTGCACACCGCCTGAAGATCGAAGGCCGCGCCTTCGCGCACGCCGAGCCGCGCCTGTACGATCGCCGCCGTTGACGGGAAGGTCAGGTCCGGCGTCGTCGTTGCGACTATAATAAGGTCGATATCGTCGGGTCCGCAGCCGGCCGCCGCCATCGCCCGTTCTGCAGCCTCTACAGCGAGAGCCGACGTCTTTTCGTCTTCCGCCGCGATGTGGCGTTCGCGAATGCCGGTGCGCTCGCGGATCCATTCATCGCTGGTATCGACCATCTGCGACAGGTCGTCATTCGTCAGCACTCTTTGAGGCAAATACGCGCCGCAGCCCGCGACAACCGCTTTTAAGCTCATCCCGCCGCCCTCTGCGAGCCGTCCCCGGCGGCATCGCTTATTTGCGCTTCTTCCGCGCGTTTCACGACGCGCGCCAATGTCGCCGCCACTTCGTCCCGGAACGGCCGGCGCGCCAGGCTGGCCGCCATTTCAACGGCGCTCGCTACGCCTCGCGCATTGGCGCCGCCATGGCTTTTGACCACGATTCCGTTAACGCCGAGAAAAACGCCGCCATTGTTCGACGAAGGATCGATCTGGTCGCGCAGGCGTCTGAGTTGCGGCGCCATCAATAAAACGGCCAGCTTCGATAACAGCGCGCCTGCAAAAGCGTCCCGCATCCAGCCGCCGACCAGGCGCGCCGCGCCTTCGGCCGATTTCAGCGCCACATTGCCAGAAAACCCGTCGGTGACGACCACGTCGACCGTCCCCTTCGAAATGTCGTCGCCTTCGACAAACCCCTTGAACGCCATTTCCGGATCGGCTTCGCGCAGAACCCGGGCGGCGGTGCGGATGAGCTCATGGCCCTTGAGCTCTTCGGCGCCGACGTTCAACAGGCCCACCGTCGGCTTTTTTTCTCCGGTGAGCGCGCGAAAGAACGCCTCTCCCATAATTGCAAACTGGACGAGCTGATTTTCGTCCGCCTCGACATTGGCGCCGCAGTCGAGCACGACGCTGCGTCCGCGCGGCGTCGGCCAAAGCGCCGTAATCGCCGGCCGGTCGACGCCGTCGATCATGCGAAGCTGCAACCGCGAAACCGCCATCAGCGCGCCGGTGTTGCCGCCGGATACGACCGCCTGCGCCTCGCCCTGCTTGACCGCGGCCACCGCCGCCCACATCGACGTATCGCGCCCGCGCCGCAGCACATGGCTCGGCTTGTCGGTCATGGCGACGATCTGGTCGGCGTGACGTATTTCCGAGCCGGCGAGATTCTCATGACCGGCGACCAGCGGCTTCAGCTCGCGCGCATCGCCGAAGAAAATCGCATGGGCCTTGAGGTTGCGGGTCAGCGCCAACGCCACGCCGTCAACGACCGCGCGGGGACCCGCATCGCCGCCCATCGCATCTACCGCAAGCGTGAGCGGCGGCCGATTCGAAGCGTTTTGGATCAAATCTCATGGCTCCTTGGCGGCGGCGCAGGATACCGCGCCTGCTTGCGCATTCAACAACCGGCGCGTCGTTCCGCCGCGGGTTTCTACTCTTGCTGGTCGGGTTCGGCAACGCCTGCGGCAAGGACGGCGAAGGGAGAGTCGGCCTGGGACGGGCCGCTTGCGGCGTCAAGAGGCGGCGCGCCCGCCTTTCGCGGATAGGGGTTCATGGCCAGAGCAAGCTCCTGAACCAACAGTTCCCCAAGGTCGACGCTGGCGCCTTCGAGTAATTCGACCGGCTCCTCGGACAACGCCTCTTCGCGGTCCGGCTCAGACGCCGGCTCGCGTGCAAACGCAATTGTGAACAGCTCGTCGATCTGTTCGGTCAGAATTTCTAGGCTTACGACGCACTGACGGCGCAACCGCGCGCGCAGCCGGCCCTCAACGGAAAGGCCGGTCGCCGTGGGCGTGAGCGTGAAATCGCCTGTAAGCGCGTCGACCGCCGGCGCTCCAAGCCGCCGGGCGATCCGGGGTCTTTCAGCGGCGCTCGCCTCGACCGTGAATCGCGCGCCTGAAGGATCGAGCGTCGCCAGATCGACGGGAAAACTGAATTCAAGCGCTTGCTGTTCGGATGCGGTCATCGCCGCGCCTCTCCAGGCCCTTCAAAAATACCCGCCGGGTCGGGAAATTCTACGACGCCGGCCAAAATCCGGCCAAGGGGACTCTCGGCGAGGCGCGCGGCGGCGGCCCGAACATAAGCCGCCAGCGCGGCGGCGGGCGCGCCTTGGGCGCCGGCGTAGACATTGCGAAAGAGCGTCTCATCAAGCGCCCCGGAGGCGGCGTCGGGCTTCATCGCAACCTCATAGGCGCCGGCTCGGCCGTAGAAATCCTCGGCCAGCTTTCGAATCTTGCGCCCGACCGAGAGATCGCCCACCCCGAGTTCCCGTAAAGAGCTGTCGAGATCGGCGAACATGGCGTCGAAAAGAAGCTGCGCCATACGGCGCGCCGCGTCGCCTTCGCTCTTGAGCCGGCGCAGGATCAGGAACACATGCAGCGCCACTTGCTCGAACCGGCCCTCGACCGTGTCCGGCGTGGCCAGCGCCGTATAGAGAAAGGGCGTGCGCGCCTGCTCGGCGGCGGCTGCGTAAAGCGCCCGGGCGGCGTCTTTGGCGGGGTCTTTTCTAAAAAGCGACAAAATCATAGGTTAGCGGCGAGAATGGCGGTATGAACCGTCGCTCACCTAATCGGCAAACTGTCCAGGATCAAGCAATGGCCCGCGTTTTTCTTTTGTTTTTGAGTTGTCTGGTCCTGCCGGGCTGTATCTCTTTCCGCTCCAATCACGGTTATATTCTGGAGCGCGGCGAGACTGAACTGACCGCCCAGCTTGAGGTCGACACCAAGGAAAGCGTCCTCGCAAAATACGGCGAACCGTCGATGATCGGCACGTTCAATCCGAATGTCTGGTACTACATGCACAGCATCGAGGCGACGCGCGCATTCTTCAAGCCCGACACCAAGGCGCGCACGATCGTTTCCTTCCACTTCAATAATGAAGGCGTGGTTCAGGACATCAAACAGTTCGATCTGTCGGATGGCGGGAAAGTCAAGCTGGTTTCCCGCATAACGCCGACACGCGGCAAGGAGCTCTCGTTCTGGGAACAGCTTCTGGGCAATGTCGGGCAACTGCCCGCCGGCGTCGGACAGGGACAGCCCCCGCCGGGGCAATAAACGCCAAAGCGCGCCTCAACGTGCGAAACAATCATATCCGGCCCGTTTGACGGCGATCTCCTCGCCTTCGGCGCCGACAAGCGCGACCCCCGCTCCCTTTGAAACCGATCCGATCCGCGCGACCGGCGTGCGCGAGGCGCGCGCCGCCATCTCCACCGAGCGCCGCAAGGCGGGCGGGGCGATGAAGAGTATCTCATAATCGTCGCCGAAGCCGGCCAGTTTCGCGATTGCGGTCTTTGCGTTTTTCCGGCCTTCCAGCCAGGCCGATGCGGCTGTCGATAATGGAATGCGCCCGGCCTCGATTGTCAGCTTCACCTGCGAAGCATCGCTGAGGCGGCCGGCGTCAGCCAACAGGCCGTCGGAGACATCGAGGGCGGCGCTCGCCAGGCCGGCGATCGCCCCGCCGAGCGCCAGTCTCGGCGCCGGCAGCCGGTAGCGCGTCGTCAGCGCCTCTTTGTCCTGACGCGGAAAGGTTTCAGTTCCGCTTAGCGCCGCCAGTCCGAGCCCGGCGTCGCCGATGGTTCCCGTTACGTACAAATCATCGCCGGAGACCGCCCCGGCGCGCCGGATCAGCCCTTGTCGGGCCGGCGCGCCCATAAACGTGGCCGATAGCGTCAGCGGTCCCTCGGTCGATCTATGGGCGGTCGTATCGCCGCCCAGCAACGCACACCGAAACGCGCGCTGATCTTCTTCAAGGCCTTTCGCGAAAAGCTCGATATCGGCCCGCCGGGTCTTTTTCGGCCAGGCGCAGGCGAGAAAATATCCGACCGGTTTTGCGCCTTTTGCGGCCAAATCCGACAGATTGACCCGCATGAGCTTGCGCGCCACCAGGTCGAGCGGGTCGTCAGCGAGAAAATGCACGCCGGCGATCATCATGTCGTTCGTAACGACATAAGCCGCCTCATCCATAAGGGCGGCGTCGTCGTTCAGCCCGAACGCGCCGGGCGCATCGCCCGCAAGCGGCGCGAAAATCTCCCTGATGATGTCGAATTCGCTCTCTGCCGTCACGAATCCAGCCGTATTTTAGAATTCGTCCTTGCGCGTTTCTCGCGCCGCCGCATCCAGCACCGCATTGATGAAGCGCGGCTCGTCGCCGTCGAAAAAGTCATTGGCGATCTCGACATACTCGTCGATCACGACCCGAAAGGGAATATCGGGCCGTCGCGTCAATTCATAAAGCCCGGCGCGCACAATCGCCCGGGCGATCGCATCCAGTCGGCTCAGCGTCCAGTTCGCCGCGAGCTGGCGTTCGATGAAGGGATCAATTTTCGCCTGCATTTCCACCGCCCCGCGCAGCAGCTCTGCAAAGAAACCCGCATCAGCTTCGTGAAACCGCAGCCCCTCGATCTCGCGCCCGAGACGATGTTCCGCATATTCGGCGATGGTCGATTCGACGCCGGCGCCGGCGGTCTCCATCTGATAGAGCGCCTGCACCGCCGCCAGCCGGGCGGCTGAACGCGTCTGTGAATCAGGCTTGGTCATGATGCGCGTAGGATTGTCATTCGGCGGACTGCGTCAATTCCTGTCATGATCATCGAGACCGCCGAGAAATTGTTCGAAATCCTTCGCTTCGCGGAAATTCTTGTAAACCGACGCGTAGCGCACATAGGCGACGTCGTCGAGCGCGGCGAGACCCTCCATCACCAGCTCGCCGATACGTTTTGACTCGACCTCGCCTTCGCCCATGGATTCGAGACGGCGCACGATGCCGGAAACCATTTGCTCGACGCGTTCGGGATCGACGTCGCGTTTCCTCAGCGCGATATTGACCGAGCGCATGAGCTTGTCGCGATCGAACGGAGTCCTGCGTCCTGAATTTTTGAGCACGACAAGCTCGCGGAGCTGCACCCGTTCGAAGGTCGTGAAGCGTCCTCCGCATGCGGAACACTGACGGCGGCGGCGGATCGAGGAGCCGTCCTCGGCGGGCCTCGAATCCTTGACCTGAGTGTCTTCGCATCCGCAGAAAGGACAGCGCATTTGTATAATCCCTGTTTGTCGCCGCCGCCCGTCAGGCGTAGATCGGAAATCGCGCGGCCAGCGCCCGCACATTTTCTGCGACCGCCGCTTCGACAGAGGCGTTATCGCCGCCGCCGGCGAGACCGTCCAGAACTTCCGCCATCATCGCGCCGATATCGCGGAACTCCGACGCGCCGAAGCCCCGCGTCGTGCCCGCCGGCGCGCCCACCCGCACGCCCGACGTCACCGTCGGTTTTTCCGGATCAAACGGCACGCCGTTTTTGTTGCAGGTCATGCCGGCCCGCTCGAGACTGGCTTCGGCCGCATTGCCTTTGACGCCCTTCGGGCGCAGATCGATCAACGCCAGATGCGTGTCGGTTCCGCCCGAAACAACGGCATAGCCGGCTTCCACCAGCGAATCGGCGAGCGCGCGGGCGTTGTCGACGACGGCGCTGGCGTAAGCGCGGAACGACGGCTTGAGCGCTTCGCCGAAAGCCACGGCTTTCGCCGCCACCGTGTGCATGAGCGGTCCTCCCTGAATTCCGGGAAACAGCGCCGAACGGCATTTCTTCGCGATCTCCGCGTCATTGGCGACAATCAGGCCGCCGCGCGGACCGCGCAGGGTCTTGTGGGTCGTCGACGTCACCACATGCGCGTGTTCGACCGGATTAGGATAAACGCCGCCCGCCACGAGTCCCGCGAAATGCGCCATGTCGACCATCAGCGCCGCGCCGACCGAATCGGCGATTTCGCGAAACCGTTTGAAATCGATAATACGCGAATAGGCGCTGCCGCCTGCGACTATAAGTTTCGGCCGATGTTCTTCGGCGAGCCGAGCTACGCCGTCGTAATCGATCAGGCAGTCATCCTCTCGCACGCCGTAATGTACGGCGTTAAACCATTTGCCAGACTGATTAGCCCTCCCGCCGTGCGTGAGGTGTCCGCCGGCGGCCAGGTCCATGCCAAGAAACGTATCGCCAGGCTTCATGAACGCCATGAACACCGCCTGATTCGCCTGGCTGCCCGAATGCGGCTGTACGATCGCTTCGTCGCATCCAAACAGTTTCTTCGCCCTTTCGATCGCGATAATCTCCGCCTGGTCGACGAATTCACAGCCGCCGTAATACCGCCGCCCCGGAAAGCCTTCGGCGTATTTATTAGTCAGGACCGACCCTTGCGCCTCCAGCACTGCGCGCGAAACGATGTTTTCAGACGCGATCAACTCGATCCGGCTTTGCTGCCGGCGCAGTTCACGGCCAATCGCCCCGAATATTTCCGGGTCGCTTTCGTGCAGCGGCGAAGTGAAAAACTCGGCGTCGGGCGCCGCAAAGGTTGCGCTCATAACCAGGCTCCTGTTTCAGCGCATCGATTGGCGCCGGCGAATCCCGGCCCCGCGGCGCCGGGCAAGGGGCCGGTATACGCGGGCCTTGCACCGTCCGCAACGTGCGCCGGATCGGCCGCTGCGCGTTGCTTTACCGCAACAATTCCGCGCCGCTATTGATCTCCGCTTCGCGATTCAGCAGTTTTAGGCAGCGCTGCCTAAATTATTAAGGCGACGACTTCAAGTTGAAACAACTGTAGTGTGCAACGAAAGTGGGTTGGCGGCGTCTCGAGTTTCTTAACGCCCTTGTCAGAAAACAAATGGAGTGATCGCGCAGGGATCGCTTGATTTTCATTATTCTGATCGCTATGCCGTTGTCGTCTGTGAGATGCCGGATACGCCCCGGCCTCGTCTATAAGACGCTTATCAGCAGAATGCTAATCGGCTAAAAGACGGATACGGGGGACGCGTAAGCGGCCGGGGGCGGCGCTTCAATCATGTAACCTTGAGAGGAGCTAATTTTTATGACACGCAATGCCGCCGCTGCTGAAGTCGGCGAAACGCTTCATCTGACTACGGATATTGTTGCGGCGTTTGTCAGCAACAATAGCGTCAAAGCCGAACAGCTGCCGGAATTGTTGCAAGATGTCTATGATGCGGTTAACGCGCTCGCAGCGGGCGGCGCGGCGTTTGCCGGCAGCAGAGATCCGGCCGTGCCGATCAACAAGTCGATCACCCCGGATTACGTGATCTGTCTCGAAGACGGAAAAAAGCTCAAAATGCTGAAGCGCTATTTGCGCACGCAGTACAACATGACGCCAGAAGATTACCGGCGAAAATGGGGCTTGCCGGCTGATTATCCGATGGTCGCGCCAAACTACGCCAAGCGCCGGTCCGCTTTTGCGAAAAAGATCGGACTTGGCACCGCAAAGACAGCCGCAAAGAAGAAGAAGAAGGCAAAAAAACGCATCAAGCGGAAAAGAAAAGCGGCCTGAGTGGCCGCGCGTCGCAACTGAACTGAACGGGGCGCATCGCCATGCGCCCCTTTTATTTTGCGTCCGTAAGAAAGGATCTTCCATCGCATCGCAGCGCGTTGCAAAAACGCGCCCCGAAGGGCGCGTCCTTCAAGCATATTAAAGCGGCGATCAGATCAGAGACGGAACCGGATCTGGTCGGCCCAGAAGCGCTCCAGTCGTTGTAGAGTCTTGTTTGTATAGTCCAGCAAATCCTGCTTGACGCCGCCGACCTGCTCGATCGAACCGAGCTGGCGCTCGAACAGGGCGCTCAGGCAGTTGCGGACTTCCAGTCCGGACTCGGTCAACGATACGCGCTTGGAGCGCCGGTCGGTGTTTGAGCGCTGGTCGCGGATATAGCCCTTTTCCACCAGTTGCTTGAGATTGTAGGAGACGTTCGAGCCAAGATAATGACCGCGCGAACGAAGTTCGCCCGGCGTTAGCTCCGCGTCGCCGATATTGTAGAGCAGCAGCGCCTGAACGGAATTAATGTCGGTCTGGCCGATCCGCTCCAACTCGTCCTTGATGACGTCCAGAAGCTGGCGGTGCAGCCTTTCGACGAGGTGCAAAAGCTGCAGATATTCGGATTTCAGGTTTTCCGGATCGGCTTTCACGCCCGATTCCTCGCCATATCCGATGACTTCCGAACGCGCCGCCCTTTCCAATACCGCCATGTGTACGCCTCGCTTAACTTTCGTGGCCCGGACTTTATGCGATAACGTCTAAAGGCGCCGTTAAGCCTAGACGTTCAATTTGAAATCAAATTCTAACGGGTGCAGTAATTTCCGGACCGACAGCCAGGATATTCACCATTGAGCAACGCTTCGTCCTTCCCCGCCCGCTTTCCCGCCCTCCGCATGCGCAGGATGCGCCAGGCCGACTGGTCGCGGCGGCTCATGGCCGAATCCCGCCTCGGCCCCGAGGACTTCATCTGGGCGATCATCCTGAAAGACGGCGAAAACGTCCGCGAACCGGTCGCATCCATGCCGGGCGTTTTTCGCCTGTCTCCGGACAACGCCGTCGCCGCCGCCGAGGAGGCCCGGTCGCTCGGCATTCCGGCGCTGGCGCTGTTTCCGTTTACCGACGCCGCCGACCGCACCCCCGGCGGCGAACGCGCGCTCGACCCCGACAATCTGATGTGCCGCGCCGCGCGGGCGGTGAAAAAGGCGGTTCCCGATATCGGGCTGATGGCGGATGTGGCGCTCGATCCTTACACCGATCACGGTCATGACGGCCTTCTGCGCGACGGCGAAATCGTCAATGACGAAACCGTCGAGGCGCTGGTCAAACAGGCCGTCGTCGAAGCCGAGGCCGGTTTCGACATTATCGCGCCGTCGGACATGATGGACGGACGCGTCGGCGCCATTCGCGCCGGCCTCGACGCGGCTGGCCACGAGAATGTTCAGATCATGGCCTATGCGGCGAAATACGCTTCGGCTTTTTACGGGCCTTACCGTGACGCCATCGGATCGTCCGGCGCCTTGAAGGGCGACAAGCGAACCTATCAAATGGACCCGGCTAATGCTGATGAAGCCTTGCGCGAGGTCGCGCTCGACATCGCCGAAGGCGCCGATTCGGTCATGGTCAAACCCGGCCTCGCCTATCTCGATATCGTCCGCCGGGTTAAGAAGACCTTCGCGGTTCCAACCTTCGTCTTTCAGGTGTCGGGCGAATACGCCATGCTGACGGCGGCGGCGCAGAACGGCTGGCTCGACGGCGACGCGGCGATGCTGGAATCGCTGCTCGCCTTCAAGCGCGCCGGCGCCGACGGGATCATCACCTATTTCGCCCCGAAGGCCGCGCGGCTGCTGAAGGGCTAAGGCGGTT
Source organism: Parvularculaceae bacterium (assembly GCA_046756245.1). Lineage (GTDB taxonomy): Bacteria > Pseudomonadota > Alphaproteobacteria > Caulobacterales > Parvularculaceae. The sequence continues at coordinate 11,000 of JBHHVZ010000010.1, forward strand.
TGCGTTCATATCTATGACAGGCGCTGTATCAAACGCCGCTCACCCCGGCGAAGGCCGGGGCCCAGAACTGAGTCAGACTGGATCCCGGCCTTCGCCGGGATGAGCGGGTTGAGAGGCTTTGAAACGGATTGCATCAGCCTGAATGCAAACCGTTCTCTCAATACCCCACCGCCTGCCCGTCCTTCCTCATTTCGGTGGCGCCTTCGTAGACGCCGGTCTCGGGATCGCGGCGGATCGCCTGATAGCCGCCGAAGGGAACGCCGCTTTCATCCGCTTCAACATTGTGGCCCATGGCGCGCAGCTTTTCGACGGTCGCCGCCGGCAGGCCCGATTCGACCGTCAGCGTACCGCCGGGGTCTTCATCGACGGCCGTGGGCGAGCGTCCGCCGGAATGGTTGAGGCGGGCGGCGTCGCCGGCTTCCTGCAGATTCATGCCGTAATCGATGAGGTTGACGAGCACCTGCACATGACCCTGCGGCTGCATCGAGCCCCCCATCAGGCCGAAACTCATATAAGGCGCGCCGTCCTTCATCACGAAGGCCGGGATAATCGTATGGAACGGCCGCTTGCCGGGCGCGTAGACATTGGGGTGGCCGTCTTCGAGGGCGAACAGCGCGCCGCGGTTCTGCAACATGAATCCGAGCCCGTCGGCGACAAGCCCCGAACCCATGCCGGCGTAATTCGACTGAATGAGCGAGACCATCATGCCGTCCTTGTCGGCGACGGTGAGATAGGTGGTGTCGCCGTCTTTCTCGAGCGCCGGAACGCCCGGTTCGACATCGGTCGTGGCCTTATTCGGATCGATCAGCGCAAAACGCTCGGCCCCGTATTCGTCCGACAACAGCCAGTCGAGCGGGGCGGGCGAAAACGCCGGATCGGCGTAAAACTTCGCCACATCCTCGAAGGCGAGGCGTTTTGCTTCGGTGATGAAGTGGATGACTTCGGCCGAGCCGCGCGGCCATTGCTTCAAGTCGACGTTCTTCAGAATGTTGAGCATCTGCAACGCCGCGAAACCTTGCGAGTTCGGCGGCAGTTCGCAGACATCGTAACCGCGATAGTTGATGCAGCCAGGCTCGACCCATTCGCTCTTGTGCGCGGCGAAATCCTCATAACGCAGATCGCCGCCGATGCGTTTCATATAAGCGTCAATGGTGCGCGCGATCTCGCCCTTGTAAAATGCGTCGCGCCCCTTTTTCGCCAGCAGCTTGAAGGTGTCGGCGAGATCGGGATTGCGGAAAATCTGCCCCGCCGCCGGCGGCGCGCCGTCGATTAGATATGTATTGCGGGCGTTGTTGAATTCTTCGATATAATCAGCGTTCTGCTCGAAGCGCCGAAAATTATAATCCCAGTAATAGGCGATCACCGGCGACACCGGAAAGCCGTTCTCGGCGTAGTCTATCGCCGGGGCGAGCACCTTTTTCATCGGCAGTCTGCCGAATTTCTCATGCAGTTCGAACCAGCCGTCGACGGCGCCGGGGACAGTGACGGGAAGCGCGCCGCCAATGGGGATCGAGCCGTCGGCAACGCCGGCCGCTTCGAGTTTCGCCTTCATCGTCGCGAGGTCACGGCTCATCGGCGCGCGGCCTGACGCGTTAAGGCCGTAAAGTTTCTTCGACTTCGGATCCCAGACGATAGCGAAGAGATCGCCCCCCATGCCGTTGCCGGTCGGCTCCATCAGGCCGAGGGTCGCATTCGCCGCAATCGCCGCATCGACCGCGCTGCCGCCCTGTTTCAGAATATCGATGGCGACTTCGCTCGCCAGCGGCTGCGCCGTCGCCGCCATGCCGTGCTCTGCGAAGACCGGGCTTCGCGACCACGCCGCGCCGACCGGGCGCCCGCCGGGGCCGATGTCGGAATCCTGCGCGTTCGATGCTGTGGTCATGACCAGCGCTCCCAATATCCCCGCTAACGCGCCCGCGCGCTTCGATTTTCTCATATGGCCCTCCGCTAACGTTCATGCCCGCCCGCCGGCGCGGGGCGCAGTATGACGGCTCTTCGCGACAACACAATATTCGCCGCTGCGCGCGATTGTTGCGGCGCGCACCGCCCTCTCCTAGCCTCGCTCCGCCTTCAAGGAGCAATCCATGTCCGTACTCGACGCCGTCAAGAAGCAGTTGCGCATCCCGGTCATCGGCGCGCCGATGTTCATTGTCTCAACGCCGAAGCTCGTCATTGCGCAATGCACGGCCGGCGTTGTCGGCGCCTTTCCGGCCCTCAACGCGCGCCCGCAAGAAGCGCTCGATGAGTGGCTGGCCGAGATCGAACAGGCGCGCGTCCGGCATAACCAAGCCCATCCAGACCGGCCTGCTGCGCCCTACGCCGTCAATCAGATCGTCCATCGCTCCAACGACCGGCTGATGAAGGACCTTGAGGTTTGCGTGAAGCATGAAGTTCCGGTCGTCATCACCTCGCTCGGCGCGCGCGAGGAGGTGTTTGAGGCCGTCCATTCCTATGGCGGCGTCGTGCTCCACGACGTGATCAATAATACATTCGCGAAAAAGGCGATCGACAAGGGCGCCGACGGGATCATCGCGGTTGCGGCAGGCGCCGGCGGCCACGCCGGCGTGCAATCTCCATTTGCATTGATGCAGGAAATTCGCGAGTGGTTTTCCGGCCCGCTCATTCTGTCCGGCTGCATCGCCAACGGCGCGTCGGTGCTCGCCGCAGAGGTTTTGGGCGCGGATTTCGCCTATGTCGGCTCCGCCTTCATTGCGACGGAAGAGGCTAACGCGTCGCCCGAATACAAGCAGGGCGTCGTCGACGGCGGCGCGGATGATATTGTCTATACGGATTATTTTTCCGGCGTGCGCGGGAATTATCTGAGGGCCTCGATCCGCAACGCCGGCCTCGATCCGGACAATCTCCCCGAAAGCGATATGTCGAAGATGAGCTTCAAGTCCGGCGGCGACGCCGCCAAAAAGGTCTGGAAGGACATCTGGGGCGCCGGTCAGGGCGTCGGCGGCGTCCATGCGGTGACGCCGGCGGCCGACCTCGTCGAAAAGCTCGCACGCGAGTACGAGGCCGCGCGGCGCCTGCTCGGTTAGGGCTGGCGGATCGACGCCCAAAGGGCTATCCTCGCCGGATCGAGCGCAAAGGGGGAGATTATGCGCTATTCTCGTATTCGGGCGGCGCTCGGCGCTGCAGTTTTTCTTGTCGTTTTCATCGCATTTCAGCAGGCCGGGCCCGCCTTCGCACAGAATTGCGAACGTCCGCTCTGCCGGGGCGACGAGACCTATCGGGCGGGCGGGTCAGCCGACGCCGACGATTCTTACGGCACGTGCCGAAGCTGCAACTGGCTCGGCCATTGTTCGCATTACATCGCGCGGTGCGGCGACGATGCGACGCTCGATCTCGACCGCGGCGTCTGCGTCTTGAACGCCTGCTCGGGCTGCGGTGCGGAGCTGCCGCTGTGCGACGACGACGAGACCTACACAAGGAGCAGTTCGGTCCGCGAGGTCACCTACGGCGTCTGTTCGAGCGGCCCCAACGGTTTCGGCGGCTATATCTCGCACCAGCTCAAGCGCTGCCGCGAGGGCTGGACGCTGCAAACCGAGACCGGCATGTGCAGGAAGGACTGTCCGCTGCTTATTCCCGGCATCGATCCTGACGTTATCCGGCCGATTACGCCCATCCCCGATGTCCTCCCCGTCGAGCCGCCCGTCCTGCGCCTGCCCGATCTCGTTCTCCGCCGGGCCTGGTTGCGCTCGGCCAAGGGCGGGCCGGTCAAGTCGGTGCGCCGGGGACAGGCGTATTACGCCTGCTTTGAAGTCGCCAATCAGGGCGCGGCGGCGAGCGGCGCATTCCATGTGGGCGGCGGCGGCCTCGGGGTTCCCACGGCGCCGGAGCAGGCGCATGCGAGTCTCGCCCCGGGCGCGGCGCGCGAAGGGTGTCTCTATTACGCAACGACGCCCGCCGCCGGCGCGTACCGGCTCGGCCTGACGGCGGATTCCCGTAAAACGGTGACGGAATCCCGCGAAGACAATAACGACCGCACGCTCGCCGTCAGGGTCGACGCCTTTTAACAACGGGTTTGCGGGGATCCGCGCCGATAAGTGCGGGCCCATCGGCGTGTCGCTGTATGTGATGTTATCACATGCTATCACGGCGTCGACATTGTAAATGCTGACCGTCGCAGAATGCGGCTTGCGCGACGTTTCAACGCGCCTTACCGTGTGCGCGAGTTTAACTTTGACACGCGGGGCGGCGTACTCACTGGCGCCGTATGGAGGCGAATATGGCGAAAAAGATGAATGAACGTGACGAACTGCTATCAAAATTGACCCGGAGCCTGGCGGTGGCGGGACCGGCGCTGTTTCTGACAACGGCCTGCGCGCCGGCGGACGACACCGGCGAGGCTGCGAGCGACGACGCGGCCTATTCGGAAACCGAAGGCGACGAAGGCGCGGCGGCGATGGAGGCCGAAGACGCGGGCGCGTACGCTGACGAAGCCGCGGCCGAAGGCGAAGCCGAGGCGGAAGCAAAAGCCGAAGGCGAAGCTGAAGGTGAAGCAGAGGCCGAAGCCGAGGGTGAAGCCGAAGGCGAGGCGGAAGGCGAAGCAGAAGCCGAAGGCGAAGCAGAAGCCGAGGGCGAAGCCGAAGCAGAAGCCGAGGCGGAACCTGAAGACGACGGCGGCGAACAGTAAGCAACGCTCCGCCGCTCCGTCTGCAAATGAAACGAATAAAGGGCCGTCGCGCGACGGCCCTTTATTTTATCACCGCCAGAGTTTTGGCCCGTGATCCGTCGCGGCGGGATGACGGCGGCGATGTCACGCAATGCAAACCCGATGCGTTCCCATCTCTGTAAGCGGGCCGACACCTTTCTGTCGCCGGGAAAACCCGCTAGCTTGCGCTGCGCCCGAATGAGGATAGCCCCATGCGCAAGCGCTTTTGCAAAATTGTCGCAACCGTCGGCCCGGCGAGCGGCGCGCCGTCCATGCTGCGCCTTCTCCAGCAAGCCGGCGTCGACGTTTTCCGTCTCAACTTCAGCCACGGCGATCATGAAAAAACCGCCGCCATCATGACGGCGATCCGCGAGATCGAGGACGAGTCCGGCGACTCGATCGCTGTTTTCGCCGACCTCCAGGGGCCGAAAATCCGCACCGGCGTGCTGAAGGATGGCGGCCTCGACCTCAAATACGGCGCCGAGTACCGCCTCGTGCTCGCCGGCGAAAGCGACGACGCGACGGTCATTCCGATTCCGCATCCGGAGATCATGTCCGTGCTGGAAGCAGGCGATGTATTAAAACTCGACGACGGCAAGCTGCAATTAACCGTGACGGCGCGTTCCAGCGAGGAGGCGACGGCGAAGGCCGACAATCCGGGCCGGCTCTTGAGCCGCAAGGGCGTCAACCTGCCGGGCCGCCGTCTGCCGATTTCGGCGCTCACCGAAAAGGACCGCGCCGATCTCGCCCACGCGCTCGACATCGGCGCCGACTATGTGGCGCTTTCTTTCGTTCAGCGTCCGGAGGATGTGGAGGAGGCGCGCGCGCTCATCGGCGGACGGGCCGGCGTCATTTCAAAAATCGAAAAGCCGGCCGCCGTCGAGGATCTCGACAAGATCGTGGCGCTGTCGGATGCGGTAATGGTGGCGCGCGGCGATCTTGGCGTCGAATGCGCACCCGAAGAAGTGCCGCTGATCCAGCGGCGCATCATCCGCGTCTGCCGCGAAGCCGGCAAGCCGGTGATCGTCGCCACCCATATGCTCGAATCGATGGTCGAGTCGATCGCGCCGACGCGGGCCGAGGCCTCCGACGTGTCTACGGCCGTTTACCAAGGCGCGGACGCCGTGATGCTGTCGGCCGAAACTGCAGTCGGGCGCCACCCGCCATCGGCGGTCGCGATCATGGACCGCATCATCGCCGCCACCGAGCGCGACGACGATTCGGGCGGCTTCAAAATCGCCCATCGCGAGGACGACGTTTACACCACCGCCGACGCCATTACGCTGTCGGCGCGCCGCATCGCCGAACTGCTCGACTGCAAATTCGCCCTCGCCTACACCAAGACCGGCTCGACGGCCCGGCGCCTGTCGCGCGACCGGCCGCACTGCGGTGTGATCGCCGCAACGCCCAATATCGGCGTGGCGCGGCAACTCTCAATCTGTTGGGGCGTGCAGCCGGTCGTCACCGAGGATATTTCGCATTTCCACGAAATGCTGGAGAAAGCCGAACAGCTCGCGCTCAGTCATGGCGGCGAGGACGGCGATCGCATCATCATCATCGCCGGCTATCCGTTCGGCCGCCAGGGCAAAACGAACACGCTCAAAATCAGCCGCATCGGCGCCAGCGGGGAGTAGGCGCGCTCTTCGCCGCCATGCCAGGATGTCTCCCGCTCGCCAAAGCCGCTGAAAGCGCCCGATGCGGCGAAACACGTCCCCCTGTATTTAGAAATTGCTAACCCTGAACCGGCAGACTCGCAGGGATTTTTTCATGCTTACGGGCCGGCGGTCGGGGCTGGGCGACATTCAGCAACAGATACGCCGCTGCGCGCCGTTCGCTCGACGAGGAGAGCGTGTTTCGTGAGCGAAGCCCAAGCCGTTGCGCCGGATCAGACAGCGCTCCCCGCCATCGCGCAGGACCGGAAAGAGTGGGCGAAGGGAAAACCGTCGACTGCCGACTTGTTCCGCCATGCAGTTAAGAAAAGCGGCCGGAAGTCGATGGAGCTGGCGCGCGAATTCGTCCGTTTGCATCTCGGTCCCGGCAAGATGACGCTGCCGGAATATGTTCAGTACGCCGTCTACGATACGACCCGCCACAGCCGCGAAGACCAGCGCCGCTTCATCACCAACACGCTGCACTGGCCGATCACCCGCGCCTGCTGCGACATGAGCTGGCAAGCCGCTACCGAAGACAAATGGCTGTGTTCCGACATTTTCGCCGGCTCTGGCGTTCCCGTTCCGGAGACCCTGGCGGTCATAGACAAGACCGGGCGCGCCTTCCCGCGCACCCGCAAGATCGCAACGGCGAAAGAGTTCACGGACTTCGCATCCTCGCCGGATGCACTGCCCTGTTTCGGAAAGGAAATTCGCGGCATCTGCAGCTTCGGCGCCTTTCTGATCGAAGAAGCGGACGGAAGCCGCGTGCGCCTGAAGGGCGAAGGCTGGATGGAGGCCGAACGCTTCATGGGCGCGTTTGTCGGCGACACGCCCTATCTTCTGCAACGCCTCGCGCGCAATCATGGGTTTTTCGATCGGTACACGGACAGCCTGGCCACAGTACGTATTTGCATTCTGCTCGCCGACGACGGGATCAAAACGCCGTTCGCGGTGCTTAAACTGCCGTCACGCAAGAATTTGGCCGACAGCTTTTGGCGCCCCGGCAATCTCGCCTGCAATCTTGAGCCGGAGAGCGGAAAAGTCCTGACCGTACGCACGAAAGATCGCTTCGGCACGACCGATCATGACGCCCACCCCGAAACCGGCGCTCCCCTTCTCGGCGAGACCTTGCCGCAATGGGCGCGCGTTCTCGATCTCGTTCATAAATGCGCGCCGATTTTTCAGCCGGTTCGTTATCAGTCGATGGACATCGCCGTGACGCCGGACGGGCCGGTCCTTATCGAGATCAATACGGGCGGCGGATTCGACCTGCCGCAACTGGCGAGCGGGCGCGGCTTTCTGACCGACGAGGTGTACGATTTTTTCCGCGCCTGCGGTTACTGGAAAACCTGACGGACTGGGATTTTCGCGCCGCCGGGGCGCGGAAATCCGACGATTGGTGCACGGCGCCCGGCGCGCCAAATCGGACGGGAGGCCGACGATGAAATCTTTCCCCGACGTGTTCGCCGCGGAGCCGATTCCTGAATCCGCCAAAGCCGAGATCAACGAGATTCTCGGCAGCGGCGATCTTTTCCGCTACACGGCAGGCGCGCAATCTCCGGTTTCGAAACTCGAAAAGGAATTCGCCGAGTATATGGGCGTTTCCTACGCGCTCGCGGTGAGCTCGTGTTCTTCCGCCCTCTTTCTGTCCCTGAAGGCGCTCGACCTGAAGCCGCGGAGCAAAGTGCTCATTCCGGCGTTCACCTTCGCGGCGGTGCCTTCGGCGATCGTTCACGCGGACTGCACGCCGGTGCTCGTAAATGTCGGCGACAATTACCGGATCGGTTTGAACGACTTCGAACAAAAACTCACGGACGACGTCGCCGCCGTAATGATCAGCCACATGCGCGGCCACACATCGAACATGGACGAGATTCTCAAACTCTGCGGGGAGCGGAACATCCCCGTCATCGAGGACGCGGCTCATTCGCTCGGCGCCACCTGGTCGAGGCGAAAAATCGGCACAATGGGCCTGATTGGCTGCTTTTCGTTTCAGTCCTACAAGCTGATCAACGCCGGCGAAGGCGGAATGTTCGTAACCGGCGACCCCGACATCATCGCGCGCGCAATTCTCATGTCGGGCGCTTATGAACATAACTGGAAAAAACATCCCGTCGTAAGCGACCGGTTCGCCTACTGGCAGAACAAATTGCCGCTCTACAACATGCGCATGAATAATCTTTCGGCTGCCGTTCTCCGTCCGCAAATTCGTGAAATCAGCCAACGCGCCAAGAAAGGGCGGGCCAATCATGATTACGCGGCGTCGATTCTGAATGCGTCGCAGTGGCTGCATGTTCCGCCGCCGCTCGATTTTGAACGGCGCGCGCCGGATTCGATCCAGTTCAATCTTTGCGGTTTCGATACGGACGACGAGACGCTGGCGTTTCAGCGGCGCGCCCGCGAAAAAGGCGTCGAAGTTCAGATCATCGGACTTTCCAAGGACAATGCGCGGGCTTTCTGGAATTGGAAATTCATCGGCCCTCAAGGCGACCTTTCGCAGACCCGGAACATGCTTATGCGGGCGTGCGATGTGCGCCTGCCGGCGCGGCTTGAACGCAACGCGCTCGACGTCATTGCTGCGGCCCTGGTCGACGCCGCCGAAGAAGTCAAAAGCGACAGCCGCCTTCAGCAAAAAGCGGCCGTCTGAAACGCCTGCATGAATGACGCGGGAAACGCCCATGGCCAATTACAGCACAAACGCCGCCGTCGCCGTTTCTTCGGTGGAAAAGCCAGCCCCCGGCGCGGACAACGGGCGCGCCATCGTTCATCCGCTGGTCGATTTTCTGTGCCTTGGCGGCGCTTCGCTGATCATTATTCCCGCCACGCTGATGCTGCCGAGCGCCGCCGCGCCGGCGATGATTGCAGTGATGTGGATGCTCGCCGACATTCTCAACCACCCGCACTTCACCGCATCCTATCTGATCTTCTATCGCGGGTACGGCTCGAAGATTTCATCCAAAAACCCGAACCGGGGATTGCGGTTGCGCTACCTGTTCTCCGGCGTCGTCGTTCCCGCAGCGCTTGTTTTCCTGTTTGGCGCGGCGTTCCTGCTCGAAAGCCCGCGCATTCTCGGTTGGTCCGGCAATCTCATGCTTCTGCTCGTAGGCTGGCACTACGCCAAGCAGGGCTATGGCATGCTGATCGTGGATTCCGTTTACAATCGTCTTTTCTTCAATGATTCAGAAAAGAAAATTCTGCTCTATAACGCCTACGCCTGCTGGATCATGTTCTGGCTTTCCGCCAACTGGCTGATCAGCGAGCGCGCGCTCTGGGGCCTGCACTATTACAGCTTCGCGGTTCCTGAAGCGGCGCTGTGGGCCGCCGGCGCAGCCGTCGCGCTCACCACATTATTGACGTTGCGGATTTTTTGGACGCGGCTGCGGCCGGGCGGCGCGGGGCTGCCTCTCGCAGGCGCGGCGGCTTATTTAACGTCGCTCTATTTCTGGGCGGCGGCGCGCCTGCATCCGGTGGCGCTCATCTTCGTGCCGGCGTTTCATTCGTTGCAATATCTCTTCATCGTCTGGCGGTTCGAAACAAACCGCGCGCGCAACGCACGCCTCGAGAGCGACGCCCCGCCGGCCGAAGACAAGAGCTGGCCGGTCTTCCGCTTCGGCGCGACAGCGTTTCTGCTTGGTCTGGCGTTGTTCTGGTGGGCGCCGAAATTTCTCAACGGCGCCGTCGATTACAACGCCGAATTGTTCGGCGGTTACGTTTTCCTGTTTATGTTCTGGATTTTCATCAATATCCACCACTACTTCATCGACAACGTAATCTGGCGCGGCGACAATCCCGAAACCGGAAAGTCGCTCTTCGGGGTCAGCAAGAAAGCCAACCCCGCCTGACGCGCCCTGAGTCGCGCGACCGCGACTCGATCGGGTCTACTTCGTTCCGAACAGTCGGTCGCCGGCGTCGCCCAGCCCCGGCACGATATAGCCGTGATCGTTGAGTTTTTCATCGACCGCCGCCGTGAACACGCGAACGTCCGGGTGCGCCTTGCGCATGGTCTCGACGCCTTCGGGCGCGGCCAGCAGGCACATGAAACGGATGTCGCGGGCGCCGGCTTTCTTCAGCCGCTCGATCGCCGCGACCGCCGAGTTGGCCGTCGCCAGCATCGGATCGACCGCGACCACCGGCCGCGAGTCGAGATCGGCGGGCACCTTGAAGTAATATTCGACGGGTTTGAGCGTTTCCGGATCGCGGTAAAGCCCGATGAAGCCGACGCGCGCCGACGGCGCCAGCTCCAGCATGGCGTCGAGCATGCCGTTGCCGGCGCGTAAGATCGACACGAAGACGAGCTTCTTGCCCGCCAGCACCGGCGCCTCCATCTCGCAGAGCGGCGTTTCGACCGCGCGGGTCATGAGCGGCAGATCGCGTAAGACCTCATAGCCGAGCAGCAGGCTGATTTCGCGCAAGAGCTGGCGAAACACCGCCGTCGACGTCTCCTTCTCGCGCATCAGGGTGAGCTTGTGCTGGATCAGCGGATGGTCGACGACGGTCAGATGCTCGGACATGGCGGGCGCTCCTTATTGTTCTTAAAGACAAACGGGGATGCCCCCGCCCTCCCTAAGGGTCTGCTCTTTCGCGCAGCCTTCCAGCAAAACGAAAACTTCCGGATAATCAAGCCCCGCACGCGAAGCCTTCGCCCGCGCCGACTATTTAAGCCGCGTTCGAACCCGCTCGTTACGCTCAAGTCGCATTCTTGATCGCCAACCCCGAAAAGGCAATCGCTCCGAAAGACGCAGCGAAATCCAGAATATAAAGCCGTCGTCTTCGATAGAACGCCAAATTCGCCATATTCGATGTTCGAGCCAAAGGAACAATCTTGCGAGAGCGTTAAGTGAGGGTTTAGCGTACCCGCTTGGTTCGTACCCCGCCTCGACAAGCATTCCGCCACATGCGGCTTCGGTCAACGATATGTCCCGCTTTGAATGATTTCGCCGCCATTGATAGCAAAAAGACGGGTCTGGCGCGTCATAGGTCGAGCGTTCGTCATATGAGAGCATTTCATCAGAATAAGGAACGCCAATGAACGAACATACTCTGGCAAGCTCATATTCGAGATTCACGAGCAAGTCTTCATACCGGACAATTAAAATATTTTCCTCACCCACGCGCCGTTGCAGTTTTTCAAGCCGCTTTTCTGCATTTATCCAATAATCGGCGCCATAAAACGTATTCCCGGTCCAGCCCATTTTTTGGCAGGATTTCGCCACGTCTCTGGGATCACGGCGAAGGAATATATATTTCGCGCCCGGCCAAATATCAGGCAGCCGATCAAATCGGGAATGTATCGCCGCGCCTATATAAGGCTTTATTGTCTGCTTGTGTCTCTGGAGGAAAAGATCACGAACCAGATCGGGATATGAAAGTTGAGAATTAATCGTCAGTCCAAACGTTCGGAATGAACGATTGTCTCTCAGAAAGTCATAATATTTCTCCAGAGGAATCCATCCGTCATCGCCCAGTTGCGATACGGCTTCCTCAAATTCTCCAAATATGCGGATTGAAGGATGCCGGTTCAGCATAATCCGGAACATCGTCGTGCCGGAGCGAACCGAGCCTATAATAAAAATGGGCGAATGCATTGACGTTACGTTCCCGCCTTGCCAGGAGGCGCAGGTATTGTCTTAAAGGTCAAAACGCCCTCCCAAAAACATATAGAGCGCCGACGCAGGCGGCTGTTTGTTTGTTCAGCGCATATTAATCGCAAGGGATATATTCAGCGACTTTACTCCGTCAACCTTCGCCAGATTAGCGTTTGCGACAAAGGCCAGGGGAGCCGGCGCCGTTCGACGCCGCCGTTTCATTTGCGGCCGCGCCGATTTTCGCGAAAACGAAAACTCCCCTGCGGACCAAGTTGACAGCCAAGCATGTGAAGCGCTTGCATCAAGGCCCGCAAAGGCGTTTCAATACGCCCGTTTCACATGCACGACTCCCGCAAATGAGGACGCCATGACGATCACCACCCGCGCCGTCGAATACGATCACCAGGGAGCCACGCTCGAAGGGGTGCTGGCTTACGACACCACCCAGGAAGGCCCCCGCCCCGGCGTTCTGGTCGCCCACGCCTGGGCCGGGCGAACCGAGTTTGAAATTGACGTGGCGGAGCGCCTCGCCGGGCTGGGCTACGCCGGCTTCGCGCTCGATCTTTACGGCAAGGGCGTTCGTGGAACGAGCACCGAGGAAAATCAGGCGTTGATGACGCCGTTCGTCGAAGACCGGGCGATGCTGCAGTCGCGACTTTTGCATATTGTCGACATTGTCAAAGACTTGCCCGAGGTGAACGCCGGCAAGGTTGCGGCCTGCGGATTCTGTTTCGGCGGATTGTGCGTGCTCGACATCGCCCGCACCGGCGCCGATCTGCGCGGCGTCGCCAGCTTCCACGGCCTGTTCGGCCCGCCGGGCAACACCGCCGGCAATAAGGTCAAGGCGAAGGTCATCGCCTTCCATGGCTGGGACGACCCCATGGTTCCGCCCGACGACGTGGTCAAGCTTGGCCGTGAGCTGACGGAAGCGGGCGCCGACTGGCAGATCCACGCCTATGGCGGGACGATGCACGCCTTCACCAATCCGGAGGCGAACGATCCCGATTTCGGCACGGTCTATAGTGAAATTGCGAGCGAGCGTTCCTGGGCGTCGTTCGAGGAATTCCTGGCCGAAATTTTCGCCTGACGGAAACCGGCTAGGCCCCTGCGGATTGGCCCTTACCGTGACGCCACGCCGCGCTCAGGAAATTTTCCGGTGCAACCGGCGTAAAAGTCCTTGATGACCCGGAGGTCGGCCTCGTAATCGCCGCTTGGGCGCAGAATCATGCCCACGCCCGCAACCTTTCGGGCGTAATCGATAAAGCCGAGCACGATCGGCACGCCGGCGCCTTTTGCGATGTTGTAGAATCCTGTCTTCCACTCCTCGACTCTGGCGCGCGTTCCCTCCGGCGATAGGCCGAGCGCAAAATGGTCGCGCTGATTGAACAAATCGACCATCTGCGCGACCACGTTATGGGCTTTGCGGCGATCGACGGGGACGCCGCCCAGCGCTGTAAACAGCCAGCCGAATGGCGGCTTGAATAGCGCCGCCTTTCCCATCCAGCACACGCGCAAACGAAAATAAAACGCAACGCACAAAAGCAGCGGCAGGTCCCAATTGCTGGTGTGCGGCGCGACGATGGCGACGAATTTCTTTTCGTCCGGCCTCTCGCCGACGATGCGCCAGCCGGCGAGGCGATATACGAAGAGGCCGAGCGCGCGAACCGCCTCGAACATGGCTCTTCCGATTGCGCGCAAAACGGTTCTCATCAAAACGCCCTAGCCGAAACGGCTGTAGTCGACCGACTTTGATCGATCGACAACGTTCGTTACATGCGGCATCGGATATTTCAGCCCCGTCGCGCAATTGAAGAGAACCGCCCGGTCCGATTTCGATATCCGTCCGTCCGCCAATGATTGCTTATAGGCGGCGTAAGTCGCCGCGCCTTCGGGGCAGAGCAGCAGCCCCTCCTCGCGCGCCATTTCGTCGCGCGCCTCAAGGATGACGTCGTCGTCGACGGCGATGGCGAACCCGTTCGAGGCGTTGACGGCGCGGATGATGAGAAAATCGCCCACCGCCACGGGCACGCGAATGCCGGCGGCAATCGTCGCCGCGTTTTCCCACAGCGGCGCGTGTTCATCGCCAGCCTCCCAGGCTTTCACTATGGGCGCGCAGCCCGCGGCCTGCACCGCGATCATGCGCGGGCGCTTGGCGCCGATCCAGCCGATCGCTTCGAGCTCGTCGAACGCCTTCCACATGCCGATAAGGCCGGTGCCGCCGCCGGTCGGATAGAAAATGACGTCGGGCAATTCCCAGCCGAGCTGTTCGGCGAGTTCGAGCCCCATCGTCTTCTTGCCTTCGATGCGATAGGGCTCCTTGAGGGTCGAAACGTCGAACCAGCCGGCTTTGTCTTTACCCGCGCCGACGATTTTTCCGCAGTCGTTGATGAGGCCGTTGACGCGGTAAACGTCGGCCCCCTGCAGCGCGATTTCCTCCACATTCACCGCCGGCGTGTCGTCGGGGCAGAACACGGTCGTCCTTATCCCGGCGCGGCTCGCATAGGCCGCCATCGCCGCGCCGGCGTTGCCGTTCGTCGGCATGGCGAGATGGTTGAGTCCCAACTCCTTCGCCATCGACACCGCCAGCGCCAGGCCGCGGGCCTTGAACGAGCCGGTCGGCAGGCGGCCTTCGTCCTTGACGATGATCTCGCCGCTCGCGCCGAGTTTCCGTTCAAGCCGCGGCGCGCGGATCAAAGGAGTCACCACCTCGCCGAGGCTGATGCGGTTTTCGTCGCCCGCGACCGGCAGGAATTCGCGGTAGCGCCAGAAGCCTTCGGTGCGTTCGGCGAGCGCCTCTTTCGAGACAGCCTGCGCGATCGCATCGAGATCGTAACGCGCCAGAAGCGGCTTTCCCGCCGCCGACAGGCCGTGGACTTGACCGGCCTCGTAACGCTCGCCGGTCATCGAGCATTCGAGATGGGTGACGAATGTCATTGTTTTGGATAACTCCGTTTGCGCGCGTTTATCTCGCGCGTTCTTCAAGCTTTTCTCGAGCCAGGGCGAATTCCGGATCGAGCTCAAGCGCTTTTTCATACGCCGCGCGCGCGCGTTCCGGCTCCTTTTTGGCGTCGTAAGCGAGGCCGATATTATACCAGCCGACCTGTTGCTTCGCGAGGCCCTGCGAAAGCGCCTCTTCATAATCCGCGATCGCCCGATCAAATTGTCCGCCCAGAAAAAAGCTGTTGCCGCGGTTGATATAAGCCTCGGGCAGGCTTGGATCGCTTGCGAGCGCGGCGTTGAAATCGTCGACGGCGGCCTGAAGGTCTCCGTTGCGGTTATGAATGATGCCGCGATTGACCAGCGTCTTGCGCCGATCGATCTGTGTAAGGGCGGGATCGCCCAGCGCCTCGTCGCAGGGCGTGGTGTCCGAGGCCGTAGCGCTGCGCGCGTTTTCGTAACAGATCCGCGCGTCGGTCGCGCCGATGGTCGTCACTGATAGTTGCGCCGACGCCGTCGCCGCCGCTGCGCAAAGCGCGACGAAGGCGAATCCGGCTAGTCTAAAAAAAACGTTCATTTCCTTTCGCCTCCATTCATCGCCCTGCAATAAATTCGCGCAGCGCGGTTTGTGACGCGCGATATTGCGGGAAACCCTATCAATTCACCCGCTGCGCCGGCGCCTCGGACAGAGCGGCGCGCATGCGCGCATTGTCCATATAAATCACGCTCATGTTCCGCCAAAACGTTTCGCGTTGATGGAGTTTCGCGAGCATCGGCAAACTTTCATAACGAACCACATTGTCGAACAACCGCATGCGAAGTCCGTTCTCGACGCCGTTCCGCAGCTCAGTGAGAGCCTCGTCGTCGTCGCCAAGCAAAGCGTACGCCACCATGCGAAACGTGTTGTTATAGACGCTTTCATGTTCGCCCGCAGGTTTGCGCGGTATGGCGTCAAGCACCAGCCTGACCATTGTTTCAGCACGCGCGCTGTCGCCGCGCTGCTGCTCCAGCCAGGCGATCCACAACGGCGCCGTCGGCCTGCCCGGCGCCAGCTTCGGCGCCTTTTCGAAAAGCTCCTGGTAACCCGCCCGAAAATGCGCCAGCGCGCCGTCCACATCGCCGCGCATCGCCGCGGCGTAAGCCGCCAGTTCGCGCCAGTACTCGGGATCGCCGCCTTCGGCCATCCGCGCTTCGGCGAAAGCCTGCGCCGCGCTCCAGTCTTCCGACAGGAGAAGCCGGAAGCCCTGGCCGGCCTTTTCGATCGGCGCCGTTTCGTCGAGCCGCCGCGCCGCCCAATACATGCCCGGCCGGTCGCCGATATCCGTGTAGACGACGGCGAGGCGCAGGTAATTGTACCAGTCCTCGCCGGTGTCGGCGGAGCGGCGAAACCAGGCGATCGACTTGTCCATTCGGCCGCGCTGGCGCTCAAGGTAACCGAGATTGGTCATGAGTTTGGCGTCGTCCGGATAGGCGTCGAGCGCATCTTTAAAAGCGGCCTCCGCCGCTTCGAAATCGCCGGCGCGCCACAGCATGCGCGCTTCGTTATTAAGCGCGTCCCTGTCCGCAGCGGAATCCTCGAACGCTGCAAAAGCGGAAATCGGCGCCGTCAGGCAAACCGTCGCCGACAGACACGCCGCAATAAGCCCGGACCGAACCGACATATGCTTCTCCTAAAGCAGGCGGAAAGTCGCCGGTCCGGTTTTACGCCGCCCGGACCGTCGCCGCCAGCATTGCGCTGATATTCATCCAGGTCGCCTTTTCTTCATGTGATTTGTCGCTATGCTGCAGCGCACCTAAAAAGGGCCAGTCCGCTCATCCCTCTCACCGCCGACGAAAGGTCCCCGCATGCCCCAGAAACTGAACGCCATCGTCACCGGGTCCACCAGCGGCATCGGTCTCGGCGTCGCCGAAGCCTTCGCCGCCAGCGGCATGAACGTGATGCTCAACGGATTCGGCGACGCCGACGAAATCGAGGCGATACGCAATCGCCTCGAACAGGAGCACGCCGTCGACGCCGTCTACTCCGGCGCCGACATGACCAAGCCCGACGAGATCCGCGCCATGATCGTCGACGCCGAAAAGGCGTTCGGCCAGGTCGACGTCCTCGTCAACAACGCCGGCATCCAGCATGTCTCGCCTGTGGAAGAGTTCCCCGAAGAAAAGTGGAACGCCATCATCGCGATCAATCTGTCGTCGGGTTTTCATGCGACCAAGGCGGTGTTCGCCGGCATGAAGACGCGCGGCTTCGGGCGCATTATCAGTATCGCGTCAGCGCACGGCCTTGTCGCCTCGCCGTTCAAGACGGCTTACGTGTCGGCCAAACACGGCGTTCTCGGCTTTACAAAGACGATCGCGCTCGAAGGCGCCGAATACGGCGTCACCGCCAACGCCATCTGCCCCGGCTATGTGAAAACGCCGCTCGTCGAAGGCCAGATCGCCGATACGGCGAAAGCGCGCGGCATGAGCGAAGAGGACGTCGTCAGGAAAGTCATGCTTGAAGCGCAACCGACGAAACAGTTCGTTACGATCGAACAGGTCGCGGCGCTCGCGGTGTTCCTCTGTTCAAAAGGCGCAGCGCAAATCACCGGCGCGGCGCTCTCGATCGACGGCGGCTGGGCGGCGAAGTAGGCACCCGCCGCCCAGGCCGCGCTTAATCTAAAACGACCCGCGAACCATCACGCGAATATTCCTGCCCGGCAGCGGCGTGGTGTCCTTGAGGAAGGAAGTCGAAAGTCTTGCTTCCTCGTCGGTCACATTGTCGGCTCTGAGCTGGAAGGAAAGCCCTTCCTTCTTTCCGCCCGGACGAAAAGTCGCGGCCAGATTGACGATGGCGTAGCCGTCGGTCGCCAGTTCGAAAGCGGCGATTTCATCCTGTTCGGCGGCGAGTTCGACTTCGCCCTTCAGGTCGAGATGCGAGGAGGACGCTTTCAGCCCGATCAGGCCGCGCAAGGGCGGAATACGCGGGATATCGCCGCCGTTTGTGAATTTGGCGCGCACGAAATCGCCTTGGGCGCTTCCAGCGACATCGAAAGCGCCGACCGAAAAGAGATCGGCTCCAAGTTGCGCCTCGAACCCCTTGAACGTCGCATCGCGGCCGACGAATTGGAAAATCGGCAAATCGTCTTCTATCGCGCCGGTCGGAACCAGCGCGATGAAATTCTTATAGTCCGTGTAAAATGCGTTGACGGTCGCCGTTATGGCGCCGAAGTCGCCATGCAGCGTCCCCTCGACGCCGCGGGCGATCTCTTTGTCGAGCGTGATGTCGCCGACTTCGAATGCGCCGGTCGCCAAGTGCGGCCCGTCGGAAAAGAGCTCCTCCGGCGCCGGTGCGCGTTCGGTGCGCACGATGTTGACGCCGAAGAACGTGTTTTCGGTCGGCTCAATGCCAATCCCGCCCGAAACGCTGAAACCGTCAAAGGAGAGCGATTGTCCGGTCAGTTTCTCGTCATAGTCGGTATGCTCATAGCGCCCGCCCAGCTCAAGATGCCAGCGTTCGGCTTCATATTCGCGGACCGTGAAAAATCCGATCTGCGTGGTTTCCGATGGCGGCGTGAACGCCTCTTCGCCGGTCGCGGCGAAATCGCGATATTTGATCTGAATTCCATCCGCACCGCGGAAATTGCCGAAATCCTTTTCCAATAGCTCAATTCTTCCCTCGACGCCCTCATTCAGAAACGTCGTGCCGACCGCTCCGTCCGCTTCAAGCTCCTGATGGATGTAATCGGCGTAGCCGACGCGCAGCTTCGCCGTCTGGAAGATTAGAAAATCGCCGTTAAGCTCTCCCATCAGGTCGATGCGGTCCTGCTCGAGATCTATGCGTACGCCCGCCTCATCCGCCGCAGGGCCCGCCGGCACGGCGTAATTGGCGCGAAGCGCTTTGCCGGAAACGCCGAAAAAACCGTTGTCGAACACGAGCGACGCCCCCAGCGAGCCGCCTTTGGTTCCGAGATCAGAGTTTTCGACGACGCCGAACGAACCGGAATCAACCGGCCCGCCCTCCGCCTCTTCGACGGCGCGCAGCCGGGCCGATTTCGCAAAGCCGGGAACTTCGTAATCGTCCGTATTGCGATAAAAACCGTCGCCATGCACGACGAGATCAACCGCCCCGATCTTGCCCAGATGAATGTCGCCGCCGCCGGCCGCCTCGATCGAGTCGTCGACCGCGCCGTAACTCCAGCGCAGGCCCCCGTCGACGCCGCCATCGGGAACCTCGTCGGGCATGCGCCCGTCGAAAATGTTGACGACGCCGCCGGCGGCCGAACTGCCGTAAAACAGAATCGCGGCGCCGCGGATCATTTCCACGCGCTCGGCCGTGGCCGGTTCGACGGCGACGGCGTGATCGTCGCTCGTCGCCGACGCATCGATCGATCCGATGCCGGCGTCGAGCACGCTCACCCGGTTGCCGCCGAGCCCGCGGATCACCGGGCGCGACGCCGCCGGCCCGAAAAATGTCGACGACACGCCGGGCTCGCGGCGCAACAGTTCGCCGATGGAGCCGGCCGCGCGCTCGGCGAGTTCGTCTTCAGCCAGGACTGTCGCCCCGATGATCGATTCATGCTCGGGATGGGCGATCGGCGATCCGGTGACGATGATCTCGTCGTCGTCATGCTGATGCGGATCTCGCGCCGCGTCGTCGGCCGCCGCCGGCGCCAGCAGAGAGGCGTAGGCCGCGCCCGTCAGCAAACTGATTTTCTTCACGTCTCAATCCTCTGCAAACCATGGAAGAACGCGCCGTCAACGGCGCGCGCCCGAAACGAACGGAAAGGTTCGGGATTTGAAGCTGATCAGACGGAAGGCGGACCGCGCGAGACGGGCCTGAATGCAGGCTTCGCCGCCGGCGCGGTCTGTGTTGGCGGCGCTATAAAGACGGCGAAACTCAAAACGAAGAACAGAACGAACGCCGCCGGCGCGACGGCCTTGCCGCCGCCGGGCGCGGCGAGAGAGAGCACGCAGACCTGCCCGTGATGGGCATGGGGCGCGACGCCGTATTTGCTGGCGTGAACCGCAGCGAGGCTCTGAACCAGGAAGAATGCGATCGCCGCCGCGACAAGCGCGACAGTCGAGCGTCGGTTCGCTTTTATGGAAGGCCAGTCAATCACGGCCCCTCCCCTGCGATTCGGGCGCCTCGGCGATAGCAATAGCGGGTGTTATTATATATCATGCGAGATCGCGCCTGCAAGTCGGACCGCCGCCGTTATTGCGAGGATCGTTCGCGCCGCGGCCGGAAGCCTGCGGCCAGCATCAGGCCCGCCAGCGCCGCGAACCCGGCGCCGGCGAGAAACGTCGCCGCCGGCCCGAAACGATCCCAGAGCAGCCCGGCGACCGCGCTCGCGGCGAACAGGCTGAGGCCGGTCGCAAGGTTGAAAATCCCGAACGCCGTGCCCCGCAGCGTCGCCGGCGCGCGGTCGGCGACAAGCTTCGCCAACAATCCTTGCGTGAGCGCCATATGCGCGCCCCACAACGCGATGCCGGCGAAGGCGCCGATGAGACCCGACGTGAATGCCAGCGAAAGGTCCGCCGCAATGAGCGCCGCCAGTCCCAGCGCCAAAAGACCGCGTTCATGAAGGGAATCCGCAAAGGCGCCGGCCGGATAGGCGCCGAGCGCATAGACGATGTTCATGACGACAAGCACCAGCGGCGCCAACGTCAGCGGCAGACCCTCCGCATTCGCCTTCAAAATTAGGAACGCCTCGCTGAATCGCGCAAGCGTGAACAGCACGCCGAGCGCAACGACGCCCCAAAAGGCGGGCCTCAATTTTTTGAGATCGGCGACGCGGACAGGCGCGCGTGTTTTCGATCCGCGCGGGTCGCGCGGGCGATCCTCGACGCCGAAAATAACGCAGACGACCGCAAAACCCGCCGGAACGACGGCGACCCAGAAAACCGCGCGCATGTCGCCGGCGAAAAGCGCCATCAGCGCAATCGCCAGAATCGGCCCGACGAACGCGCCCGCCGTGTCGAGCGCTTGACGCACGCCATAGGCCCGGCCGCGGATCGATTCCGGCGTCGCATCGGCGATCAGCGCGTCGCGCGGCGCGCCGCGCAGCCCCTTGCCGATGCGATCCGCAAACCGGGCGCCCAGAACGAGCATCGGACCGCCGGCCAGCGGGAATAACGGCTTTGAAAGCGCCGCCAGACCGTAGCCCAGCAAGATGAGCGGTTTGCGCCGGCCCATGCGGTCGGAAACGTAGCCGGAAAACACTTTGACGATCGCCGCCGACGATTCCGCCACCCCGTCGATGAACCCGACGAGAGCAACGCTCGCCCCGAGAGTCGTCGTCAGAAACAACGGCAGCAGCGCGTGAATGATTTCCGATGATGAATCCATGAAGAAGCTGACAAGCCCCAGCGCCCAAACCGTTTTCGGAATGGGCGGGCGCCGGGTTTCTTCATTCATCGCCGCCGCCGTCGCTTTCGTCGTCTTGCGCCGGAATGGCGTAGCGGCCCGACAGCCAGCGGTGCAGATCGACGTCGGCGCAACGCTTCGAGCAAAATGGCGCGTAAGCTTCAACCGACCCCTTTCCACAGATCGGGCAATCGCCGGCGGCTGCTTTCGATTTACCGGGTTTCGGAGACGTCACAGACCCGCTCCTCCAGGTTCTTGTCCGGCGCGATGACAAAGCGGGCGCCGTAGCGGTCTTTAAGCCGTGCAATCCACTGCGCATGCTCCTCGAGACAGGCGATGACGGCGCGCCCGGCGGCAAGCCTGAACTGCGCCGCCGGCGACCGCCGCAAAACGTCTTCGAGCCGGCGGAGGGCCTCTCTGGCGCAATACTCGGCCGTAAAGCGCCGCCCTGCAACCGGCGCAGTTTTGTCCCGCTCGGTGAACCGGTCGAGCAGCGACAACGCACGATGCGGCAGCGTGCAGGTGAAAAGCCCTGACTTTGAAAAACTCACCGCGCCGACGCCTTCGAGCGTCCGAAAACTTTCACGCAGAACCTTCTCGAACCGGCTGCGCGCCGCCGCATTGCTGATCGACGGAAAGTCAATGACAACCTGACCGCCGATGCTCCGCAGGCTGATCTGGCGGGCGGCTTCGCGCGCGGCGGCGACGGCGATTTTTTCACGCAAGCGCGTCACCGACGACGCCGGCAGACCGCCCGTATCGACGTCGATGGCGGTCAATGCCTGCGCCTCATCGATGACGAGCCGCCCGCCGCCGGGCAATGCAATCCCGCGCGATAACGCAGCCTCGAGCGCATCCTGCGCACCGTAAACTTCGAATAGCCCCTGCGCATCCTGTTGATGACGAACCGGCGCGCCAAGCCGGGCGCGCGCCATGTCTGCAGCGGCCAATCCATCGTCCACAATGATTTCCTCAGCGCTGAAGCCGATAAACCGCACCGCCTCGACAATCGCATCTTCGACCGGCGCAAGCCGTCCCGGTCCATCCGAATTGCAGGCGCCATCGGAAAGCGGCTTCAGCAGGGCGCCCTTGCCCTGGCGCGGCGGGGACTTGACTTCGATCGCTACAAGCGCGCCCTCGGCGAGCGATGGCGCGCCTTTTTTCAGATGCATGAAGCCGGGCCGTCCGGCGCCAATATCAATGAACGCCGCTTCCAGAGCGTGATCGACCGAGATCACCCGGCCGGCGAACCGGCGGCGCGCACGCGGCTCCGCATCGAGCATTTCATCGCCGCGGGCCGGCCCGAACCACAGCCGCGCCGTTCGGCCGCCTTCGAGAAACGCCGCGCGCGTCTGCGCCGCGCCGCATTCAATGATGAGACGCTTCACGACGCATTCGGACGCCACCCGGCGCCCATCAGCAAATTCCAGGTTTCATAAAGCGGCAGCCCCACGACGTTCGAATAGGAGCCGACGATCCCGGCCACATGCGCGCCGAACAACCCTTGAATCGCATAAGCGCCGGCCTTGTCGCGCCATTCGCCGGACGCCAGATAGGCGCGAATATCGGCGTTGTTGAGACGGCGCACCTTGACGCGCGTTCCGACAATCCGGGTACGCAGGGTATCGCCGGGCGCGGCGAGCGCCAGTCCGGTATAGACCATGTGGCTGCGCCCCGACAAAAGTCTGAGGAATGCGCGCGCAGTGTCTTCGTCCTCGGCTTTCGGCAGGATGCGCCGTCCGGCCGCAACGACGGTGTCGGCGGCGAGAACGAATACGCCGGCCTCCATCGTGGCGATCGCGCCCGCCTTGGCCTGCGCGACGCGAAGCGCATAGGCGCGCGGCATCTCGCCGGGCTCTATGCTTTCGTCGATGTCGGCGGCGATGATTTCGTCCGGCCGGACGCCGATCTGTTCCAGGAGCGCCCGCCGGCGCGGGCTGGCGCTGGCGAGAATGAGCGGCGCGCCGGACATGAGGCGATTATTTGAAGCGATAGGTTATGCGGCCCTTGGTGAGATCGTAGGGCGTCATCTCGACAAGCACTTTATCGCCGGCGAGAACGCGGATGCGATTCTTACGCATCTTGCCGGCGGTGTGGGCGATGATCTCATGATTGTTTTCGAGCTTCACCCGGAAGGTCGCGTTGGGCAGCAGTTCCTCGACCGTTCCTTCGAACTCTAATAGTTCCTCTTTCGCCATCGGCCCCTCAGTTACAGGCGACCCGCGCGCCGCGATTGACGGCGACGGGCCGTTGACGCCGGAAAATGATCGCGAACGCCCGCAAAATCAAGGCTTTTCAAAAAATTCCGGAAATCGGGCGACGAGTTTTTCGCGGATTGCGTCGCGCGCGCGCCGATAGGCGGCAATGACTTCCTCGCGCCCGCCCTCTTCCTGCGACGGATTCTCGATCGGCCAGAATTCGATTCGCTTTTCCGGCGCCAGCCGGCGGACTTCTTCCGCCGCTTCCGCCGTCAGCGCCACCATCACGTCGAATGCGCGCGCGTCGAGCGCGGCGAGACGTTTGGGTGCGTGATCGCCCATCGGAACGCCGATTTCGGCCATCACCGCTTCCGCGAACGGATCGAGCCCGCCTTCGTAAAGGCCCGCCGAATCGACCGCCAAACGATCGCCGGCGGCCGCGCGCAACAGCGCCGCGGCCATCGGCGAGCGCACCGAATTCATGTTGCAGGCGAACAGCACCGATTTCGTCATCCGGAGTTCGTTCCTAGGGTCCAAACTCAATTATCCCGTGACCGCGACGCCCCGTTTTCATCCGTCCGGCAGGAGTCGATTGCAGCGCGTGCCGGCAATACGGGCAAGATCGGTGACGAACCGGACGGACGAAAACGGGCGCGCCCGAAAGGGTGGGCGAAAATGGTTTGCCGGTGCGTCGAAATGCTCGACCGTATTCCCCGATACGCCCTTCGCTTTTCTCCTGCCGGCAAATCATTTTCGCCTCCATCGCGGCCGACGCGATAATTGAGTTTGGACCCTAACGCATGTGAAAGCTGCAAATCAGCGTGAACAGCCGCCGCGCCGTATCGAGATCGAGATCGATTTTCCCCTTCAGCCGCTCGCGCAAAATTTCCGATCCTTCATTGTGGAGCGCGCGCCGCGCCATATCGACAGTTTCAATCTGCGCCGGCGCGGCGTTGCGGATCGCGTCGTAATAGCTCTCGCAAAGCATGAAATAGTCTTTGATGATTTTGCGAAATGGCGTCAGCGACAAATGGATCTGCCCCATGCCTCGGCCATCGGCGCGCTGCACCTCGAAAACAAGCCGGCGTTCGACGATAGAAAGCGCCAGTTCAAAAGGCCCGTCTTTGGCCCCCGCTGGCTTGAAATAATTCTCCTCGAGAAGATCATAGATGGCGACCTTGCGTTCGTGCTCGATGTCGGCGGTGGCGCGCGCCAGCGAGCGCTCGTCAAGCTCGATCTTGACGATGCGCAGATCCCGCTCGTCGCCGCTGGCGCCGGTCATCAACGCAGTCTTTCCATCGATTTGGTTTTAACGGCGCCCGTCGCCTTCGTCATTTCTTTATGCGCATGCGAATCGACGCAGCGTGCGCCGGCAGGCCCTCCGCGTCGGCGAGGCGCGCGGCGGCGGGTCCGATTTTCCTCAAGCCCGCCGGATCGCAGCCGATAATCGACATGCGCTTCATAAAGTCGATCACCGATAGACCCGACGAAAAACGCGCCGCTCGCGCCGTAGGCAGAACATGGTTCGGTCCGGCGACATAATCGCCGACCGCCTCGGGCGTATGGCGGCCGAGAAAGACCGCCCCGGCGTGGCGTACTTTTTCGAGCAAGGCTTCCGGTTCGGCGACGGCCAGTTCCAGATGCTCCGGCGCGATACGGTTGACGAGCGCAGGCGCTTCGTCAAGCGCTGTCAGGACAATGATCGCCGAGTTATTCTCCCACGCCGCAGCGGCGATCTCGCGGCGCGGGTTCGACTCGAGTTGCGCCTTGACGGCGTCAGCCACCCTGTCGGCAAAAGCGGCGTCATCCGTCATCAGAACGGCCTGCGAGGACGGATCGTGCTCGGCCTGACTTATGAGATCGGCCGCGATCCACGCGGGGTTGTTGTCGGCGTCGGCGACGACGAGAATTTCCGACGGGCCGGCGACGCTGTCGATCCCCACATCGCCGAAGACCTGTCGCTTGGCTTCGGCCACATAGGCGTTTCCGGGGCCGGCGATCATGTCCACCGGGCGGATCGGCCCGGCCCCGTAGGCCATCGCCGCGATCGCCTGGGCGCCGCCGACGCGCCAGATTTCATCGACGCCGGCGCGCTTTGCAGCAGCGAGCGCCAGCGGATTGGTCTTGCCGTCGGGCGCCGGCGTGCACAGACAAAGACGGGAAACGCCCGCGATTTTCGCCGGTATGGCGTTCATCAGGACGCTCGACGGATAGGCGGCGCGCCCGCCGGGCGCGTAAAGTCCGGCCGCCTCGACCGCCGTCCAGCGCCAACCGAGCATGACCCCCGCCTCGTCCGTATAGCGCACATCTTTCGGCAGTTGTTTTTCGTGATAGGCGCGGATGCGCTCGGCGGCGAGATCGAGCGCCGCCAGGTCGTCCGCATCGCAGGCAGTTTCGGCGCGCGCACAATCTTCTTCGGTGACGCGGGCTGTTTCCTTCGTCAGGTCGAAGCGGTCGAATTCCTGCGTATAGCGCGCAAGCGCCGCCATGCCGCCCGCACGCACCGCATCGACGATCGCTGCGACCGCCGCACCGACATTCGTTGCGTCG
The DNA here is from genome assembly GCA_046756245.1 of Parvularculaceae bacterium. Lineage (GTDB taxonomy): Bacteria > Pseudomonadota > Alphaproteobacteria > Caulobacterales > Parvularculaceae. The sequence goes on from JBHHVZ010000010.1 coordinate 36,928, forward strand.
CCTCGCCCGGCGTCGACGAACGAAGCAAAGACAGATAGAAAATCCTTATCGTGACTATTCAGGCGGGTCGCCATATCATTCGCTACTTTTCCCTGCGCCGGCCCAGCTGGAGCATTCTGCAACCAGATTGGATCATTGTCTTGATCCTGGCCTGTTTTCCACTCATCCCGGCGAAAGCCGGGACCCAGTCTGACTCCGCTCTGGGCCCCGGCTTTCGCCGGGGTGAGCGGTGTTTGTTACTCCGTCTGCGATTCAATTTGAATGCATTTTGCTTTTACGCTGCCATCAGGCGCCGTCATGTTTCGGCTTCGAGCGGGTCGGCCAGGGATCGGAAATGTCGGCCATCTGCGCATTGACGCTTTCGACGTCGAGACGGATGGCGCCGCCGCCGGCGAAATCCAGAACGATGGCCCCGCCGCCGTCCTCGCCAGGATCGAAGCGGATGGCGAGAAGCTCGACGACGGCGTCTTGCGCATCGGTGCGCAGATGATGATGCTTGATCGACAACACGTCATTGAAATGGGCGCCGGTGCGCACCCGCGCGAACGGCCCGACCTTGTGGTCGGCGCCGGCCTCCCACACGAAACGGTTGGCCACGAATACGAAACGGCGCTCGTCGGAAAGGAATGCAAAGTCGCCCATTTTGGCGACCGCATCCTGCAAGCAGGCGGACAGAACCTTGAGATCGTCCGCGTCGTTGGCGATCAGCTTCAGGGCTTTATAGTTCCGCAATCCGGTCACAAACCTTTTCCCTATCCCGCCACGCGCTCGATCAGCGCGCCGCACTGGCGCAGCTTTTCTTCCAGACGTTCAAAGCCGCGGTCAAGATGGTAGACGCGATTGATGATGGTCTGGCCTTCCGCTCCAAGACCCGCGATCACCAGGCTCATCGAGGCGCGAAGGTCGGTCGCCATCACCGGCGCCCCCTTCAACCGCGCAACGCCGCGCACCGTCGCCGTTTGTCCGTCGACGGAGATGCGCGCGCCCATGCGCGCCAGCTCCGGCGCGTGCATGAAGCGGTTTTCAAAGATGGTTTCCTTGATCGCCGAGGCGCCTTCCGCTGTCGCCATCAACGCCATGAACTGCGCCTGCAAATCGGTCGGAAAACCCGGATAGGGTTGGGTGACGATGTCGACGGCCTGACAGCGGGCGTATTTCCGCTTCACTCTGAGGCCGGCTTTCGTATCGGCGAACACCAGCCCCGCCTCCTCCAACGCGCTGGCTGCTGCACCCAACAGATCGAGCCGCGCGTTCTTCAAAACGAGCTCGCCGCCGGCGGCGCCGACCGCGATGGCGTAAGCCCCCGTTTCAATACGGTCGGGCAGAACTCGATGACGTGCGCCGTGAAGCTTTTCGACTCCTTCGATGCGAATGGTCGAGCCGCCAGCGCCCTCGATTTTGGCCCCCATGGCGCTCAGGCAGTCCGCGAGATCGGCGATCTCCGGCTCGCGCGCAGCGTTTTCGAGCACCGTCTCGCCGCGCGCCAGAGTCGCCGCCAGCATGGCGTGCTCGGTGGCGCCGACAGACGCGAACGGAAAGGCGATATGCGCGCCGCACAGGCCCTCCGGGGCCGAGGCGATCACATACCCTTCCTCAAGCTCGATCGCCGCGCCCATGGCTGAAAGCGCCTTCAGGTGGAGATCGACCGGCCGGGCGCCGATGGCGCACCCCCCCGGCAGCGATACTTTCGCTTCGCCTTCGCGCGCAAGAAGCGGCCCCAACACATTGAAAGTCGCTCGCATTTTTCGCACTAGATCATACGGCGCCTCAGTCGAGGCGATGGCGTCGGCTCGAAGCGTCAGCGCGCCATTGTCGTAACTTTGCTCGACCCCATGCTGCGCCAGAAGACGCGCCAGCATGTCGACGTCCGCCAGTTGAGGCACATTATCGATCGTCAGCGCCTCGTCAGTCAGCAGCGAGGCCGCCATCACTTTGAGCGCGGAGTTCTTGGCGCCGCTGATTTTCACTTCGCCAAACAGCGGCCGCCCGCCGATTATCGCCAGCTTGTCCATTCACAATCATCCAGTTGCGCGCCAGCAGCGGCTGCGGCCGCGTGATCAGTTGGTCCCGTCGCCCATCTTTCCGGCGGACTTGCGCCGCCGCAAATTGGCTCGGAGCGCTTCGGCCAGACGGGCCTCGCGAGCCTCTGTCCTGACGCGTTTGGAGGTCCCTGCAGGCTTTTTTGCGGCGCCGGCGGGGTCATTCTCCGTCGGGCGCGGTCCGCCTCCGGCCGTCGGTTTCCCTGAATCCTCTTTGGTCATGCTTTTCCCATGAACGGCGGCGGACCTTACGCGCGCGCAGCCGCGGGTCAAGCAGAACAGCCCGACAGCGCCATTTCCACCTCCGCGGGCGCCGCTAACCACTGTACAACGCGGAGCCCATCGGCCTAAAATGGTTTCGAAATCGTTAATTGGCGCCGTGCGGCGGGCTATATCGCTTCACGCAAATATGGCGTGTTTTCTCTAACGGCCCCGGCGCCGAGAATAGAGGCCGACGATGAACGTTATGGAATCGATGAACGCGGTTGGGGAAAGCGCCGCAAAGACGACGGATGCGGACGGCGTCGAGCTTCGGTTCAGCAAGCGCATGAAGCCGTTCGCCGCGGTCGGCGCGATGGCGAATGTGCTGCGCAACAAGGAAGAAACATCGGAAGTCTTGCGGTTTATCGAGTCGCTGGACGGGCCGGCGCATGAGCGCAATTTTCTGAAGTTCAAGGCGACCGAAACCGGCGCCCGGATTCTGAGAGACCGCATCAACATCATCGACACGCTCGACGATTACGACCGGCTTGAAACGCTGGCGCCGGACAGTCTGGGGCGCACCTATCTCGCCTTCGTCAAGCGCGAGGGCGTATCGGCCGGAATGCTTCAGGCCGAAATGGAAAACAGCGGCGAAGATTTGAGCCATCTCGACGAAGACCGTGTCCGCTATCTCTACCGGGTGCGCCAGATTCACGACATCATTCACATACTAGGCGGTTATCGGCGCGATCTCATTGGCGAACTCGCAGTCATGACCTTCACCGGCGCGCAATATGGCGGCAAATCGTTCCCCATTCTTGTGGGGCTTCTCTCCGCCCGCGCCAAAATCGATTTCCACGGCCTGCCGGTCTGGGGCTGCATGAACGAGGCGACGCGCGTCGCCAAGGCCGCGAAAAGCGTCTTCAACGCCGACTGGGAAGCCTATATGGCGAAGCCGATGGACGAGGTCCGGGCCGACATGAATTTCGCCGTTCCGACGCTCTATCACTCGATCGCCGACCGTTCCGAAGCGCGCGATCTCGAAACGCGCGAGGCGCTTCTGGCGGCGCGAAAAAAGAAGCCGCATTAGGGCCTGTGGACATATACCGCGTGGCCGCGACGCGTCGCGGCTTCGACCGATTCGGCAGGAGCCGATCGCCGCGCGTATCGGCGATACGGGCAAGATCGGCGACGAACCGGACGGCCAAAGCCGCCGCGCCCGAACGGGTGGGGCGAAAATGACCATCTGGCGCGTCGAAAAGCTTGACCGTATTCCCTGATACGCTCTGCACTTTCCTCCTTCCATATGGCCATTTTCGCCTCCACCGCGGCTCACGTGCTATATGTTCACAGGCCCCAAGCCGGATCAGCCGCACGCGTCAGCAGCGCCGGCGGCGCGCCAGACCATGGCGAAGCTGACCGGGTGACGCAGAAAGCGTTTCCATTTCGGCTTTTTCGCGATCCAGTCTTCGTCGACCAGTCCTTCATGCATTTCGGCAAGCGACCAGCCGGCTGAATGCGCGGCCCTGACATGATCGCTGAACAGATGGACGTGGCTCTCAATGGCGCGCGGCGCGCCGTCGGCGGCGTTGAAATGGGTCGGGATCCCATTCATCAGGAAATGCGAATGATAGCCGACAATGACGAACGCGCCGTCTTCGCGCGCCAAACGACGCGCTTCGCGATAGAGCGGGCCGAGATCGGGCAGATGCTCGTCGGCGAGAACGACCGTAACGAGGCCGTAGCGCCCGCCCTTGAACCCGGTATCGCGGATGTCAGCGACGGTCAGGTCAGTGTAAACCCCGCGCGCGCGGGATTTTTCCAGCATTTCCGGCATCAGATCGACGCCATCGATCGCTTGCGCGCCTTTATTCGCAAGCCAGCGCCCGGTGCGGCCGGTGCCGCAGGCGAGATCAAGCGCGCGCGCCGGTGCCGCCCAGTCGACCGTCTCGATCCGCTCCAGCAGGCGGATGTCCATCTCGTCGAGCACCGTCGATTCATAGGTGGACGACCAGGCGGCGTAGCCTTCCCTGACGCCGAGTGTCGGATAGTTTCGGGCGTCGAACGGCTTGAAGTCCATCACAGCGCTCCTGAAGCGCGGGGCGAATGCGTGGCGTTGTCCCCAAGGCCGTGATTAGCACAGTCTTTTACGCCCGAGAATTTCAATGCGTCTGTCCGGCGGCGCTTTTCAACGCGCGCGCGCCGGGCTATACCCCGCCCCGCCTCTATTGGCGATTGGCCGCAGTAGCTCAGTGGTAGAGCGCACCCTTGGTAAGGGTGAGGCCGGGAGTTCAATCCTCCCCTGCGGCACCACCCTTCGCCAAGGCTTCGAATGGCGAGTGACCGGATATTTGCGTATTAATAAAACTCGTCCGCCGAAGCTTTAGCGTAGGCGGATCCTCCCCTGCTGCGGCGCCCTTCACAGCTTATCGAGCGAAGCGAGATTAGCGAGAGGGCTGTCGCGCCGTACTCCGGACTTGATCCGGTGGAAGGCGGCCTTCTCGCTGCTACGGCTTGGCAAGCCAGCCACTACGTTCAAACATTCTCCCTCCAGGGGCGCCAACCTTCGCACCCGAGGACGCCTCAGCTCGGCGAACCCTAGGACTTGCCCAAGAGAAATTTCGCGATCCTTTTGATCGGCGCCGGCGTCGCCGCCTTAACCCTCTTCATCAGGCCGGGCCTTTTGGGAAGCTGATTGCGGAGCCCGAAATCGTCGTAAATTCCGACGAGATCTTCGAAAGAAAACCCGTCCCCGGTCTGCTTTTGGATCAGGAACTGGCTGTTGGGCAGCGCGTATATCGGCGCGCCGACGGCCTCCGCGAAATAGACGGCGAAAGGAAAGACCAGCGTCGGTTCGAATTGCGCCGGATGGTGCCACATGTTGCGCGCGAGATCATCGCCGCCGACAACGCCGCCCGGTTTCACTTTCGCATAGGAGCGGATGAGATCGATCGATATGCCTTTCAGCGTGTGATCGCCGTCGATATAAACAAAGTCGAGCGAATTATCCGGAATGGCGTCGATGACTTCCGTCGTTTTTCCCCGAAGCACTGAAATGCGGTCCTTCGCAAAGTCGGTTTTCGACATCGCTTCGGCGTAAATGGCCGCGAACGCATCGTCCTCGACATTGGCCGGCTTGTTCCAGGCGTCGAGACGGCGCCACGGATCGATCATGAAATACTGCTCGATCCCCGGGCAGCGCTTCAGAATTTCCGCCGCGAAGTCGCCCTTCCAGACGCCGACTTCAGCGGCGCTCGCCGCGCCTTGTTTCACGAGAAGCTGCGCCCAGAAATCAATCCTCGTCGGAGCGTTCAAACATTCGTCAATCGTGGATCGTAGCGATGTCATCTGGAACCGCGCCTTTCAGCTTTACAGGAAGAAATGCAGGATTTCCGAACCGTATGGAATATCAATTGCGGATGCATCTACGCCATCATCTTTTCGATCGGCAGAACGAGGATGGCGCTGGCGCCGAGCGCCTTGAGATCCTCAAGCGTGTCCCAGAAGACGCTTTCGCGGCAGACCGCGTGAATGGCGACGCGGTCTTCCTTGCCGGCGAGCGCCAGCACGGTCGGCGCTTCGGCGCCCGGCAGGCGCGCGGTGATGGCGGGAACCGCTTCGCGCGGCGCGTTCATCATCACATATTTCGCCTCGCGCGAGGTCATGACGCCGTCTATACGTTTCAACAGCGCCTCGAACACCGCCTGTTTGGCGGGACTGAAGGCGGCGGGGTTGCGGATGAGGACGGCTTCCGATTCAAACGCCGTCGCGACAGGGCGCAAGCCGTTGGCGTCGAGCGTCGCGCCGGTAGAGACGATATCGCAGACCGCATCGGCGATTTTCAGTCGCGGCGCCACCTCAACGGATCCCTTCATCGTCACCACGCGGGCGTCGACGCCGTGCTTGTCGAGATAACGCCGCGTCAGGCCGGGATAGGAGGTGGCGATGCGTTTGCTTTCCAGCGAAGCGGCGCCGTCGAACGACCATTCCTTGGGCGCGGCGAGCATCAGTCGGCAACGGCCGAAGCCGAGCCGCAACTCTTCCCGAGCCGGCGCGTCATGATCCTGCGTCAGGCGGTCTTCTTCAAAGACGTTGCTCCCGACCACGCCGATATCGCAGGCGTCATCAGCGACGAAAGCCGGGATGTCGTCATCGCGCAGCAGCAGCACATCAATCGGCATTTCCTGCACCCGGCCGTAAAGTCGGTCGCGGCCGCGCGAGATGGTGAGGCCGCATTTCTTCAGAAGATCAATGCTTCCTTCGGACAGCCGGCCCGATTTCTGGATGGCGATGCGCAAACGGTCGTCGCTCATAAGATTTCTCCGGTCGCTAGTGGTCCGATTCCGACATTTGCATCCCGTTGCAGCACGTTCGAGAGCAAATGTCGGAATCAAAAGGACCACTAGCAATTATTTGATTCTAGTGGAGCTTTTGAATTTGACATTCGATACGAGACTGGCTGCAAGCGGTGATCGAATGTCAAATTCGCTCCACTAGAGCGCATTCCGAAAAGTGGGAACCGGTTTTCGGATAAAATGCGCGACAAAACAAAAACCTAGAGCATGTTCTCCGACTCGCATTTCGGAGAACATGCTCTAGCACGCCGCAGGTGTAAAAACGCGGCGCGTGAAGGCGCGCAAAGGTGCGAAAATGCAGGCGCGACGAAAAATCCGCTCCGACGCCGCCGACGCCGTGCGCATCGTCCAAAACGACCCCCGCTCTGCAGCAATTGCGAAGCGGAGCCGATCCCCATCCTGTTTTATTGTATTAATATATTGAGACATAACAAAAACTCCCCGCCCCGGAGCGCGCCGCGCCGGAAAAACGCTTCAGCGTCCGCGCTCCAAAACAAGTCGGTATCCGCTCCAGCCCTCCTCGCCCAGAAACCGCGCGACGCGCGCCACCGTCGCGGTGCTGGCGCCGGTTTCGGCGGCGATGTCGCGATAGGAAAGCGCGCCGGCGTACAACAGGCGCGCAATGCGCCAGCGTTCGGCCAGGGCCTCGATTTCGGCCGGCGTCGCCAGGTCGCGCAGGAAGCGTTCGACCTCGGTCGCGCTTTTGAGCTTTGATATGGCCGCAAACAGCGCTTTTCCCTCCCGGGTGCGCGCCGCTGCCGTCTTCTGTCTCTTCGGTCCGCGCATGAACGTTCCTTTCGATTCGAACGACGCTGCACTGACCGCCACTCATAACGTCAGGAAAAAGCCTTCAATTCCAATGTCGATCTTCAAATGGAATCTCAGGCCGTCAGTGCAGCCTGGCGTCAGACGGCCGGCTTTTCCGGCCCTTTCGATTGAATTCATGTTTTAATACATTAAAACAACAGGCGCAAGAGGCCTTTTCGCGCCCGCCCGCTTGCAGCGCGGCCAACACAAGGAGAGCCGCGCCGTTATTGCGCCGTGATGCCGCCGTCGATCTTGAACTCCGACGCGGTCACGAACCGCGATTCGTCGGACGCGAGATAAAGAACCGCATAGCCCACGTCTTCCGGCTCGCCGAGGCGTTTCAATGGGATTTGCCGGGCGAGTTTCTCCTCCCCGTTTTCGCCGCCGCCGGCGAAAGCGACCAGCGGATCGATGATCGGCGTGCGCGTAAACGCGGGATGGACGGAATTGCAGCGAATGTCGAGGCCTTCGCGCGCGCAGTGCAGCGCGATCGACTTGGTCATCATCCACACCGCCGCTTTAGCGGCGTTGTAGGAAAGCATGTCGGCATGCGCGATCATGCCGGCGACCGACGAGATGTTGACGATCGAGGCGGGCTGGGCGGCCTTCAGATAAGGCATGGCGGCTTTCGTGCCCATGAAGATCGAGTCGACGTCGATTTCCTGCACGCGCCGCCAATTTTCAAACGTTTCCGTCTCGATCGATCCGAACGAGGCGACGCCGGCGTTATTCACGAGCACATTGATTCCGCCCATAAAGGAGTCGGCGCCGGCCAGCGCCGCCTTCCAGTCGTCTTCGCTCGTCACATCATGGGCGAACGCGGCGGTCGCGCCTTCGTGCTTTTCGTTGATCTTCGCCGCCGTCGCTTCGGCGCCTTCGGCGTTGATGTCGGTCAGCGTGACTTTCGCGCCCTCATCGGCCAGCATCCGCGCAATACACGCTCCGAGCCCCTGCGCCGCGCCGGTGATGAACGCCTTCTTGCCTGCAACTCGCGCCATAAGGTCTAGCCCAGAACTTATTGATCTTTCGAGTATCTCAGAGCGTTCCAGATTCTGCTGAGATATTCGACCATCGCCGCTGACCCCAGCAAAAACAAAGAATCAAGAATGCTAAATAGCAATCCCGAAAAGCCAACCCCCTCTCGGGATATGCCTTCCGGGACCTGCGACCATTGGATGAAGGTTTCGATCAAATCATAAAACCCAACGACGAACCAAATCGCTGATCCCATGGCGAGAATGACAGCGATCTTATTAAATCCCGCCATCACCCCTTCTCCTTAATCTCCTCGATGGCGGCGGCGAGGAATTCCTCCATGTGGCGGCGGATCTGGTGGTCCGACTGGTCGACGCCGGCGGCGTCGAAATCGCCGCGAATCTTGCGGAAGACGTCTTCGTCGCCCGGCTCTTCGAGATCGGCCTTGACCACTGACCGGGCATACTCCTCTGCCTTGTCGCCGCTGTAGCCAAGCATTTCCGCCGCCCACAGCCCGAGAAGCTTGTTGCGGCGCGCGGTCGCCCGGAACTGAAGGTCCTGGTCGTGGGCGAATTTCTTCTCGTACTTGTCCTTTCGGTCGTCGAAGGTGGTCATCGTCTGGGTCTCCGAAAATACGCAAAAGCGCTGCTGAAGCGCGGCCGGCGGCGTGCACGCCCCTGTTCTTTATCGGTCCTCGGGCGCGGGCGCAATCGCAGCAAAAAAGAGCGGGAACGGGGTTTTCATTCCGGTCCCGGACGCGTATCACCCGCGCTTTCCGCATGCTCGACGCCGTGCTAGCCAAGGTCTGGCGGCGGGCCGGCGAGTCGCCCGACCCTAGCCCGCAGACCGTCGCGGATCCCGCCGCCGAAAGGCCCAGAAGGACGAAACCCATGGCCCGTCGCAAGCAGGTTTATGAGGGCAAGGCCAAGATCCTGTTCGAGGGGCCCGAGCCCGGCACCCTTATCCAGTATTTCAAGGACGACGCCACCGCCTTCAACAACAAGAAGCACGCGGTGCTCGAAGGCAAGGGCGTCCTCAACAACCGCATATCCGAATTTATCATGATGGGGCTGGAACGCATCGGCGTGCCGACCCATTTCATCCGCCGCCTCAACATGCGCGAGCAGCTTGTGCGGCATCTCGAGATCATTCCGCTCGAGGTCGTGGTGCGCAACGTCGCCGCCGGCGCCGTCGTCAAGCGCCTCGGGCTCGAGGACGGCGCGGCGCTGCCGCGCTCGATCATCGAGTTCTATCACAAGAACGACGATCTCGGCGATCCGATGGTCTCCGAAGAACATATCACTGCGTTTAACTGGGCCAGCCCGCAGGAAATCGACGACATGATGGCGCTGGCGCTCCGCATCAACGATTTCCTTTCGGGCCTGTTCGCCGGAGTCGGCATCAAGCTCGTCGACTTCAAGGTCGAATTCGGCCGCCAGTATGAAGGCGACATGATGCGCCTCGTCGTCGCCGACGAAATCAGCCCCGATTCCTGCCGGCTGTGGGACATCGAGTCCGGCGACATCATGGACAAGGACCGCTTCCGCAAGGATCTCGGCGGCGTCACCGAAGCGTACCGCGAAGTCGCCCGCCGGCTCGGCGTGATGCGCGAGGCCGAAAGCTCCGGCGCGCGCGGCCCCGTCCTCGTCAGCGACAACGAGAAGTGATCAGCGCCATTTCAAATTAGGGCTTGTTGAGATTCATCTCTCCACGTCATCCCGTGCGCAATGCAGCACGTGAGTGCTGCTTTGCCGACACGGGATCGGATAAGATTGGGCGTTGCCGACAGCGATCCCGGATCAGCGCAGCAGCGTTTCACGCTGCGGCGCATCCGGGATGACGGGTGAGACGGCCTGAATCTCAACAGACCTTAGGCGGCGTTCACGAAACGTCGAGCCGCAAGAATTCCAAACCCGGTTACGGCGCCGGAGCCGGCCCGGCTGTTCAGCCGATCTCCGCCGATGACGTCCAGCATGCCGTCGCCGGTGATGTCGGCCACGAACAGCTCCTGCGAGTTGAAGAAGTCGTACGGCAGGTTGCTGCCGATGCCGC